>JANNGR010000369.1:0-9198 GCA_031403955.1 Betaproteobacteria bacterium
CGCTAGCCACGGCCACCACGTCGACGCGCACGTCAACGAACTCCGCGGAGTGCGCGGCTCAACATCAAGAAATACCCCACCGTAGGCGCCTCGCAACGCGGCATCGACGCGGTGCTGGCGTTGAACCGGCGCGAAACAATCGATCCGCGGAAGGTAAAGAAAATAGTGGCGCGCATCAGCGAACGCCACGCAGCTGTGATGCCCTACCACCTGCCGCAAGACAACCTCCAAGCCAAGTTCAGCCTTGAGTTCGCCATCGCCAGCGCCCTGGTGCACAACGCGGTGGGTTTCAAAGAGCTTGCCGACGACGTGGTTCGCAGCCCCGTGATTCAGGCACTGATGTCCAGAGTGGCGATCGACACCACGGCTGAGTTCGAGCCCGAGTGGCGCGATGCGGCACCGTTCGATGTCATTACTTTCACGCTTGACGATGGCCGCGCGATTTCGACGGCTCAGGTTCGCCGCGCGACCGGTCATGCCGACACCCCATTGGCGCAGAGCGAACTGTGGGCCAAATTTCTGGGCTGTACACAACACGCGGGGGTGGCGGAACCGGCCGCGCGCGGCTTGTTCGATGCCATGCAGCGTATCGACGACCTGGCCGGTGTCGAAGACATCGTGCTGCCGTCCTGACCAACATGAAAACCATACAGGATCTGGTCCGCTACGCGCCGGTCACCACGCGGCCACCTGTCACCTGGCCGGGCGGCAAACGGCTGGCTTGCTGGATTGTTCCCAACTTGGAGTTCTACGAATACACGCCACCGAGCGCGCTGGGGCGCGAAACCTGGGACCGGGTTCCGTCGCACCCGGACGTGCGCGAATACGGTTTTCGCGACTACGGCAACCGGGTCGGCATCTGGCGCATGAGCGCGTTGCTCGACCAGTACCCGGTGCGGCCGACGGTCTCGCTCAACCTGGCGCTGCTGGACCATTTTCCGGAGGTCGCGCAGCTTATTCGTGACCGCGGCTGGGCCGTGATGAGCCACGGCATTTACAACACCCGGTTTCTGTATGGCATGGACGAGGCGCAGGAGCGCGCCTTTTATGCCGACAACGTCGCCTCGCTGTTGCGCCACACCGGGCAGCGGCTGCAGGGCATCCTGACGCCGGCCATCACCAACACCACGCGCACTCCGGCGCTGATTGCCGAGGCCGGTTTGAGTTACCACGCGGACTGGGTGCACGACGACGTACCGGTGCCGATCCTGGTGCCGGGTCGCCGCCTGGTTTCGATGCCGTATTCCTACGACCTGAACGACGCGCCGCTATGGGACGGGCGTCCGTATGGCGGGCGTTATTTTGTCGCTGCCTGCAAGGCTGCGTTTGATCGGCTGTACGCCGAGAGCGCCGATGGCGGGCGCGTGTTTTGTATCGCGCTGCATCCGTACCAGATTGGCCAGCCGCACCATATCGGGCACCTGCGTGAGATTCTCGACCACATCTGCGCGCATGACGGTGTCTGGCACGCCACCGGCGACGAGATTGCCGCGTTTTTCCTGGACCAGCATTACGACTTGCATGTGCGCCATGGCGCGGAAGTGGCCGCGCAGACGGCCGCCGTGGCCGCCGCCAGACCGGTCATCGTTTCCAGGCCGCGTGCCACGGCGCCAGTGCCTGGCGGCCCGGTGCCGGCGCAACGCCGGCCTGGCATGGACCATCCGCACTATGCGTGGAATCCCCTGCCCGCGCGTGCGCCATTTTGTTGGCCGGGCCGACGTGGCCTGGCCGTGGTGCCATTGATCAACCTGGAGATGGTCGAAGACCCATTACCGGCCGGCTGGCCGCAGATCAACAGCGTGGGTGGTGGTCTGGTACGCGATTTTCCCAACATCTCGCGCGTATCGACGCGGGAATACGGGCACCGCGTGGGCATCTTCCGGTTGGTTGACGCCCTCAGGCAGCGCGGCATCCGCCCGACGGTGGCGATCGACGTGTTGAGCGCCGAGCTGTACCCGCATCTGGTCGACGCCTTGCGTGACGCCGGCAGCGAGTTCGTTGCGCATGGCCTGTCGGTGACTCGGCCGATCAGCAGTGCCATGGGTCTGGAGCAGGAGCGTGACTACATTGCACAAACGCTCGAACGTCTGCAAGCCTGCGGCATCCGGCCGATGGGTTGGTTTGGCCCCGAATACGGCGAGTCCACATACACGCCGCAACTGCTCGGTGAAGCCGGCCTGGTTTATGTGTGCGATTGGGCCAACGACGAACAGCCTTACGCGATGACGACACCGGGCGACCTGGTGGCGCTGCCGCTGTGGGCCGATTTCGACGACCAGACGGTGCTGGTCAACCGGATGTGCAACCTCGACATGTTCGAAGACCATTTTCGCAAGGCCTTGACGCAGTTGCAGCACGATGGCCAGACCACCGCACGCCTGTTTCACTACTGCGTGCGGCCGTGGCTGTCGGGCGCGTCGCTGCGTATCGCCATGTTCGAACGCGTGCTGGACCATGCGCTGGCTCTGGCAGACGTGTGGACACCGACGGCGGGCGAAGTGGTGGCCGCGTGGAAGTCGAATCGCGGTTCCGAGAGCAGGCCGCATGATCCTAGAAACCGCAGTTGACCGCTCACTCCAACAAGAAACGTAGCATGAACTCTAGCTTCTCTGGCTTTGAAGCACCTGACCCAATGAGTGACATCGCTACGCACCCGATTGCGCCGCCCTGTCGCGCGCTGGCGGCGTTGCTCCTCCTTGCAGGCAAGAGCCTGCCGCGTCGTCGCGCCTTGCCAGCCCACGCCATGACGGCCCACTCGGGCGCGTTCAACCGCGGTTTCTAGGATGATTGAACTGCAGCAGGTCTCCAAGCGCTTCCATGCCGCTGGCAAGACTATCGACGCCTTGCTGCCGACTGACCTGACGATAACGTCGGGGCAGGTGTTTGGCTTGCTTGGGTTTTCCGGCGCCGGCAAGAGCACGTTGTTGCGCCTGATCAACCGCCTGGAGGAGCCCAGTAGCGGCTCGGTGCGCATCGATGGCCAGGAACTGGTGGGCATGCCGGAAGACCGGTTGCGCCAGGCGCGCCAACGCATCGGCATGATCTTTCAGCAGTTCAACTTGTTGTCGCACCGCAGCGCGTTGCACAACGTCGAGTTCTCGCTCGAAGTCGCGGGGCTTGCCGGTGCGGCACGCCGGGCCAAGGCACGGGAAGCACTGGCCGCGGTCGGTCTGTCGGACCGTGAAGACGCGTTTCCGGCCCAGCTATCGGGTGGCCAGCGCCAGCGCGTGGCGATTGCGCGCGCGCTCGCCACGTCGCCCACGGTATTGTTGTGCGACGAAGCCACGTCGGCGCTGGATCCGCATACCGCGCTGTCGATCCTGCGGTTGCTGCAGCAATTGAACCGGGAACGGGGCATGACGATCGTGATCGTCACGCATGACATCAAGGTCGCCAATTACCTGTGCCAGCATTGTGTGGTGCTCGAGCGCGGGCGGGTGGTGGATCGCATCGACATGGCCGACCCGCGGCCACTCAGCCTGCTGGGCAAGTTTTTCTTTGAAACCGCCCGCGGCTGGACCGAGCAGACCGTGTTGCCGCAGGAGGAAACATGAACCTGTTGTTCAAGGCCCTGTTCGAGTTCGGCCCGGACTTGTGGAAAGCGACACTCGACACCCTGCTGATGGTCAGCGCCACGATGGTCAGTGCGCTGCTGGTAGGCACACCGCTGGGCGTGTTGCTGTTTACCTCGGCTGGCGGCGGCCTGTACCCGCGCCCCCTGTTGAACCGCGTGGTGGGTTACATCGTCAATGTGTTGCGGTCTTTTCCGTTCATCATCCTGCTGGTAATCCTGATTCCGTTTTCACGGTTGGTGGTGGGCACCAGCATCGGGCCGAAGGCCGCGGCGGTCGCGTTGTCGTTTGCGGTGATTCCGTTTTTTGCGCGCCTGGTGGAACAAAACCTGCGCGACGTGCCGCGCGGAATCATCGACATGGCGCAAGCTTGCGGCGCCTCGACCGCGACCACCATTTTCAAGGTGCTTATCGCCGAAGCAATGCCGGCAATTGTCGGCAGCTTCACGGTCACCGCCACCGGCTTCATAGCTTATTCGGCCGTGGCCGGCGCCGTGGGGGCGGGCGGCCTGGGCGACCTGGCGATCCGTTATGGCTATTACCGTTTCGAGACATCGGTGATGGTCTGGTGCGTGGTGATCATGTTCGTGCTGGTTCAGACCACCCAGTTCGCGGGCGCCTGGGTTGCGCGCCGGCTGGACCGGAGATAGTCTGTTAGTCGTGTCAGTCCCTCAACGCTACTGGAGAAAAGTGATGAAAAAACGTACCCTGGTCAAAGCCCTGATAGTTTCCACGCTCGCCCTGGCCGGCGCTGCAATGGCGCAAAACGCGCTGCGCATCGGTTTCTTCCCCGGCCCCTATGCCGACCAGTTCAAACGCGGCGTACAGCCGGCACTCGAGCGCGCCGGCGTCAAGGTGCAGGCGACCGAGTTCTCCAACATCATCCAGTTGAACTCGGCGCTGATGGACGGCAATCTGGATGCCAACGTGTTCCAGAACCGCGCGTTCCTGGAGACTTTCAATGCGCAGTACAAGGGTGACCTGGTCGAGGTGCTGCAGGTGCCTAGCGCACCGCTGGGTTTGTATTCCAAGAAAATCACCGACCTGAAGGCGCTGCCGCAAGGCGCTTCGGTTTCCGTGCCGAATGACCCCACTTCGCTCGGCCGCTCGCTTGCATTCCTGCAGTCGCAAGGGCTGATAGGTATTGACCCGGCGGTAGCGGCGGGCAAGGCGACCGAGAAAAACGTCACCTCCAACCCGCGCAATCTGAAACTGGTATTGCTTGATGCGCCGCAGATACCACGCTCGCTGGACGAAGTGGACCTTGCCGCCGTGCTGGGCAACCATGTCATCGCGTCGGGCATGTTGTTGTCGTCGGCGCTGGTGCTGGAAGACCCGGCGCCGCAGTACCGCATCATCCTGGTGGCGCGCAAGGAGGTGGCCGCCGGTGCGCTGCTGAAGCAACTGGCGGACGCCTACAAGTCGGCCGACTACCGCAAATTCATCGAGACCGATCCCAAGGCCAAGGGATTCTCCCGCCCGGAATACTGGCGTTGATGGCCGGCTTGCAAACCAAGGCCAAAGCGGCCGCTGCCATGTCGAGCAGTGTCGATACGGCCAGCGAGGTCATCCGGGAGGCGATTCGAAGCGGCCGCTTCGCCGGCGGCGACCGTATGCGCGAGCTTGAGATCTGCGCGTTGGCGAAGGTGTCGCGTACATCGGTGCGCCAGGCGCTGACGCTGCTGGCGGCCGAAGGTTTTGTCGAGTTGCGGCCCAACCGCGGCGCGGTCGTGATCGACTGGACCGACGCCAACCTGCTGGAGGTTTTCGACCTGCGCGCGCTGCTGGAGGGTTACGGCGCGTCGCTTGCCGCGCTGCGCGCGTCCGAGCAGGAGGTGCTGCAAATGCGGCGCGAGGTGCAGACGTTTTGCGACTTGACGCGCAACACCGCTGACCTGGACATGCGGCTGATCGCGGAGTCCAACAACCGCTTGCACCGTCTGATATTGGACGCAGGCAAGAACCCGCGTCTGGCATCGATGCTGGTGGCGGTGGTGTCTATCCCGCTGGTCAAGCAGACCTTCGCCAAATACACGCGCGAGTCGCTCGAACGCAGCGCCATGCAGCATGTTGACCTGGTGACGGCGATTGAGTCTGGCGACGCGGTATGGGCCGAGTCGGCGATGCGCTCGCATATCCATGCCGCCAAGAAAGTGATTTTCGGCACTTCCGTACCGGTCGTGGCGCAGTCCATCAGAGGCAGGAAACGATGAGTCCGAGTGACGGCAAGCCGCTTGACATCCAGCTGGACCACGCCGGATTGATCGTCCGCGATCTGGTGGCGAGTGGCGATCTGGTGGAGCGCCTGGGTTTCACGCAGACCACGCGCGCCAACCACACGCGCACCAACACCCAGCGGCAGTTGGTGTCAGCCGGCAGTTCGCAACGTTCCATCATGCTGCATAACGCCTATATCGAGTTGATGCAGATTACCGATGCCGGCGCCGGCCACCAACTTGCGTTGGCCCCCACGGTGCGTTTCGGCTTGCATATCGTGGCCTTTGGAACGCTTGACGCCGCCGCATGCCAGTCGCTGTGTCTGGACAACGGCGTTGACGCCGGACCGGTCCTGTTTTGGGCCCGGCCGGTCGAGGAAGCGGGGCTGCGAGGCATGGCGCGGTTTGCCTATTTTGGCGCCGCCTGGCAGCCGCACGATCCATCCTACCTGTGCTGGGTGGAACATCGCACGCCGGAATTGTTGCGCTCGCCCCGATTGCTGCAGCATGCCAACGGCGCCTTGGGATTAAGCGAAATCCATTACCGCGGGCCACGCCGGCAGGCCGGGCAATGGGTCGCCAGACTGCGGGCGGCGGGCGCGCGGATGGCGTGTGAGCGCGCCAACGGCGTCGAATTGACGTTAGCCAATGCCCGAATACAAGTCGGCTTCGACGAGCAACTGGCGACGGTGATTCCATCTGCGCTGGTGCTGGAGTTTTCGGACTGTGCGTGGCTGCGCGCCAGGTGCCTCGAATTGGGTTTGCCGCTGCGGGAGATGGAGGACGGCGCGTTCGACCTGGACCTGGTCGAGCAATTCGGACTGCATTGGATTTGCAAATCACGAGTCCAACAGAGATGACGGTACTCAATCTGAAGGCAGACGCGCAACGGGCGATGGATGTGATGCAAAACGCGGGCATTGCGATCCTGCCCAACGACGTGGGTTATTCGCTGATCGGCGCACGCCGCTTGGCACTGAAGAAAATCTTCGACACCAAGAAACGCGCGCCGAGCAAACTCAATGCGATGCTGGGCAACCATGACCTGCACCGCGAACTGCACATCGTGAGCCCGCGCGGCAAGGCCATCGTGCAGGCCATCACCGGCGACTACGACCTGCCGCTGGGTCTGATCGCACCATGCCGCCGCGGGCATCCGTTGCTGCGCAGCCTGGACGCGGACACTTTCGAGCGCAGTACCAAAGGCAACACCCTGTTGATGCTGCTTAACGCCGGGCCGTTTCACCGCGAGATCACGCGTTTAAGCCTGGAGCGCGAAACGCTGCTGTTTGGTTCGTCGGCCAATCTGTCGATGTCTGGCACCAAGTTCAGGGTCGAAGACATGGAGCCGGAAATCACCGCCATCGCCGACCTGATCGTGGACTACGGGCTGATGAAATACCATTTGTGGAAAGCCTCCTCCACGCTGCTGAACTGCGAGACGCTGGAGGTAGTGCGTTACGGCTCCTGCTTCGAGAACATCGCCGACATTCTGAAGCGGCATTTCCGCATCGAGCTGCCGGCCCCTGGTCAAACCGGGCCGCGCTGACACAAGTCGCGGGCGCTGGTCGCGCTGGCTTCGCGCAAGGCGCCGCTGAGTGTGGGCAACTGGGCCGCGCGCTGCCAGAAGGCAATCGCCCATAAACGCGCATGAGCCGCCTGGGTTTCAAACCCGGCCGGCTGGGTTTGTGCTTGTATTGGCATGGCGTCTAGTTCGCCACCATGTACGCCGGGTCGCCAAATCATGGGAAGCATGTCGTACACCGGCGTGGGCGCAAAGACCGGTTTGGTCACATCGTCGACAAAAAATGACAGGTTGCCAAAATGCATGTCGGTATTGCCGATGTACTGGCCAAACAAGTAGATGCAAGCTACCGTTTGCACCTGTTCGGCGTTCAGCCGTTTCTGCGCCGACAAGGCCTCGCAAGTGGTCACCCAGTGGCGGCGCGGCGCGGGTACAAAAGCATCGTGCAGCGCCGAAGCCGCAACTACGTGGCGCTTGCCCGCCGGGCCTATGCGGTCGAAGCGGCTGGATTGGAGATAGGTGCGCCGCTGTGTAAGAACCAGCTCGGTTTGGGCAACTGCAATGCCGTTGTCGCGCAATATTTCACCCGCCAGGTGTTCCAGTTGCAGCAGGTCATGCCAGCGCTCGCCAAACGGCGTGCCGCGCGGCGGCGAGAACTTTACGATCAAATGGGCATCACCGAGGCGGACAGTGAATTTAGGTTGTTCGCCACCAGCGGACGAGCCTGCGGGCAAGCTGTCCGCGGCCTTGTCGGCCAGTTGGTCGAAAGCGGCGCCGCGATCCATGCCGGCAGTGGCGATGCTGGCCGCCAGAGCTAGAGCCCCGATCGCAAATGCCCCCGGCGGGTCCGACGCATGGTTGACCGCCATGTAAAGGGTTTGCGCCAATGTCCATTGGTCTGGATCGGGCGCGAAGTCGGGACGCAAGCGCGCAAACTGCCGCCCGAGGAAGCCCTGCGGCCGCAGCGTTGATAACCACCATGGCAGAGTTCCCTGCGCCTGCCATTGGTTGTTGCGCGGCCCACAAACATGGACCAACTCGCCGCGCAACAGTACCAGCACGCCAAACAGCCCCTGGTCCCGGTGCGGACCGGCCAGATGGACTGGTTGTTGTGCGCCCAGTCCAAGAATCGGCTGGGTCAGGGCGTAACGGGTGCTGCGTGCCGCACCCATTTTGTGAACTTCGGCGCCAAGTTTGGCCAATGCCAGCGAAATGCTGGGTTGACTCTTGCCGGTCGCGCGCTGGAGGTGCCGGGCCGTTAGCGGGCCGCCTTGCGCCAGCACAGTGCGCAGTTGGTCGGTCAAAACAAACCGAGGTTCCATCATGAATAGATAATTTTATATAACTATATGTTTTTAAACGAAATTTATATAAAAGGCAATACATAGACTAATAGATATATTCAGGCCGTCAGCGACACCTGTGCGGCCCGCCAGGCGGCGACATGGCGCAGCAACATCGGCAGCGTCATTACCAGCCCCACCAGGGTAGCCACCAAGCTAGGGAAGACCATCAGCAGCGCCGCCGCGAAACAGACCAGTTGTTCCCAGCGCTTCATTTCCACCAGGAAATATTTGCTCAACGCCGCCGCCAGTATCGTGATGCCCAGCACACAACCCGAGAAGGTGACAATGAAGTCATACCAGGTGAAACCCTTGGCCACCAGCAGCAGCGAGGGTGAGAAAACGAACACAAACGGCACCAGCACTTTGGCCAGGCCGAGGCGAAACGCGGTGTTGCCGGTCTTGAACGGGTCGCTGCCGGCCATACCGGCCGCCGCATAAGCCGCCAGAGCCACTGGCGGCGTGATGTCGGCCAGCACGCCGTAATAGAAGACAAAAAAGTGCGCTACCAGCGGCTCCACGCCCAACTGCACCAGCGTCGG
>JANNGR010000370.1:0-2717 GCA_031403955.1 Betaproteobacteria bacterium
GCCGACATTCGGGAGCATGCCGGGGAGGAACAGGAAACACCTCGCAGTACTGATGGCGGTTATATATTCACTTGGTTTCGTCGGTGACCATTTCGACCTTGCGCTCGGGTGTCACGCGGTACAGGCCCATGCCGCCGACGCAGACGTACAGGTTGTCCTTGCGGTCAAAGGACATGCCCAGCGGCATGCCGCCGATGTGGGCAAAAACCTCCATGCGCTCGTAGTCGGGCGCGAAGAACCGGATGATGTCGCCGTGGCGCGAGCCGGCGTAGAGGTTGTCGTCGCGATCGAGGATTATGTCCTCCGGCCCTTCGATGCGGCCCAGGCCGATCGGCGTGGCGGGCCGCAACCGGTCGTTCAGTGCCCACGCGGTGCCGCAGTCGGGTGCGGTCGACGGTGCCAACTGCATGCCGTGGTAGGTGGGGCTGACGTAGACCGTGTTGACAATGCGGTGCCGGTTCTTCAGCCAGCGGATGTCGACCACCGCGGCCAGCAGCAGGACGCCGGCCAGCACCATGCGGTTGTAGCCGCCCTGCATCGACATGGCGGTCAGGCCGTTGACGATCAGCAGGACGATCAGGGTGCCGACCAGTGCCTTCGTCACCGAGCCCTTGCCGCCACCCAGGCTGATGCCGCCCAGCACTGCGGCGGTAATCACCGTCAGTTCGAGGCCCTCCCCGATACCGGCGCCGGCCGTGGCCAGCCGCGATGCGAAGAAGATTCCGCCTAGGGCGGTGAGCACGCCACTGGTCACGTAGCACATTGCTACCGTGGGGCGCACCGCGATGCCGGTGTTGTAGGCGGCGCGGCGCGAACCGCCGATGGCCGTGACGTGCCAGCCGGGGCGCAACCGGGTCAGGAAGATGTGGCCGAAAATCGCCACCACCACATAAAAATATACAACCGTGGGCACGCCGAACCAGTCGCCGCTGCCGATGAAATCCCACGCCTTCGAGTCGGGCTGGTTGTTGACGATGGCAGCCGAGTAGTCTGAGATGAGCAGGTCGTAAAAGGCGCGGTAGATGATCAGCGTGATCAAGGTGGTTAAGAAGGCGCGCAGCCGGAAGTAGCCGATCAGGATGCCATTGACCGCACCGAGCGCCGCACCGCACAGCAACGTGACCACGATCACCGGGCCGACCGGCCACTTCAGTACATGCATCAGATACAAGGCGCAGAAATTGGTCAGCGCGAACATCGAACCAACCGACAGATCAATGCCGCCGACGATCATCACCAGCGCCATCCCAAGCACAATGAAGCCAATTTCACCGGCTTGGCGACCAGTGTCCGACAGCGCTTCGGGCGACAGGAAGTTCGGTATGGCCCGCGACAGCGAAAACGCCACCAGCAACAGCACGATGACCGGTATCGCGGTCTCCATCCAGCGCTTGGCAAGGATCTCGCCCAGCATATGGTCTGGCCACCAGGTGTAGCGCCAGCGCGTGAGCGTGTCGACCCAACGCTCCCCAACGCGGGCGTGCGCCGCCGGAGCGACCGCCTTGGTCGGGCCAGGTTGGGTCAGGGTCTCGTTCATCTGACTTCTTGTCTCCAGGGCAAACCGGGTCTACGACCCCGGCATTGCGCCAGGGCCGTTGTACTCAACACATGCAACTGGCGCACCAGGCTTACGTCTTCAGCTTCCAGCAGACGCCTTCGGTCGAGGCGTTGGCCTTGGTGATTGGGACGATCCGGCTGTAGATGGTGCCTTTCGTGGTGCCGGTTTTCCCCTTGTTCTGCAGCAGCCACTTGATCGACGCGGCCATCTCTTTCGCCTGGGTGCTCACGTCGTAGCTCATGTAGATGTCGTAAACACCCGCCTTGACCTGGTCGCATGCGCTGCTCTGCTCCCCGGCGCCGGAGGTGATGAGAAAGACCTTACCCGTTAGACCGGCTTCCTTGATGGCCGCCGCGGAGCCCGAGTCCTGGCCGTCCCAGGGGCCCAGCACGCCGCACAGGTCAGGGTGTTGCTTCAACACCGTCTGCACAATACCCTTGGACTTGACGGCATCCCAATCGCCGGACTGGTCCGACACCACTTTGATCTCGGGATGCTTCGCAAATACGTTCCTGAAGCCCTTTAGCGTGTAGGTGCTGTCGGACGACACAAACGAACCCAGCAATATTGCCACCTTGCCCGACGTGCCCTTGCAGGCCTCCACCATCGCGGTGGCTGACTTCTCGCCCATGCCGGTCCAGTCATTGCCGACGTGCAACAGCGGCACATAGGCGGTACGCATATTGATCGTCACTACCTGGCTGCCGGTTTCTTCAGCGCGCTTGAGCAGCTTGGTGTAGGTCTGCGGATCTGGTGGCTGGACAATAATCACATCCGCCTTTTCGTTGATCAACGTAGTGATCGCCTGCGCGCCGGCGTTGACGTTCAAGTTCGGGTCACGCACGATCACCTTCACGCCCAGTGGCTCGAGTTCTTGCTTCAGCCCGGCGAGCCAGCCACGCGTCAGGTCGAAGCCCATCGTCAACGGGACGAAGGCAACCGTCTTGCCCGCCAGCGCGCTCATGTAGCCAGCGCGGCCTGGATCGTCCAGGCCCTCAGTCTGCTGGGCGAAGACCGTCTGGCCAAACGACAGGCCGGCCAGCAGCGTGGCGGCGATCAGGGCAGAAGCCCTGAAAGGAATGCGTGGGATTTTCATCATCATGGTTAACTCCGGTAAAACTAGGGTGGTGGAAAGAAGCCGCCGGGCGGCGGCCAGTGA
>JANNGR010000371.1:0-1528 GCA_031403955.1 Betaproteobacteria bacterium
GCGTAAGTGAACCACAACCTGTAGCCGGCACGCGCGCCGTGTTGCTGCCATTCCAGCCCATCCACGGCCGGGCGCCATGAGACCAGCGCGACCCTGTCGCGCGTGTTGCACGACATCGGTGAAGACCATGTTGACACCCCTTTGGCGTCACTCTATAAACGAATGGCATCGTCCCGCGCGGGTCCCATCGCCCATCCGGCAATCACAGGAGAACAACCGATGACGAACAAACTGACTACCCGCCTTGGCGCGGCAGTTGCCGTGCTGGGACTATTGGTGACGCCGGCCGCGCTGGCTCAGGGCAAAGGTGAGTCGGTCAAGTTCCAGGACTACCCGGGCACCGGCAACATGCTGGTGCGGGTGGCCATCAGCAAGGGTTATTGCGAGAAGGCCGGCATCAAGTGCGAGTTGCAGATGATTCCGGCGGCTCCGCTTGGCGCGCAGGCCATGATGGCCAAAAGCATCGACTCCTTTCTCGGGCCGGCGTCGGTGATGAATGCGGCGGTCCTGAAGGGGTCCAAGATGAAAATGGTGGTCGGTGGCGCGGTGTCCAACGTGTTGGTCCTGATCGCCGGCAACCATATGGAGTCGCCCAATTCCGGCAAAGGCTGGCCGACCTTCATGCAGGATTTCAAAGGCAAAAAGATTGGTGTCACCGGCCGTGGCACGGCGACCGAAATCTTCACTAGCTGGATGCTGGTCAAGGCCGGCATGCAGGCCGACGACGTGACCTATGTCGCTGTAGGCGCGCCCAACACAGCCTACGGCGCGCTGGTGTCCAAGCAGGTCGATGGCTTGATGATGTTTGAGCCAGCCAGCGCCATGTGCGACGTGCTGAAAACCTGCAAGACGGTGTGGACCGGAGCGACCGACCGGCAACCGGCCGAGATGTACGCGCTAAACGGCGGCGGCAATGGACTGGTCTTCACGCAGGAATACATCGACAAGAACCCGCATGTAATTGAGGCCGTCATCAAGGCGGCGAAAGAGGCTGACGCGTTCATCAACCATCCGGCCAACTTCGACGAAGTGCTCCGCATAGCGCAACAGTACTTCAAATTCGACATGCCCAAGGGCGACGAGGTGCTGGCCACCGTCATTCGCCGTGCGGTGGCGAGTAATGCTTACCGTGCGGCGATCAACCGCAAATCGATCCAGGCCGAACTGGACCTGCTACTGGCCGTCAAGATGATCGACAAAGCGGCTCCGATTTCCGATCTGATTTACGACAAGGCTCCTTGAGGCCATCGCGTTCAAGCCGATGGCCGCCATATCCGTTTCCAGGCTCACGGTTCGTTTTGGTGACGTGTTGGCGGTGGATGATGTTTCTTTGGACGTGCAAGACGGCGAATTCATTTCCATCGTCGGTCCCAGCGGATGTGGCAAAACCACCATCCTCAACTTGCTGACCGGCCTCGTACCGCTCAGCCAGGGCGAGATTTCGCTGCTCGGCAAAACGCCGGCAATCGGCAACCCCGACGTGGCCTACATGCTTGCGCGCGACAGCTTGCTGCCCTGGCGCTCGGCA
>JANNGR010000372.1:0-11112 GCA_031403955.1 Betaproteobacteria bacterium
CGGCCGGTCTCGACTCACCAAGCTCGGGGCGGCCTGGAAACGTCACGGTAAAGATCGATCCCACGTGTTCGACACTGCTGACGGCAATCCGACCCGCGTGGAGCTCGACGAGCTGGCGCCCGGGCGGCGGCTGGGACTCGACCGGTCGCGCCCTGGGCAAGGCGATGCTGGATGCCAAGGCCGCGGACACGGTGCAGTACGACAACAAGGGTGGTGCTGCCGGTGTCATCGGCCTGGCCCAGTTTGTCAACTCGACCAAGGGTGACGGCAACGCGATGATGGTGATGGGCGCGGTAATGCTGGGCGGCATCATCACCAGCAAGCCGGCGGTTGGCCTGGACAAGGCGACGCCGATTGCCCGCCTCACGAGCGAATACAACGTGTTCGTGGTGCCGGCCGACTCGCCCTTGAAAACCATGAAAGACGTGGTCGAGCAACTCAAGAAAGACCCCGGCAGCGTCAAGTGGGGCGGTGGCTCCAAGGGCTCGACCGAACATATCTCGGCGTCGATGTTGGCGGGCAAGGTCGGCGTCGACCCCAAGAAGGTGAATTACGTCGCATTTCGTGGCGGCGGCGAAGCCACGGCGGCCATTCTGGGCGGCAACGTGACCGTGGGTGGTAGCGGTTACAGCGAATTTGCCGAATACATCACGGCGGGCAAGATGCGCGCCATTGGCGTCACGTCGGAGAAGCGCCTGCCTGGCATCAACGTGCCGACCATGAAGGAAATGGGTTATGACGTGGTGCTTGGCAACTGGCGCGGCGTCTACGGTGCCCCCGGCATCACGGCCGAGCAGCGCGCCGCGTTGACCGACATGATCGTCAAGGCCACCAAGTCCAAGGCCTGGGCCGAGGCGCTGGAGAAAAACGGCTGGACACCGGCCCTGTTGACCGGCAAGGCTTTCGACGATTTTGTCGACGCCGAGTTTGCCGGCTTGCGCGGCACGATGCATCTGGCAGGAATGCTCTGATGTCCGCGCGCCGGCCGGAGGGCGCGCAAACCCTGATCGGAGTGGGCGTTCTCGCCATCGGCGCGGTCATCGCGGCAGGTGCCGCGATGATTCCGTCCGAGGCCGGTTACGGTGGTGTAGGCCCAAACTTCCTGCCCTGGCTGGTCGGCAGCATGTTGCTGGTGTGCGGCGCCTGGGTAATCTGGGAAGCGCGCTCCGGCGGCTTTCGCAACATGGAGGAACCGAGCGGCGCTGCACGCGGCTATTGGCCCGGTTTTGCCTGGATGTCGGCCGCCTTGCTGGCCAACGCGGCGCTGATCACCACGATCGGTTTCATCCTGAGTTGCAGCTTGTGTTTTGTACTGGCGGTTCGTGGTCTGCGTAACGCTGACGCCCAGGGCCTGGCTGCCAAGGGATTTGATATCGGCCAGATCGTGCGCGACGTGTTGATAGGCATGGCGATTGCCGCGCCGGTCTATTGGATGTTTACCAAACTGCTGGCGATCAACTTGCCCGGCCTGACTTCAACCGGTTGGATCTGATGGACTTGTGGAACCAGCTCCTGATGGGTTTTGCCACCGCGGCAACCCCGATCAATCTGCTGTGGTGTTTTGTTGGCTGCGCGGTCGGCACGGCAGTCGGCGTATTGCCCGGCATCGGCCCGGCGGTGGCGGTGGCGATGTTGCTGCCGATTACCACCAAGGTCGACGCTACGGCGTCGATGATTTTTTTCGCCGGTATTTATTACGGCGCGATGTATGGCGGCTCCACCACGTCGATTCTGCTCAACACGCCGGGTGAGACCGGCAGCATGGTCACCGCCATGGAGGGCAACAAGATGGCCAAGAGTGGCCGCGCCGGCGCCGCGCTGGCCACCTCGGCGATTGGCTCGTTTGTGGCCGGCACCATTGCCACGGTGCTGGTTACGCTGTTCGCGCCGTTGCTGGCCAACTTTGCCGTGCGCCTGGGCCCGCCCGAATATTTTCTCCTGATGTTGCTGGCGTTTACCACGGTGAGCGCGGTGCTGGGCCGCAGCACGTTGCGTGGCATTGTGGCGCTGTTTATCGGCCTGGCCACCGGCCTGATTGGCATGGACCAGATATCGGGTACGGCGCGTTACACCGCTGGTGTGCCGGAGTTGCTCGACGGCATTGAAATCGTGCTGGTAGCGGTGGGCTTGTTTGCCGTCGGTGAGTCGCTCTACGCGGTGTTGTACGAAGGTGGCGGCGCCGAGACGCAGAACAAGCTCACCGCCGTTCACATGACCAAAGAAGACTGGCGCCGCTCCTGGCCGGCCTGGTTGCGCGGCACCTTCATCGGTTTCCCGTTTGGCACCATTCCGGCCGGTGGCAGCGAGATACCGACTTTTCTCAGTTACGCGACAGAGAAAAAACTGGCCAAAGACAAATCCGAATTCGGCACCAAGGGCGCGATAGAAGGAGTCGCCGGGCCAGAGGCGGCCAACAATGCCGCCATCACCGCCACGCTGATACCGCTGCTCACGCTCGGTATTCCAACTTCCAACACGGCGGCCATATTACTCGGCGCATTCCAGAATTACGGCATCCAGCCCGGGCCGCAATTGTTTACGACTTCGGCCGCGCTGGTCTGGGCGCTGATTGCGTCACTGTATATCGGCAATGTGATGTTATTGATCCTGAACCTGCCGATGGTTGGTCTGTGGGTCAAGCTGCTGAAAATTCCCAAACCGCACCTGTACGCCGGCATCCTGATTTTTGCCACTGTGGGCGTCTACGGCATGCGCCAGAGCGCGTTCGACCTGGTGTTGTTGTACGCGATTGGCCTGGTCGGCGTGGTGATGCGCCGCTTCGACTTTCCCACCGCCCCGGTAGTAGTGGGCATGATTCTGGGCCCGCTGGCGGAGGCGCAATTGCGCAACGCGTTGTCGATCGGCGAAGGCAAATGGGGCGTGTTTCTGGAGCGCCCGATGTCGGCCACGCTGTTGGCGATTGTGGTGGCGGTGTTGGTGCTGCCGCGCGTGATGCGGATCTGGAAACGGCGCGGGTAGGGGCGCGCGAGCGTCTAGGCGTGTCGGTGTTTGCGACCTGGCAAGACTAACGAATTTCGACCGGCGCGCCGTGGCCTATAGGGGCTATCACGCCGATCTCGTATACGGTTTCGCCCTGAGCGCGCAACGTCTGCGCCGCGGCGCTGGCGCTGGCCGCATCCACCACCACCACCATGCCGATACCGTTGTTGAAGGTGCGGTTCATTTCATGGTCGCTGATGCCAGCTGTGTGTTGCAGCCAGGCAAATAACTCGCTTTGTGGCCAGCTCTGCTTGCGCAGATGGGCCGCCGTTCCATCCGGCAATACGCGCGGAATATTCTCCAGCAAGCCGCCTCCGGTGATATGCGCCAGCGCCTTGATCGGGTGCGCGGCCAGTGCCGCCAGCACCGGCTTGACGTACAGCCGCGTGGGTTCCATCAACGCCTGCCGAAACGGTTTGCCGTCCAGCGTGGCTGGCAGCCTGGTCTGCATGCGTTGGGCACCGGTGCCACAGGCCCTGTCGATACATTTGCGCACCAGGCTAAAGCCATTGGAATGCACGCCGCTGCTGGCCAGTCCGAGCACCACATCACCGGCCACCAGGTCCTTGCCGGACAGGATTTTTGACTTCTCCACCGCCCCGACAGCGAAACCGGCCAGGTCGTATTCACCGGCCGGGTACATGCCCGGCATTTCGGCGGTTTCTCCGCCTATCAGCGCGCAACCGGACAATTCGCAACCGCGTGCGATGCCGCCGATCACGGCGGCGGCGGTTTCCAGATCGAGTTTGCCGCAAGCAAAATAGTCCAGGAAAAACAGCGGCTCCGCGCCTTGCACCAACACGTCGTTGACACTCATCGCAACCAGATCGATGCCCACCGTGTCATGCATGTTCCATTCAAACGCCAGCTTGAGTTTGGTGCCCACGCCGTCGGTGCCACTTACCAGCACCGGTTCGCGGAAACGTTTGGGCAGCTCGAACAAGGCGCCAAAACCGCCGATGCCGGCCAATACGCCATCGCGCATGGTTTTTCGGGCCAGCGGCTTGATGCGTTCGACCAGCGCATCGCCCATGTCGATGTCGACACCTGCATCTTTGTAGGAGAGGGGAGCAGTGGGGTCAGCAGTAGTCATTGGGAGCTGGTGAAAAGTGCCTGCGGCGTGCTGGCGTAGTCGCCAGCTTGCGGGTGGCGCGACAGACCCCGATAGAATTTGTGCAGATTCTACGGGTTCATTCCCGCTCCCACCTATGCAATTTTCCGCCACGCAAAGGGCTGCCGCCGCCTGGGGCCTGATTGCCGTGTTTGCGGGATTTGTCTTGTGGTTGCTGGCCCCGGTCCTGACACCGTTCATCGTCGCCGCCGTGTTGGCGTATGCCCTGACACCGTTGGTGAACCGGCTTGACCGATTCGGACGCGGACGTTTGCCGCGCCTGCTGGCAGTCGTTCTGGTCGAGCTTTTGCTGCTGGTCGCGCTGCTTGGCGTGGCGCTGCTGATCGTGCCGATTCTGGCCAAGGAAGTGCCCCTGATGCGCGACCAGGTGCCGGCGCTTTTTGATCGACTAAACGAGGCGCTAAAGCCGTTCATGGCTCAGCTTGGCTTGAAGATGTCACTTGATGTGGACAACATCAAGGCGTTTGTGCTCAAGTACCTGAATGCCAATTTTGAAGACGCATTTGGCTCCGTGCTGGCCTCGCTCAAACTGGGGGGCAGCGTGGCTTTTGCCATCATCGGCAATGCAGTGCTGATACCAGTGGCGCTGTTTTATTTGCTGCTGGACTGGGACCGCTTTGTCGCCTCGCTGCTGCAGTTGGTTCCCGCTCGCGCCAGGGGCGCCTTCGACAGTTTTACCAACGAAGCCGATGTGGTGTTGGGCCAGTACCTGCGCGGCCAACTGCTGGTGATGCTGATTCTGGCTGTGTTTTACAGCGCCGGTCTGGCACTGTTCGGCCTCGACCTGGCGTTACCGATTGGTGTATTTACCGGCCTGGCGGTTTTCGTGCCGTATCTGGGGTTTGGTCTGGGTTTGATTCTCGCCACCCTGGCCGGCTTGCTGGAATTCGCCAACACGGCTGGTCCGGGCAAGGCCGTGCTGATGGTGGCCGTGGTTTATGGGCTGGGCCAACTGGTGGAAAGTTTTTACCTGACACCCAGGCTGGTGGGCGAACGTATCGGCTTACATCCGCTGGCGGTAATTTTTGCGTTGCTCGCGTTCGGCCAGTTGTTGGGTTTCGTCGGTGTGTTGATCGCATTGCCGGCCAGCGCGGTGTTGCTGGTTGCGATCCGGCGCGCCTGGGCCAGTTACCTGTCCAGCAAGCTGTACCAGGGAACTTGACCGGGCATGAAACAAATTGCGCTCGATATCGGTCTGGCGAGCGGGCCGACACTGGAGAGTTTTTTTCCAGGGCCCAACCAGGCAGTGCAACAGCACCTGGCTTTATGGGTGGGCGAAAATACCAGCGCCGCGACCCGCTCGCCGGTACCCACCTACCTGTGGGGCGCCAGCGGCAGCGGCAAGACCCATTTGTTGAAGGCGGTTCGTGAGGCCTTGCGCGAGCAGGGTGCCATGGTCGGCTGGATCGACCCATCGATGCTGGAGCCGGGGTCGTTTTGCGAGGCTTGGGCGGCGGTATTGCTGGACGACGTGCACCTTTATTCGGCCGTACAGCAACAAACTGCGTTCAACTGGTTTGTCAACGCCCAGACGCATCAGCGCTGGGTACTTGCCGCCGGCGACGTTGCGCCAGCCAGCTTGCAGATGCGTGACGACCTGCGCAGCCGCCTGGGCTGGGGGCATGTGTTCGGACTCAAGCTGCTGAGCGAACCGGAGCGCCGTTCCGTGTTGCGCCAGGCCGCCGACGCGCGGGGCGTATTTCTGAGCGACGAGGTGATGGATTTCATGCTGACGCGTTTCAGCCGTGACCTGGGTAGCTTGATGGAATTGCTGGGCTTGATGGATGCCTACGCGTTGCAGACCAAACGGGCCGTTACGATTCCTCTGATCCGTTCCATGATGAATAACATCTGAGATGACGCCCTGGACCTCCAAGCGTGCAGAACGGCCAGACGAGCGGCGGCTCACCCACATCGCGCTGTTTGACCTTGACCATACGCTGCTGCCGATCGACTCCGACTACGCCTGGGGCATTTTCACCACCACCATTGGCTGGACCGACCCGGTGCTGTTCGCGCAGCGCAATGAGGCGTTTTATGCACAGTACCAGGCCGGTACGCTGGACATCCACGATTACGTGCGTTTTGCCACCGATGCGGTGCGCCGGCGCGGGGCTGATGCCTCGATGGCCGCACGCGAGGATTTCATGCAGTCGGTGGTGCGCCCCGCAATCCTGCCGCAGGCGTTGGAACTGGTGCGCCGGCACCAGCAGGCGGGCGATCAGGTCGCCATCATCACCGCCACCAACGAATTTGTGACGCGCCCGATTGCCGATGCCTTTGGCGTGCCGGAATTGATCGCGGTTGAACTGCAGCGCGACAATACGCCCGCTGGCACCGGCTGGATCACCGGTGCGATTCAGGGCGTGGCTTCGGCCCGTGAAGGCAAGGTGGTGCGTGTCGGGCAATGGCTGCAGAGCCGCTCGCTCGCCTGGCACGATGTGTTTATTACTTTTTACTCCGATTCGATCAACGATTTGCCGCTGCTGGATCGATCCGACGCGCCGGTTGCGACCAACCCCGACGCGCGCCTGCGGGCCATCGCCACCGAGCGCGGATGGCGCATACTGGACTTGTTTCCCAACACTTAACCTAAAAACCGCAGTTGACCGCTCACTTCAACAAGAAACGTAGCATGAACTCTAGCTTCTCTGGCTTTGAAGCACCTCACCCATTGGGTCACAACGCTACGCGCCCGATTGCGCCGCCCTGGCGCACGCTGGCGGCGTTGCTCGCCTTGAAGGCCGCGGCGTCGCTGACCTCCGCCTCTTCGACCCGTCCCAGTCTGCGCAGGCAGACTGGGAGCCGCGGGTCTCAGCCTTGCAGGCACGAGCCTGCCGCGTCGTCGCCCCTGCAGGGCGCAGTCCGGCCAGAGTCCGGCCTTCTTCACGCCGTCCAAACCCGCGTCAACGGGTTTGGAGCCGCGGCGTTCAGCCTTGCCAGCGCACGCCATGACGGCTCACTCGGGCGCGTCCAACCGCGGTTTCTAGGTTAATGATTAAAAACTTCATCGACAAGCTGCTCGGAAAGGCGTCGCGAGCCGCAAAACCCAAGTTCGGCAAACGCCATGAGGTCGGCGCGAGCGAACATGGCATTGACCCGAAACTGGTCGACGAGCGCGCCGCGACCGTGGTGCATACACTCAAACAAGCCGGTTTCGATGCCTACATCGTGGGCGGCGCGGTGCGCGACCTGCTGGTGGGATTGCGCCCCAAAGACTTCGACGTGGCCACCAATGCGACGCCGGAGCAGGTCAAGGGTTTGTTTCGGCGCGCGTTCATCATCGGCCGGCGTTTTCGTATCGTGCATGTGGTGTTCGGCCGCGGGCGTGAACATGACGTGATCGAGGTGTCCACCTTCCGCGCCTTTCTGGACAATGCAGCGGCGGAGCAGGTCGCGGGTAATGAACGCACCAGCAGGAACGAGCTGGCTGGAATGAAACACGCGGTCGATTCCAGCGGCCGTGTGCTGCGCGACAACGTCTGGGGCTCGCAGGAAGAAGACGCGGTGCGGCGCGATTTCACCATAAACGCGATGTATTACGACCCTGAGACCCAGGTGGTGGTCGACTACCACGGCGGCATCAAGGACGCGAAGAAACTTACCCTGCGCATGATCGGCGACCCAGCCACGCGTTACCGCGAAGATCCGGTGCGCATAATTCGCGCGGTGCGCTTTTCGGCCAAGCTGAAGGGCCTGGGTTTCACGATGGACGCCAAGACGTCGGCGCCGCTGGTGGCGATGAAGAAGCTGCTGGCCGACGTGCCGCAAAGCCGGCTGTTCGATGAAATGCTCAAGCTGCTGCAAACCGGACACTCGCTGGCAACCATCGAACAACTCAAGGAGTTGGGGCTGGGCCAGGGCGTCTACCCGTTGCTGGACCTGGTGGTTGAACGCGCCCAGGCGCCGTTTGTGCGCGCGGCACTGCAAGACACCGATCGCCGGGTCGGTGAGGGTAAACCGGTGGCGCCGAGTTTTCTGCTGGCCTGCGTGTTGTGGTCCGATGTGCGCGAAGGCTGGAACAAACGCATGGAAGCGCGTTCGCGCCAGCCGGCTTTTCCGGCGTTGCAAGAGGCTATCGACGATGTGTTCAACGCCCGCATCGGCGACGTGTCGGGCGGCGGAAGACTGGCCGGAGATATGCGTGAAATATGGATGATGCAACCCCGTTTCGAGAAGCGGGTTGGCAACTCGGCCTTTGCCCTGGCAGACCAGCCCCGGTTTCGGGCCGCCTTTGATTTCATGCGTTTGCGCGCCGACGCCGGCGAGGTCGAGGAAGTGTTGGCCGACTGGTGGCAGGAGTTCAGCCTGGCCGACGACAATCTGCGTCAGGACATGGTCGACCAGGTGCGCGAAGAGCAGTCGCAACGCATGCGTCCGGCGCGTTTCACCCGGGCTCCGACGCCAGTTGATCTGGTTCCATCCGAACAAGTGGTGGTGCCCGGCGTTTCTTTGCCGGCGGTGCCACTGCAGGATGCCCCGCCGGACCTGTCCGCGGCCGCCGACGCCCCCCGCAAACGGCGCCGCCGCCGTCGCTCGGGCGCCGTCAGACCGCCCGGTGACGTGGACGCGCCGCTGGGCGGCGGCGATGCGTGAGGTGTGGTTCCGCGCGACCCGGTCACCGCTTACGTGGCCCTGGGAGCCAACCTGGGAGATGCAGCGGCAGCCGTCAACCAGGCCATCGGCGACATCGATGCGGTACCGGGTATGCGGGTGCTGCGCCGCTCTGCCTTGTACCGCACCGCCCCGATTGAATCCGTCGGTCCCGACTACGTCAATGCCGTGGTCGAAATTTCAACCGTGCTGAGCGCACCGGCGTTGTTAGCACGGTTGCAGCACCTGGAGCAGGCGGCAGGCAGACAGCGTCCCTACCGCAATGCGCCCCGGACGCTTGACCTGGACATCCTGCTGTACGGCAACGCGCGTATCGACAGCCCGCGGTTGGTGGTGCCGCATCCCCGCATGGGCAGCCGCGCTTTTGTGCTGGTGCCGCTGGCGGAGATTGCGCCACGGCTGGTCAGCGCAGATGCCTTGCAGGCGGTGTCCGGGCAGTTCTGCCGAGCGATTTAGCGTCGTTGGGTTCGCATGAAATCGCCTTGACTTGGCTGATGGTGTATGCCAGTCCATGCTCAAATAGGCGAAGTGGCATCGCGGGGGGCCGGAATGTCGCGCGGTGCCAAAGTAGGGCCCTTCGTCCGAGCACGGCTCTTGCGCAGCGTTTGTGTCCATTGCCGGCCGGCAATTAATCGTCAGGTTCCGGCCGGACCGGTGATCGCACCGCTACGCCATCGTCAACCAGTCGCACCATTCACTGAATTACCTCGTCGGCCCTTAGCAGCAACACCCGCGGTAGGGTTATGCCCAGCGCCTTGGCGGTCGTCAAGTTGATGACGAGCTCAAACCGGGTCGGTTGCTTTATCGGCAGATCGGTGGGCCTGGCGCCCTGCAAAATTTTGTCGATGTAATCCACGGATTCGCGGACCTGCCATGCAGTGCTCGTGCCGTACGACATCAGGATGCCGGCGGTCGCCTGCTCGCGTTGGCTGGCCATAGTTGGCAAGCGGTGGTCGATCGCAAATTGCGCGATCGACTTGCGCAGGTAGAAATTAATCGGCCGGTGGTCCAGGAATAACGCATCAGGCCGCTCACGCTCGATCGCCACGGCGGCGCCGGGAAAGTCGGCCGCGGTCCGGATGCTGAGCCGGGTCAGCGAAACGCCCATGCCAAGCGCGGATTTGATTTGTTCCTTGCGGATCGCCGCCAGACGCACCGGGTCAAAGCCGCCGATGTCGGACGTCAGCACCAGTACGCGCCCGGCCTTCGGTATCGCCGTCTTGAGCAACTCAATACGCTTGAGCGTCAGATCTTCCTGGATGTCGGTGACGCCCGTCAGGTTGCCTGCGGGCCGCGATAGACTGGACACCAAGCCCGCACCGACTGGATCACTCACCAGTAGCATGACGATCGGTGTGATTGATGTTGCTTCTTTCATTCCTTGCGCCGCCGGATTGCCGTTGACAGTAATTGCGTCGAGCTTCAATCCAGCCAGTTCGGCAGCAAGTTTTGGAATCCGATCAACCACGCCACCCCAGAATCGGCGCTCAATGACGAGGTTGTCACCTTCGACATAGCCCCGTTCGCGCAACGCTTGCTCGAACAGCTCGCTTAGGCGAACACCGTCGACATCGTTGGGGTCGGGCGGCAAGACTCCGAGAACGCCGATGCGGTACGTCCTGCCGCCTCGTTGTGCCGACGCGAGCATTGGGGCACCGAGCAACGCGCCACTGAATGAGCGGAGCCACAATCGTCGATTCATTGAATCATCTCGTCGGCACGAAGCAGGAATGACTGCGTATTGGATTGGCGAAGCATCTTGGCAGTGTATGGATTTGGCGATGTCACTGTCAGCGGTCGGCATGCATGCCATTTTCCGGTTTTCTCGTCTGGCCGTCAGCAACGTGGCGAACGCGGGTACTTGCCGGACCCGGTTGGCGGGCGAGTACCGGCCAAGCCGGACGCCCTGTAGATTTGGCAGAATAGACGGTTATGCCGGTTGCTGCTTCACCGACCATCGAGATTCGAGCCGCCGAATTCCCCAAGGATTTTTCGATCGTCCGAGAAATTTTTCGCGATTACGCCTCCGGTCTGGGGGTCGACCTGGCTTTCCAAGGTTTCGCGCAAGAAGTTTCCTCGCTTCCCGGCAAGTATGTTCCGCCTTCAGGCCGCTTATTGCTGGCATGGCGGGATCAAGATGCGCTTGGCAGCGTCGCGCTGCGGGCCATCGACGAACAATCGTGCGAAATGAAGCGCCTGTATGTCAGGCCCGCTGCTCGGGGCGAGCATCTAGTAGTCCGTTTCACCAAAATCATTACATGAAACCGCGGCTTTTTCCGCCATGCGTCGTTGCAGCCCCTTGCCGCACTGCCAGTGCGGCTGCGGGTCTACGCCTAGCCTGGCGAAAAAATCCATCGGTTTCATTT
>JANNGR010000373.1:0-3500 GCA_031403955.1 Betaproteobacteria bacterium
TCTGGGCAGGGTGAGCGCACAGAACATCGCCTAGCTCAACGAAACGGGGCGTCGCTATGTGATTGGCACCGCGCGGGCGCAGCTCAGGCGCTGGTCGAAACAGCTCGCAGAGAAAAACGACTGGCGCCACATCCGCGAGGATGTCGAAGTGAATACGCAGTGAAGATATGTCGCGGCCCGCAGGGTAGTGAGACTTTCCTGTTGTGTCGCTCGGCGAGCCGCCTTGAGAAGGAGCGCGCAATGCACGACCGCTTCTCCCAGCGCATCGAGGATGGGCTTGCTGCGCTCGCCCGGCGCATCGACAAGAGCAACAGTGGGCTGGACCGGGGCGCGCTGGAGCGTCAGATCGGGCGCTTGCTCGAGAGAAACGCACGCGCCGCCGCCCGCTACGCGATCTCGATCACCGAGGAGGACAGCACACCCGCGGGGCTCAAGCTGACGTGGAGCACGCGTGCCGAGTGGAACGATTGGGCCAGCATAAGCGAGGGCACCTACATCCTGCGCACCAACATTCACGACTGGACCGACGAAGAATTGTGGAAGACCTATATCCAGCTTACCGAAGCCGAAGCCGCTTTCCGCATCCAGAAATCCGATTTATGCATTCGCCCGATCTGGCACCACAAGGAAGGTCGCATCAAGGCCCACATCCTCATCTGCTTTCTCGCCTACGTGATGTGGAAGACGCTGCAGCAGTGGCAGTCTCGCGCAGGCCTGGGTGATTCGCCTCGAACGATTCTCACCGAGTTCGCGCGCATCCATGCCGCCGACATCGTGCTGCCGCTTGCCGATGCTTCGCGGCGGGAGTTGAGGATACGATGCGTCGTGCGCCCGGCGCGCGAGCAGACGATCCTGCTCCAGCGTCTGGGCCTCGCGCTGCCAGAGCGGTTGCGCGTACCTCAGGCCGTCGAAATGTAGTGCCGACTTCGGACATTAACCCATTGATCTTCCATAAATCACACCCCTGAAGTGTGGAAGTTGGGCTAACCCGTTGCTCAAGCGGACGGTCTTCAGCTGGCTTTGCCAGCTTCCGCCCGCCGCTTAGCGCCAACGTTGGGCCTTTCAATCGCGAACACTATGAACGCCGAGGACTATCGAAAATTTGTTAGGGCATACCGTGTTACCGACTCCGACTGCTCGACACCGAGCGACCGGAAGGAAGCCTTCCAAATTTGGCGCGTACTCGCGACAAAGGGCTACACCCGTTCGTCGTTCTATTTGGGCGTTTGTTTCGACAATGGGCTAGGAACTCGCAAAGATCGGAAGAAAGCGTTTGCCGCTTATCTCTCTGCCGCGCAAGGTGGCCACTCAGTGGCCCAGTACAACCTATACCAAATGTACCAGCGCGGAGTGGGTACCGAGAAGAACCTGAGGAAGGCCTTGCGGTGGCTACATGAAGCCGCAAAAGGCAGGGACATTGAAGCTATGAGAGACTTGGGTTATTGCTATCACGAGGGACTCGGAGTTAAAACAAATCACGCTAAGGCGGCGACTCTCTACCGTCTCGCCGCCAAAGCAGGCGATTCAAAAGCGCAATGGAATTTGGCGCTGAGCTACCGCGATGCCCATGGCGTGAGCCGCTCTAGTCGCTGGTCAACGTATTGGATGGAAAAAGCCGCTATTAACGGCAATGCGAGGGCACAGGAATATGTGGCTCGCGAGGCCCAACCCATCATTCCACCGGACGCTGCGCGATAAAACCGCGCAGCGCCGGTGAATTCAAACGTTGGGCACCGCACTTGTTACCAAAACAAGAGGCAAACATGCATCAAATAGTGAGTGAATTCGGTTTTCAACCGAAAGAAATAAGGATTGTTGTCAGGCTTATTGGCATCGCCCTTATGTGTGTCGCGAGTTTCCAATCATATGCCGCGAGCAACACGAACGGGCCGGGGGCATGCACGACCGTTTTGAAACCGCTGGTTATTCAGGTCGAGTTTCCTGGAACCTGGTCGGGCATTAGCACAAGATCTGTCAAAGAAAAATTTCTCAATGAGCTTGACGAGTACATCCGGGAAATGTCTTACGGCAGAGTATGCGTTCGGGGGGTGGTCACGGAGAAGTGGTACAAGCTGCCCAACCCTGTTTCCCACTACTCGGTGCCGTGGCAGAACCAACAGGTGAACAGATCGAACCTGCGCAATCTCGTCAGTGATTCGCTCAACGCCGTTGATCAGGACATCGACGTTTCGAAATACGATTTTGTCATTGTCGCGTTGGGCGCGACTTTCAAGGAATGGGGCAACAACGGCGTTGCCGCTTATCCGGGGATGCTCGGCTGGAGGTCCGATGAGAGCTTGCTCACCCAAAGTGGGCGCAAGGTCAATCGTGGAATCGTGGTGTATTCCTCCACCGTCCATCTTGGCCACGTATTTCATGATGTGGCGCATGTGCTTGGCGGAGTCAAAGACGGAAAACGTGTCCTGCCATGCCTGTATGACCAGGAGTTGCAATCCAAATCATCAGCACGAGGCGGCAAGGCCGTGCAGGAAGCGCGTAGGGATGCCCAGATTCACATGGGAGAATGGGATGTCATGTCGTGTAACAACTGTCCGTATCGACCAGGCACCCCAGGGATATCCTCGTGGACCAAGTTACGGTTGGGCTGGTTGGAGCCATCAAAAATTCGGACAGTTAGCCCAGGTGAAAAAGTCGAAGTTGTCTTGGGACCGCTCGAGGATGCGTCATCCCAGAACATGGTGATCAAGATTCCCCTGACCGATACCACCTACTATCTCGTCGAGAATCGGCAACACATTGGGCAGGATAAATACCTGCCGGGAACGGGCGTGCTCATCATGTACGCTGACGACAAGATTGCAGAAAGCCGCCACGGCCAGGCTCAGGTGCGGCTTATAAACGCCAACCCAACCGTGCCTCACTTGGAAGGCGCAGCGTTCGATATTGACAAGAACGCTTCTTTCGCCGATGACCAGAACGGTGTTCGAATCAGACTACTTAAGAAGAATGGAAAGTCGTATGACATCCTGGTCGAACACACGCCGCGCTAGACCCCTGATATTGCGGTCAGCATTTTGTGTCACACCCACGGCAAAGTAGCGCCCAACACGTCGTTCCACCGGACGCGCAAAAGCGGCGCGCCGGTGAACTCTGCGTTAGGCCTTTGTACAATTGCAATCTTGAGGTCAGCGTAATGCGCGCGCATCGCACTCATTTTGTATCGCCACGTCCACCCTCTTCGCGTTGGCACGCAATCACGGCTTCGGCGCACGTTGCGCGTTCTTCTTCACCGCAATCCGGTTCCACGCACGCTATGTTTCTTTCACGCGCAGGCCTTGCCGTTGGCGTTCGTAGTCGCTGTTCTCCTTCTGCCGGCTTTGTCGCGAGTTCAGCTTGCAGCGCGGTGTGCAATCAGCCTAACATCACGTTCAAGAGGGACGCGCCAAAAGCTGAACATCGGCGAGACGAGGTACGCCGCGGTGGGTCCCACGAGCACGTCCGCCAGGGCCACCCAGACGGGGAACAGGTGGAAGAAATTC
>JANNGR010000374.1:0-4199 GCA_031403955.1 Betaproteobacteria bacterium
GCCGCGAACAACAGCGTTTGGTGGAGCGGCGCGCGCAGGAGGCCGAGTTTGCCCTGCGCAGCCTGAAGGCGCGCCAGGCAGAGTTGGTGCGCGCCGTGGAAACCGCCGTGCAACAGGCGCTGACCATAGCGGCCGACGAACAGCGGGCTAACGAAGAACTGCTGCGCCTGACCGACACAGCGGCGCAGGCGGGCCTGCATGACGCGCTTGCGCTGAAACTCGAACGCGAAAGTGCGTTGGCGTCGAAACGCAGCGAATACGACGACCTGACGGCGAAATTGCGCTCCACCGATGAGCGGCGCCTGCAACTCGAACGCGAGCTGGATCCTTTGCGTCAACGCATCACCGATTTTCAGTTGAAGGAGCAGGCGGCGCGGCTTGGCTGCGAGCAGTACCGGCAGTTGCTCGCCGATGCCCATGCCGAACTGGAGCAGCTGGCCATCTCCATTGGGCAGGGCAACGTTCGTCTGGGTGGCTTGCAGGCAACCATCGACCGTCTGAATGGCGAAGTGGCGGCGCTGGGGGCGGTCAACCTTGCCGCACTGGAAGAACTGACCAGTACGCGTGAACGCAAACAGTTTCTGGATGCCCAGTGCGCCGACCTGAACGAGGCGATTTCAACACTCGAAGGCGCGATCAGGAAGATCGACGCTGAAACTCGTGAGTTGCTCTCGGCCACGTTCAATACCGTCAACACCCACTTCGGCAAGATGTTTCCGCAACTCTTCGGCGGCGGAAACGCCAGCCTGGTCATCACCGGCGAAGAGATTCTGGACTCCGGGGTGCAGGTGGTCGCCCAGCCGCCGGGCAAGAAAAATCAGACCATCCATCTGCTGTCCGGTGGCGAGAAAGCGCTGACCGCGATTGCGCTGGTGTTCGCGATTTTCCAGCTCAACCCGGCGCCGTTTTGCCTGCTCGATGAGGTCGACGCGCCGCTGGACGATGCAAATACCGAACGTTATGCCAAACTTGTGATCAGCATGAGCCATGAAACACAGTTCTTGTTTATCAGTCACAACAAGATCGCGATGGAAATGGCCGAGCAGTTGATTGGAGTCACGATGCAGGAACAGGGCGTGTCGCGGATCGTGGCGGTCGATATGGACGCCGCGGTATCCCTGGCCGAACTGGCCTGAGTTGCCATGATTACGCTACAAATCGGTCTGGCAGTCGCGGGTGGCATTGTGTTGGCCGCCGTTGTGGCGCACGGCGCCTGGACCTCGCGCAAGATGGCGCCGCGACAGGCTGCGCCCGAGCAGCCGGGTGATGAACCGGAACCGGGCGCGATCGAGCCGAGGCTGGAGGGAGACACTTTCGGCGCTGAAAATTTCGCCTTGCCCGGATTGGAAAAGAAGCCGGGCATGGACGCATTGATCGACGTAATTGCCCCAATTGCATTAGACGGCCCGGTGTCGGGCGACGCTGCGTTGGCAGCCATGCCGGCGACGCGCCGTGCTGGTAGCAAACCGCTTGCGGTGGAAGGTCTAAACACGCTTGGCCGGCAATGGGAGACACCAGCTCCGGGCCAGCGTTATGCCGCCTTTCAGGTCGGTGTGCAATTGGCCAACCGTTCTGGCGCGCTGAATGAAATCGAGTATTCCGAGTTTGTCGTCAAGGCGCAGGCGTTCTGCGACGCGGTCAACGGCACACCCGACTTTCCCGACATGCTGGAAGAGGTAGCGCGGGCGCGTGAGCTCGACCAGTTTGCCAACGCGCACGATGCACAGCTTGGATTTACGCTGCGCGCCCGCAGCGCGGCCTGGAGTCCCGGCTATGTGCAACAACACGCGGCGCGGCTTGGGTTTGTGGCCGGCGCCATGCCCGGACGTATGGTGTTGGCGGCCAGTGTGGCGGGAATGCCGCCGGTGTTGGGTCTGAGTTTCGATACCCAGGCGGCGCTGGCCGAAGACCCGGCACAAGCCGCGGTTCGCGATGTAACGGTGGCGCTGGACGTGGCCCAGGTGGACCGTTCGGAACAACCCTTCGTGCGTCTGCGTGAAGCCGCCACGGCTTTGGCGCTGGCGATGGATGGCGTGATCACCGACGACAACGGGCAACTGTTGCCCAGGGACGCGATGGACCTGATTGGCTCTGAACTGGAGAGCCTGTACGACACCCTAGAGCAGCGTGATCTCGCGGCCGGCTCCGCGCTGGCGCGGCGGCTTTTTTCCTGACGTGGCTGCTTCAGTTGACGGCCCGGACCTTGCGCGTGTGGCGTGGCTGCGCGGCGAATTGCATCGGCACGCGCACCACTATCACGTACTGGATTCACCCTTGCTGCCGGACGCGGAATATGACCGCCTGTTTCAGGAACTGCAGGCGATCGAGACTCGTTTTCCCGTACTGGTGACACCCGATTCACCCACCCAGCGTGTCGGCGCCAAAGCGCTCGAGCAATTCGCCAGCGTGCGCCATGCGGTTGCGATGTTGAGCATTCGGACCGAGACCGATACCCAGGCCAGCGGTGCCTTGAATTTCGACACCCGGGTGCGGCGTGAACTCGGGCTTGCCGCGACTGATCCGCCAGTGCAATATGTCGCCGAACCAAAATTCGATGGCCTCGCCATGAGCCTGCGTTTTGAAGCCGGCATGCTGGTCCAGGCCGCTACACGGGGCGATGGCGAGACCGGTGAGGACGTCACACAAAACATCCGCACCATCGGACAGATTCCGCTGCGTTTACCGGTCGACGCGCCAGCCCTGCTCGAAGTGCGCGGCGAGGTCTATATGCGGCGCGACGACTTTGAAGCCCTCAATACCTCGCAACGGGCAAAAATCGCCGCCGGCGCCAAAGGCGAAAAAACCTTTGTCAACCCGCGCAATGCTGCCGCTGGCGCGGTACGCCAGCTTGACCCGGCGATCACTGCCCAGCGCCGCTTGAGTTTCTTTGCTTATGGGCTGGGCGAAATCACGCCCGCACAGCAGGGTGGCCCTGCATTTGCGACCCATTTCGAACTGTTGCAACAACTAAAACGATGGGGTATTCCGGTTTGCGAGCTGATCGGCATTGCGAACGGCGCGCCCGAGCTGGCGGCTTACCATGAATCCATCGGAAGGCAGCGCGATACGCTGGGTTTCGATATCGACGGCGTGGTGTACAAGGTCAACCAGCTGGAGTTGCAGCAGCGGCTGGGTTTTGTGACCCGTGAACCACGCTGGGCAATTGCCCACAAATACCCGGCGCAAGAGCAGCTGACGACCGTGCTTGGCATTGAAATCCAAGTCGGCCGCACCGGCAAACTGACCCCGGTCGCGAAACTGGCTCCGGTATTCGTGGGTGGCGTCACGGTGACCAATGCGACGCTGCATAACGAAGACGAAGCGCGGCGCAAGGATGTGCGGATCGGCGATACGGTGATTGTCCGGCGCGCCGGTGACGTAATACCTGAAGTGGTCGCGGTGCTGGCTGACAAACGCCTGAGCGGCGCGCTGCCATTCAGCATGCCGCGCGAATGTCCGGTATGCGGCAGCGTCGCGGTGCGTGAAGAGGGTGAGGCTGACACCCGCTGCAGTGGCGGCCTGTTCTGCAGTGCCCAGCGCAAACAGGCGATCCTGCATTTTGCCCAGCGCCGGGCGGTCGAGGTGGACGGGCTGGGGGACAAACTGGTCGATCAACTGGTCGACGGCAACGTAATTCGCAGGCTGCCGGATTTGTACCGGCTGGGCCTGACCGCACTGGCCAGCCTGGACCGGATGGCCGACAAGTCAGCACAAAACCTGCTCGATGCGCTGCAACACTCGAAGCAAACCACGTTGGCGCGTTTCCTGTTCGGACTGGGCATTCGCCATGTGGGCGAGGCGACCGCGAAGGCGTTGGCGCGCCATTTCGGACAGCTGGATGCCATCATGGACGCGCCGGTGGAGAAACTGCTGGATGTCAATGACGTTGGACCCATCGTGGCCCAAAGCCTGCGCCTGTTCTTCGATCAGGCGCACAACCGTGAGGTGGTGGAGCAGCTACGTGCCTGCGGTATTACATGGGAAGAGGGCGCGCCCGCTGCCAGCACCGCCAAGCCGCTGGCTGGCAAGACATTCGTCATCACCGGCAGCTTGCCGTCCATGGGTCGTGATGAGGCCAAGGACCTGATCGAGGCGGCCGGTGGCAAGGTCGCCGGTTCGGTCAGCAAGAAGACCAGTTATGTCGTGGCCGGTGCTGAGGCCGGTAGCAAGCTCGACAAGGCACGCGAGTTGGGGGTGGC
>JANNGR010000375.1:0-1621 GCA_031403955.1 Betaproteobacteria bacterium
CCAGTGCACCACCAGCGCCTGCAGCCCAACGACCATGCCTAGTGCCACCCACAGCTTTCGGTTGCTGAAAAACTGCCGATTGAAGGTGGACTGATGGTCGGCGCGGGCGTTGAATACATTGAAAAACTGGAACAACACGAAGGTAGTGAAAGCCAGCGTCAACGCGTAGGTCTCACCGCGCTCCTGGGCGGCATAAAACAGACCGAGGGTACCGACCGCCATCGTCAGTCCGTACATCAGCAACCGCTTCAGGCGCGCCAGCGACAGGATGCGCTCATCGGTGCGGCGCGGGGGCTCGAACATGATGCCGGTGCGGGCTGGTTCCAATCCCAGGGTCATCGCGGGCGGCCCGTCCATGATGACGGCAATCCACAGGATGTGGATTGCCGTGAACGGCATCGGCAGGCCCAGCAATTGCGCACCGACCACCGTGAGGATCGCGCCGACGCTGGTGGAAAGCTGAAAGCGCACAAACTTGACGATATTTTCGTAAATGGTGCGGCCCTCCTCGATCGCACCGACGATGGTGGCGAAGTTGTCGTCAGTGAGCACCATGGTGGCGGCCTCCCTGGTCACTTCGGTGCCGGTGATTCCCATGGCCACGCCAATGTCGGCGTTTTTCAGCGCCGGGGCGTCGTTGACGCCATCGCCGGTCATCGCGACCACGTGGCCGCGGGCCTTCAGCGCCTGCACGATCTTGACCTTGTGTTCCGGGGCAACGCGGGCGAACACGGCGGTTTCCTCGATGTGGCGGGACAGCTCCGCAACGTCCAACCGGTCCAGTTCCGCACCGGTCAGCACCGCGCCTTCCAGGCCCAATTCCTGGGCGATGGCGCTGGCTGTGAGGCTGTGGTCGCCGGTGATCATCTTGACCTGGATGCCGGCCTGCTTGCACCGTCGGATGGCGTCGCGCGCCTGCGGGCGGGGCGGGTCGATGATGCCGACCAGACCGATCAACACCAGCTGGCTGGCCCAGGCCATCTGGTCGCCGGTGGGATTGAATTCCTGCGCCGGGATGTCGCGCTCAGCCACCGCCAGCACACGCATGGCCTGCCCGCCAAATACGGCGTTCTGGGCCTCAAACGCTGCCCGCGCCGGCGCGTCGAGCGGCACCGCGCCTGCGGCTCCGAGGAAACTGACGGCGCGCGCCAGCAATACGTCTGGCGCACCCTTGACGAACATGCGCACCCACTCGCCATCGCGATGAAAGGTGGCCATGAACTTGTGCGCCGAATCGAACGGAATCTCGGCGATGCGCGGGCGGTGCTCCGCCGCCGTCTCCTGATCCACCCCGCCTTTGCTCGCCAGCGCGAGCAGCGCGCCCTCGGTCGGGTCGCCAATCAGCAGGCCGTCGCGGATGCGGGACTCGGAACATAGCGCCGCAGGGACCAGCAACGGCAGAAAATCAGGCAGCGGGCCACCGTTTGCGGCGCTGATGGCGCCCTTGCCGCCATAGCCCTCGCCGCTCACGGCGAAACTCTGCCCACGGTAGAACACCGACCGCGCGGTCATCTGGTTGAGCGTAAGCGTGCCGGTCTTGTCGGAGCAAATCACCGTGGTCGAGCCCAGGGTTTCCACCGCCGACAGCTTCTTGACGATCGCGCGGTTCCTTGCCATGCGG
>JANNGR010000376.1:0-7780 GCA_031403955.1 Betaproteobacteria bacterium
ACGCGCCCGAGTGGGCCGTCATGGCGTGCGCTGGCAAGGCTGAACGCCGCGGCTCCAAACCCGCTGGCGCGGGTTTGGACGGCGTGAAGAAGGCTGGACTCTGACCAGACTGCGCCCTGCAAGCGCGACGACGCGGCAGGCTCGTGCCTGCAAGGAGAAGCAACGCCGCCAGCGCGCGCCGGGGCGGCGCAATCGGGTGCGTAGCGTGATCACCCAATTGGTGCGGTGCTTCAAAGGCAGAGAAGCCAGTGTTCATAGGGCGTTGCTTGCTGAAGTGAGCGGTCAACTGCGGTTTCTAGGATCACCGCGTTGTTGCGGCAATCGGGCTGGTTGGCGCCGTGATTTCATGACTGGCGGTCGGTCCAAACCCTGGATGCACGGGCGAGTCGACGGGCTTGCAGACGTAGCGCCAAAGCAGGTGGCCGTAGCCGGGCAGTTGGAACCCGTCGTTACGTTGCAGGAACCCTTCACGGTCGGCCTGGTAAGCGGCGGGAATGCGATACCAGGCGAGGTCAGGCTGCTCGTGGTGCACCGCGTGGTAGTTGTTGTTTAGATAGAGTACGCGCCAGAAAATAGCCGCGTCGTTGATCACGACGCGGTGCGCCGGCAGGGCTGATGGGCGATGCTCAAAAAAAGACCGCAGCATGGCCAGGCTCATGGCTGGATAGGCGACGCCAAAAAGGTAGTGCAAGGGCGAGAGATCGGCCTGGTAGTTCACCCACCAGAGCATGGGGACCAGCAGAGTCAGATGCACGACCCAGGTAGCCAGGTAACGGTAGTCGCGTTTCAGTGGCCCGATCACCATGCCGGCCCAGACCGAAGTCAGGGCGAATGCCGGTCCCAGCAACAGTCGACCGAGCGCGGTGCGAAGTGACCATTTGAAGACGCGTTGAAGTTTCGACAACCGGTCGAACGCCTGGGCTGCCAGGTAGTTGGATTCTGGGTCGATACCGGGCATGGTCAGCAATTCGTCCCGGTGATGGGCGATGTGGCTGTCCCGGTAAATATCGTACGGGTACCAGGCACTGATCGGAAACAGGCCCAGCAGGCGATTGAAAGTCTTGCTGCGGGTCGGGTGGCCGTGCAGCAATTCGTGCTGCAAACTCAGGTGCCAGGTGGCCAACAAGATCAGCGCCAGGTTCGCCAACCAGGCCGGGTGGGAACGGTAGTCCAGGATAAGCAAAACCCAGCCGCCGTGGATGATGACGAATAACAACCAGGTGGGCCATTCGACGGCCTGACGCGAGCCGGTGTTCTGGCTTGCGTCAGCAGCACGAATTTTCATGATTTCCTAGTTTTCCGCGCCAATCGACGCGCAGTGATAATGAGCCAGAGTAATACATCAAGACTAAGGTGACGTTTAGTATTTTATCCTTTAGCCTGTAAGAAATGGCCGAAGAATTGTCATGGTACATATTCTCAAAAAGCATGGATCAGAGGTTCAGTCGTTTCACCGTCGGCTGCCACCACTACATGCACTGACGGTGTTTGCGGCAGCGGCGAGCGCGGGTAGTTTCAGCCGCGCCGCAGAACTGCTGTTTGTCACCCAGGGTGCGGTGAGCCGACAGATCCAGCAGCTTGAAAGGTATTTGGGATGTGCGCTATTTAATCGCCACAAACGGGGCCTGAAACTGACCGAGCAAGGGCAACTGTTATTGCCGGTGGTCGAGGAGGCACTGGGCCGGCTGGCGCGCGCCTGCGACGGCGTGCGCAACGTCGGCCAGGTACTGGTACTTCGCATGCCACCCACCTTTACCGCGCGATGGTTCCTGCCGATGTTGCCGGAACTGCGCGTATTGTTGCCAGACGTGGATGTGCGTGTCGCAACCCACCACGCCTGGTTGCCGGATTTCGAGCGCTCCGACGTGGACGCGGCTGTAGTGCAAGGCGCCGGCGTCTGGGCCGGCGTCGAAGCCGTGGCCCTGATGCCCGAAGTGCTAACTCCGGTTTGCGCACCGCAGTTGGCCGCGCGCCTTGGCTCGGCGGCTGATCTGGTGACTTTGCCGTTGCTGCATTGCGACCCGCTGGACGCTTGGCCACGCTGGCTCGGCGCGGCCGGGGTTGACAGCAAAGACGCACGTCGCGGGCAAGCCTTCGACACGCTCGAACTGGCGCTGGCCGCGGCAACGCGCGGCCAGGGCGTGGCGATCGGCGACCTGAACCTGGTTCGCGAGAGTCTGCGCGACGGCATCCTGGTAGCTCCGTTCAAGCTCACGATCGAACAGGGCTTGTCCTACTATCTGGTCTACCCACCCGAACGCGCCCAGCAACCCAAGATCCGGATCCTGCGCCAGTGGTTGATAGCCGCCGCCCAGATGGGTGCTGAAGCTGGCCAAGTGGATCAGCCAAGACCCGTCGCGAGCGCGTAGATCGGTAGCTTTTGCGGTTTCGGCGTTAGCTACCACGTGGGCTGCAACACGCATAGCCACGTGCGACTTCGCTTATTCGCTTTGCGACCGTGCATGGATGCCGCGCTACCCCGATTGCCGATCTACTAAGGGATTGTCTGGATGACTCGCGCGCCGCATATTCGTTAGGATGATTGCAGAGTGCAAAGCTGCTTGCCCTCGGGCTGCCCGAGATTTGCCGCCACATCCGATGGCGGTATCGGGACACTGTTCATCGACTTGATTGGAGATTTGAAAAAATGCCACTGATAACAACCCCATCGGATTCGGGAATCATTCTCGACCGTCGTCAACTGATCACCGGCGCGTCGGCGCTCGGGTTGTCCGCGACCTTCGGTGCCCTGCCCGCCATGGCGCAAGGCGCGCCCAAGAAAGGCGGCGTGCTGCGTCTGGGCATGGAGGGCGGCTCGGCCTCCGACAGCCTGGATCCGCGTACCTACGCCGATTCGATTCCGATTGCCTACAGCCTGATGATCTGGAACTGCCTGGTGGAGGTTGATTCCAAGGGCAACGCGACCGGCGAGCTGGCTGAGAACTGGACCTCCAAGCCCGGCGCAACCGAGTGGACCTTCAACCTCCGCAAAGGCATCACCTTTGGCTCGGGCAAGACGCTGGACGCCGATGACGTGATCTACTCGATCAACCTGCACCGTGGCGAAACCAAATCTCCGGCCAAAGGCATTCTCGAGCCGATCAAGGAGATGAAGAAGACCTCGCCGAACCAGATACAGATCACCCTGGCGGCCGGCAACGCCGACTTGCCGTTTATTTTCTCCGACTACCACCTGATCATCGTGCCGGCCGGCACGACCGACTTTCAAAAGGCCGATGGCACCGGCGCCTTTACGCTGACCGAGTGGCAGCCTGGGGTGCGGATCGTCACCAAACGCAAGTCCGGCAACTACTGGAAGCCCAACCGCGGCAATTTCGATTCGGTCGAGCTGCGTTACATCGGCGACGCGGCCGCGCGCACCCAGGCCTTGGTGACCGGCCAGGTTGACGCAGTCAACCGCCTTGATCCGAAAACCGTGGCCCTGCTGTCGAAGAACAAGGCCGTGACGATTTCGCGCACCAAAGGCACCGGCAATCGATTCGCGTTCGTCGCCCAGACCGACAAGGACCCGTTCAAGAGCCGGGATCTGGTATTGGCCATGAAATACGGCATCGACCGCAAGAAAATCGTCGACAACGTTTTCTCGGGTTATGCATCGCTGGGCAACGACCACACAGTCGGTCCGGCGAACAAATATTACGACGCCAAGCAGAAGCAGCGTCCGTTCGATTCCGACAAAGCAGCCTTCCATCTTAAGAAGTCCGGCTTCAGCGGCCCGATCGAGTTGCAGGTGTCCGAAGGTGCGTTTACCGGCGCAACCGATTCGGCCGTGGTGTTTCAGGAGTCGGCCAAGAAGGGTGGCCTGAACATCGACGTGAAGCGTGTTTCAGGCGACGGCTACTGGGACAATGTCTGGCTCAAGCAGCCATTTTGCGCCGTGTATTGGGGCAACCGCCCGACCGCCGACCTGCAACTGTCGCAGACTTTCGTCACCGGCCAGACCTGGAACGACACCCACTACAACAGCGCCAAGTTCGACAAACTGGTGGTCGATGCGCGCGTCGAGCTCGATGAAACCAAACGCAAAGCCATGTATGCCGAAGCCCAAGGCCTGTTGTCCGAGGAAGCTGGCATGGTGTGTTTCGCCATCGGGGACCAGATGGACGGTGGCAGCACCAAGTTGCGTGGCCTTGAGCCTCATCCCCGCTACGACATGAACGACCAGCGCCTGGCTGAAAAGGGCTGGTTCGCTTGATCGACTGATACCGGGTGCGGATCGACTGTCTTGTTGATCCCCCCGGATCGGTACTGCCCGGGCGCCGCTTGCGCTTTGTCGCGCCTGCCATGTCGCAAGTAGGTGCGTCGGCGCCTCGGTAACCCCCTGTTTGGAAGATCAAGCGATGTTGAAACTCATTGTGAATCGACTCGGGCTGGGGGTACTGACACTCCTAGCGGTCTCGGTGCTGATTTTTGTCTGCACCCAGATTTTGCCTGGCGACGTTGCGTCGGCGGTCCTGGGGCAAGGCGCGACACCGGATGCACTGGCCGCGTTTCGCAAGGAACTGGGGCTAAATCAGCCCGCCTACCAACGTTATCTGAACTGGTTGTGGGGCGCTTTGCAGGGCGACCTGGGTGTGGCGATGACGAACAAGCGCGTCATCATCGACGAGTTGCGACCGCGCTTGATCAACACCCTGTTCCTGGCCGGTTACGCCGCCGTGATCGCGATTCCGCTTTCGGTTGGGCTGGGCATTCTGGCCGCGATCAATGAGGGCAAACTGGTCGACAAGGCATCCAACGTGCTGACCCTGATCGCCATTTCAGTGCCCGAGTTCTTCATCGCTTACCTGCTGATAATTCTGTTCGTGGTCAACCTGGAATGGTTTCCGTCTTTGGCCACCGTGTTCCCGGGCATCAGCTTTTCCGAGCGGGTCTACATCACTACCTTGCCGGCGCTCGCGCTGACGTTGCTGGTAGCGGCACATATGTTGCGAATGACGCGCAGTTCGGTGTTGTCAGTCATGTCCAGTGCCTACATTGAAATGGCGTTCCTGAAAGGCGCGACGCGCGCACGCGTGATATCCCGGCACGCGCTGCCGAATGCGGCCGCGCCCATCATCACGGTGGTGGCGCTCAATATCGCCTACCTGGTGGTCGGTGTGGTGGTGCTGGAGGCAGTCTTCGTCTACCCCGGTATCGGGCAACTAATGGTGGACGCGGTGTCCAAACGCGACGTACCGGTGATCCAGGCCTGCGGCCTGGTGTTTGCCGGCGTTTTCGTGCTTCTCAATACCCTGGCCGACGTGTTGGTCATCCTGGTCAATCCGCGCCTGCGTCACAAGCGTTAATGGTCCGAACAACATGAAATTACTTGGCCACAAACCGACAACCACCGCCTGGATAGGCCTGGGCATCATCGCCTTCAACCTGTTTCTCGCGCTTCTTGGTCCCCTGTTCGCACCCTATTCGCAGTCCGAGACCGTGGGCGCCACCTGGGACGAGCCCACCATGAAGATGTTGCTGGGCGCGGACCAGATCGGCCGCGATATGGTGACGCGGCTGATCTACGGCGCGCGCATGACGATTGGCGTGGCGCTCGCCACGACCTTCATTTCATTCGGCATTGGTATCACGCTGGGTTTCACGGCGGCCGTGCTAGGCGGATGGGTGGACACCCTGATTTCCCGCTTGGTGGACGTGATACTGTCGATTCCGCTGCTGATCCTGGCGTTGATCATCCTGGGGGTTTTCGGTTCGTCGATACCGGTGCTGATCCTGACCATTGCGGTACTGGATTCGACCCGCGTGTTCCGGCTGGCACGCGCGCTGGGAATGAACCTGACCGTGCTGGAATACGTGGAGGCGGCGCGGTTGCGCGGTGAAGGCACCTGGTGGATCATCCGGCGCGAGATTCTGCCCAACGCGATGGCGCCACTGGTGTCCGAGTTCGGTTTGCGGTTTTGCTTCAACTTCCTGTTTATCGCCGCCTTGTCGTTCCTCGGTCTCGGCATCCAGCCGCCGTTTGCGGACTGGGGTGGCATGGTGCGCGAGAACTCGGCAGCCATCAACTTCGGCATGCTGGCGCCGATATGGCCGGCGCTGGCGATCTCGATTCTTACCGTCGGGGTCAACCTGGTGGTGGACTGGTTGTTGTCGATAGAAGCGCGCCCGTCCGGTGCCCAGGCAGAACTGTGAGCGCGCCATGACCGACAAGAAAATCATCCTGCAGATCAAGGGCCTGCGTCTGATGGGAGTGCGCAGCGGCAACCTGATTGTCGACAACGTGGACGTCACGCTGCATGCCGGTGAAGTGCTGGGCCTGATCGGTGAAAGCGGCGCCGGCAAATCCACCATTGGCCTGTCCGCCATGTGTTATGCCCGTGCCGGCGTGCATATCGCCGGCGGCGCGGTTGAAATCGACGGCATCGACATTCGCAAGCTCGACGCCGGTGGACGGCGGGCGGTGCGGGGCCGTCGCATCGCCTATGTCGCGCAGTCCGCGTCGGCGGCCTTCAACCCCGCACACACCATAATGGACCAGGTGTGCGAGGCGCCCATGATCCATGGCCTGATGTCGCGTGAAGAGGCCGAGACCTGGGCCCGGCATTTGTTCAAATCGCTCGACCTGCCCGAACCCGAGACCTTTGGTGAGCGTTATCCGCACCAGGCCTCCGGCGGGCAACTGCAGCGCGCGATGGCGGCCATGGCGATGTCCTGCCGTCCGGATATTCTGGTGCTGGACGAGCCAACCACGGCGCTCGACGTCACGACCCAGATCGAGGTGCTGATCCTGCTCAAGTCGCTGATTCGGGAATACGGCACGGCCGCGTTGTATATCACGCACGACCTGGCGGTCGTGGCGCAGGTGGCAGACCGCATCAAGGTGCTTCGGCACGGCAAGGAAGTTGAAGAGGGCACTGTCGACGCCGTGTTGCAGGCTCCAACGCAGGACTACACCGCCAGGCTGGTGGCGGTTCGAGGCGCGGCGGCGAGCGAACGCGCCGACCAGTCTTCGGTCAAGTCCGACGTGATCCTGAAGGTCGAGCATATCGACGCGGCTTATGGCAGCTTCAAGGTGGTGACCGACGTTAGCCTGGATGTGCGCCGCGGCGAAACGGTGGCTGTGGTGGGTGAGTCCGGCTCCGGCAAGTCGACGCTGGCGCGCATCATCACCGGGTTGTTGCCACCCACGGCCGGCACGATCACGTTCAAGGGCCAGCCGTTGCCAAAGACCCTGGCGGAACGCGACAAGAACCTGAAACGCACGATTCAACTGGTCTACCAGATACCCGACGTGGCACTCAATCCGCGCCAGACGCTGATGGAGACCATCGGCCGCCCGGTCAGTTTTTATTTTGGCCTGGGTGGCAGCCATGCGTTGAAACCGGGCGAACACCAGACGATTCAAGAGACCATCGGTCGCCCGTCAAGCCTGTATTTCGGCCTCGGAAGCGCCGAGGTGACCAAACGCACCGGGGAACTGATGGATCTGGTGGAGCTTCCAAAGGATTTTCTGTCGCGTTATCCGACCGAGTTGTCCGGCGGACAAAAACAGCGCGTTTGTGTAGCCCGCGCACTGGCCGCCAACCCGGACTTGATCATCCTGGACGAACCGACCTCGGCGCTGGATCCGCTGGTGGCCGAGGAAATTCTCAAGCTGCTGCGCCGCCTGCAGGCCGAGCTCGGACTGTCGTACGTGCTGATCACGCACGACCTGGACGTGGTGCATCGCATCGCCCACCGCACCGCGGTGATGTTGCGCGGCTCATTCGTGGCGTTCGACAGCACCGATCGAATTTTCCAGGGGCCTTACCACCCG
>JANNGR010000377.1:0-2906 GCA_031403955.1 Betaproteobacteria bacterium
TGGTACATGGATATGGTCATGGAAAATCCTTGAAATGGAAACACGCATCTTAGCCGTAGCGTCGAGCGTCGGCATCTGTTCCCGACCGGTGGGAGGCTGAATGGCCAGTGATTCGAATGCTTCCATGCAAGCAATGCAACCAATGCAACTTGATATCTTCGACCACAGCCACGACACGATGTTGCGCAACGATGTTGTGCACGCGATTGAGCAGCGTGACCCGATCGCCGCCAAATCCGCGTGGCTAACGTTCAGCCTGGAATTCCCGCGCGACGAAAGCTTGTCGCCGCTTGCAGTGCTGGTCGAGGCGATTGAGCGCGGCGCTGGTGCTACGTTCCTCGATCACGATAGGTTGCGCCAGGCCCATGATGTGCTGAGCCACGCGACTGAACCCGCGGCGTTGCGTATGCTCGGCCAAGCGGCAGGCGCGGCGTGGCTGGCGCCGTTGTGGCAGGAGCTGGCGCGGCGCTCGGCCCCGCTGGCGTTTCTGCCTGAGCGCAGCGAGGACCACGCGGCGCCGCTGTGGCTGCTGGGTGGCGATTGGCCAGCGGCAATCGCAGCAGTGGCCGGCATCGCGTCGTGGCGTCGCATTCCCGCGCCGCTGGCCTGGATGGCCGAGGCGCATTACCGCGCCGGTGGCCTGGAAACCGCATTCGCATTACTGGCCGAACTTGCATGGTTATCGCCCGAACGTTTTGACGCTCTGACGCGACGCATCGCCGACCCGTCACTGGAAAAGTTGCGCAAGAAATTCGATGCGGATTTTGAGGGTGACGGCGAGCTGGCTGACTTGGTCTGGTTCCCAGCCTGGGTGCTGACGGAGCAGCCCGGTCTGGCGCGCCTGTTGGGTGAAACACAGCCATCTTTGCACCATGCGCCCGAACAGGCTTTGCGGTTGTTGCTGGAACTCCTGCGCCTGGAGCGGCAGGGCCGGCACCATGAAATGGTCCAGCGGCGCAAGTTGTTGCGGGACCTGCAGCCTTGCCTGTATGCGGCCTACATGGCGACGCGTTGACATGTTGGCGTGTTGGCGTGTTGGCGTGTTGAGCGCTGGAACGCTTAGCCCTTCGACCCGCGCCCCCGGTGGTGGTTCTCACCAACGTCGCCTTGGCAAGTCATCGCATCAGTTGGCCGATGGCCAGGCTTTCCAGCATTAGCCGAGCGGAAACGTCGGTGCCAAGCGCGTCCAGCACATGCAAAAGGCGCTCACCCAAATGAACGTCCAACTCGCCACCGTCGTCTCCGATGTAGCGGGCGAGACGGGTCAGAAGATTTTGCGCGCCATCGTGGCCGGCGAACGTGACGGCCAGAGGCTGGCGGCGATGAAGAACGCGCACAGCCTCGCAAGCAGCGACGAGATCGCCAAGAGCCTGCAGGCATCCGACCGGCGCGAAGTTACGCTTTTTTTACGCTGCCCACACCTTTCTCTTCCCCATTTTTACATGCCGGCTTCCAGACTTCATCCATCGCTTTGATGCTGGAGAGTCGACATGGATATTGTGTTTCTGGGAGGCGCGGCCCTGCTCCCTGGTCTGCCGCCATTGCCACACGGGCGCGGGCAGTCGCTGTTCGACAAATTCACCCGGGGAGCGGCGGAATCCGCCACACCCGGCGTGGGCCTGGGTCTGGCGATCTGCAAAGCCGTGGCGGATGCGCATCGCGGACAGATCAGCGCCGCCAATGCGCCCGGCGGCGGAGCGGAATTCACCCTGACGTTGCCGCGCGGAATTCCACCCCAGGTGCCCCAGGATCAGCCGGCCGCGGCGATTACAGAAGCGACTTCGAATCCCGGGTGAATGACCAGCATGCCTGCCCCAGTCGCCGTTGTGATTGAAGACGAACCGCAGATTCGCCGTTTCGTTCGCGCGGCGCTGGAGGCGCAAGGCTGGCAGGTGCACGAGGCCGGCAATGCGAAAAGTGGCTTGACCGAAGCCGGCACACGCAAGCCTGACCTGCTGATTCTGGACCTGGGATTGCCCGATGGCGACGGGATCGACCTGATTCGCGACGTGCGAAGCTGGTCCGGCGTGCCGATAGTGGTGCTGTCAGCGCGCTCCGACGAGGCCGACAAAATCGCAGCGCTGGACGCGGGCGCGGACGACTACCTAACCAAACCGTTTGGAGTGGGTGAGTTGATGGCCAGGGTGCGCGCCAATTTGCGCCGCCCCAGGGCGGCTTCACCAGACGGCAAGGGGACAAGCGCGGATACTGTTTTCCGTTTTGGCGACGTGGAGGTGGACCGGACAGCGAGACTGGTACGACGCAAGGAGGTGCAAGTGCACCTGACCCCGATCGAGTACCGGCTGCTGCTTGTGCTGATCACCCATGTCGGGCGGGTGCTCACGCACCGCCAGTTGCTGCGTGAAGTATGGGGACCGTCACACGCTGACCAGAGCCACTATTTGCGCGTATACATGGGGCACTTGCGGCGAAAGCTGGAAGCCGATCCGGCGCAGCCGCGACACCTGTTGACCGAGACCGCGGTCGGGTATCGGCTGGTGGCGTGAGTTGGCAGTATTTCAGGCTGCCTGAGAGAAATTGCGACAGCCGTTCACTTTCGGGAACGATCGCGCGTACGGTGATGTGCGCTTCTTGCATGTTGCCCAATTGTGATACGGCCCAATAAGCAGGCTGGTGTTTCTGCTGATTTTCCAGCGATCAGGACACGAAGTCTTCAGAACGTCAACTAGACTTGAGAAGAGCGAAAACCTGTCGTTTCGCACTATTGCCCATCAGACCGCACTGACGGCAGTGTCAGGACCATCAAGGCGCAAGGCAAACCCGCAATGTCCAATTTTTCGGTGTTGAGCCAGCACGACGAGCAACTGCTCCGGCTGGGCATGCTCGCCGAAAAATATTTCACCGACGATCCAAACACCTGTTTGCTCAAGCTGCGCCAGTTAGCC
>JANNGR010000378.1:0-3102 GCA_031403955.1 Betaproteobacteria bacterium
CTTACATCCGCCCTTACATCCTGGACGTGTAAGTAACCACAGGATCATCTATCCTTTATGTCAAAGATCGTATTTACCGCTGGCAGGGTTTCAGGGTTTATATGCCCCGCTGACAAGGCCCAGGCCTTCCTATGGGACGCCGCAGCGCCGGGGCTGGGGCTCAGGGCAACGCCTGCCGGGAAACCCGCCTACGTGTTTCAGAGCGTGCACCAGAGCAAAGATATCCGCCTGACCATCGGGAGCCCGGACGCCTGGAGCATCCCCCAGGCGCAAGCGAAAGCCCGCGAACTGCAACGCCTGATTGATGGGGGCCAAGACCCGCGAGAGTTGAAGCGCGATGCGCTGGCCGCAAGCGACGCAAAGCAGGCCGCCGCCAAGGTGGCTGCATTGACCGTGGGCGAAGTGTGGGCCGTGTACGTGGCTGAACGCCGCCCGCATTGGGGCGACCTGCACTACCGCGACCATATCCGCAAGTCTTCGCCTGGTGGCAACGTTGCCAAGCGCGGCACCCGTGGCCGTGGCGAGACGGCGCCCGGGCCGTTATTCCCCTTTATGGCATTGCCATTACGTGACCTTGACGCACCCACAATCGAAGCGTGGGCCGCCAACGAAGGCAAAACCCGCCCCGCATCGGCCCGCCTTGCATGGCGAATTTTGAAAGTGTTTCTTGGCTGGTGCGCCGAGCAACCGGCCTATGCGCAACTGTTGCCCGCCAAGAATCCCGCCAAGACGAAAAGGGCGCGCGAGGCATTGGGCCGGGCCGGGGTTAAATCCGACGTGTTGCAGCGCGAACAATTGCCCGCGTGGTTTTGTGCCGTGCAACAGCTTCAAAACCCGGTGATCGCCGCTTGCCTGCAATTCATTCTCTTGACTGGCGCAAGGCCGGGCGAAGTGCTGGCGCTGCGCTGGGAAGATGTGAACACGCAATGGAAGGGCGTCAGCATCCGCGACAAGGTGGAAGGCACTCGCGAGATACCCGCGACGCCCTACATGCTGCACCTACTGACCACACTGCCCAGGCGCAATGAATGGATTTTCTCAAGCCCCACGAGTGCCAGCGGATGCCTGACAGAGCCCAACAATCCGCATACCCGCGCATGCAGGGCCGCCGGGCTGGATGGCCTGACCTTGCATGGCCTGCGCCGGTCATTCAAGAGCCTGACAGAGTGGCTCGAAGTGCCTGTAGGTGTGGTGGCGCAAATCATGGGGCACAAGCCCAGCGCTACCGCTGAAAAGCATTACACCGTGCGCCCGTTGGAACTGCTGCGCCTGCACCACGAAAAGATTGAAGCCTGGATTCTGGAACAGGCCGGCATTGTGTTCGACCCGAAGGCCGCGCCCGGTGCGCTGCGCGTGGTGGCGTAAATCTAGTTTTGCCCCAGCTAGGCTTAGCGGCTGAAAAGCGGTTTCCCTGACCGCCTGCTGGGGCACCCGAACAGGGCTGCACTGAGGGGGTGCCTGTGAAAATCCTGTATCTGCCTGATGGCCCGCAAATGATTGCGGCGCTTGTCCAGAAAACTGCCGAACTGTCGGCACCGGACCTGGCCGGCACGGCGACATTCAGATTCTCAGACGGCACAAGGAGCGAGCCGGTGGTGGTCGGTTTGCGGGAACAAACGCGGAAAAAGCATCTACTGGTTTTGCTGGAAATGGTGGACTGCGGGGCCGTGACGCCACGCGACCCGCTGTCAAGAATCAAGCGCAAGGATTTTCAGATCGATGACATTGCCCGCAGCGCCATAACGTTTGCCGATGCGCGAACGTATTGCCAAGAAATTGAAATCGATCTTCAACCGCTACAAGCAGTGCAGCCCGGGGCAAAAACATCCGATGGCGAGCGACGCTACCAAATGTGCGTTGACGCCGGCCTGGTGATGCCTGCCAGTGATTACGCGCGGTTGCCCGATGGAATAGGTAAGCTAGCGCTGGCCGAAAAAATCAGCAAGGCGGCATTTTCCAAGAGCGTGAAGAAACATATCGCGGAGGGAAATCGTTAACCAATCGTTAACCAATCGTCAACCGGTTAACGGGCGAAAAATGCGAATACTTGTCAACCATCACAAAGGCTCAAGGATGGTTTGACATGGAAAACAAAACCGCGCAGTTTCCCGAGCTGGCGCAAGAAACGCGCCCAGCCGTAACCACGGCGATAGCGGCGCATTGGCTGGTGCGCCGACCGCAAACTCTGAGGGGATGGGCATGCCTTGAGAATGGCCCGCTGCGGCCAATCAGGGTACATGGCAGGCTGGCATGGCCGGTGGCTGAAATCAGGCGCACTTTGGGGGTGAGCGCATGAGGGCCCCAAATGACAGGGGCCTGGACGCGGCGAACGACCAGACCCCGAAGCAAACCACTGACGTCATCGATTCTACCGCCGCCGCGCTGCGAAAGCGCGAGAGCACTCTTATCGCCAGTGCGGCACTGCGCGGCATCGTGATTGTTCGCACCGAAGACGACTACGGCAGAGCGATTTACATCGCCAGCAGGTACGCATTAACGCGCCGGCTGGACAACTTGGACGACGCCGAAGCCTGGCTTGCGCGCGTTACCGGGGAGGCGCCATGAACGACGTGCGCATTCCCGCCCGCCCGGCGCATGCCGAAAACCTGCCACTACCACTACCAGACAAGGTCGCGATCCGTGCCGCGCTGGAAGTGCTTTTCGAACCGGGCGACGTAGTCGAACTTCGAGCGTTCCACAAGGGGAAGAAACGCATCGATGCCGGATATTTTGACGCGGCGCATTGGGCCGACCTGGCCGAACACGCGGCGCGACTTAGCCGAAGCGGCGCGGCGGTGTACGTCACGCTTAACCCGGTTGATCCGCAATTGCTAAGCCGGTATTGCAACCGGGTTGAATCATTTGCGACTGCGACCACAACGGACAGGCAAGCGGCGCGCCGGCGCTGGCTGTTGATTGACATTGACCCGGTGCGGCCAACAGACACCAGTGCCACGGATGACCAGCTTGAGGCGGCGCACGTCAAGGCAAACGACGTTTACCAGTACCTGCGCGGCATCGGCTGGCCGGCGCCCGTGGTGGCGCTATCGGGGAACGGTTATCACTTGCTGTACGCGATCGATCTGCCGAACGATGACGCTT
>JANNGR010000379.1:0-25141 GCA_031403955.1 Betaproteobacteria bacterium
CATGAATTGGCTCGGCAATTCGACCGCATCCCACTCCACGCCGCTGATGCCTGACACATTTCTTTCGTTGACCTGCGTCAGCATGTGGTGCAAGCCATGGCCAAATTCATGGAACAGGGTAGTGACGTCGTCGTGTGTCAACAGAGCCGGCTGGTCCACCCCGTTGATCGACACGCCGTCGGCGAAATTGCACACCAGGTGCGCGACCGGCGTTTGCAGTAGCTGGTTATCCGGCCGCAACCAGCGGCTGCGCACATCGTCCATCCAGGCGCCGCCACGCTTGCCACTGCGGGCAGTCGGGTCGAGATAAAACTGACCGACCAGAAGCGCCGTGTCCCGGTCCATGGTCACGGCTGCTTGTTGTACTGGTCTTTCGATACGGTAGAACATTACGCCAGGGTTCCACACCGGCGCCTGGTCAGCTCTGATGACGACGTCAAACAGCGTTTCAACAATCTTGAACAAGCCTACCAATACTTTGGGCAGCGTGAAGTACTGCTTGACTTCCTGTTCGCTGAACGCGAAACGGGCTTCCTTCAGTTTTTCGCTGACGTACGGCAGGTCCCAAGGCTGCGGGTCTGGCAAGTCAAGGTGTTGGGCCGCGAAGCCGTGCAGGTCGGCCAGGTCTTGTTGCGCGAATGGGCGGGCCCTTTGGCCCAAGTCGCGCAGGAATTCGATCACCCGTTGCGGTGACTGTGCCATCTTGGGCACCAGCGACAGTTCGCCGAAGTTCTTGTACCCCAACAGTTGGGCTTCCTCCTGGCGCAGCGCGAGCATCTCGCGCATCAGGGCGGTGTTGTCGAACTGCTTCAGGTCAATATCGGCCTGATCTGACGCGCGTGTCGCGTACGCCCGGTACAGTGTGCGGCGCAATTCGGAGTTGTGCGCAAACTGCATCACCGGCAGGTAACAGGGCATCTTCAGGCTGAGTTTGTAACCCTCCCGGTTCTGCGCCCGTGCCGCCTCCAGCGCGCTCAGGCGCACATCATTGGGCACGCCGTCGAGCTCAAGCGCGCTGGCGTAATAGGAAAACTTGTCGGTTGCATCCAGGGTGTTCTCGCTGAATTTCTGGCTCAGTTCAGCCTGGCGCTCCTGAATCGCGGCAAATCGTTCGCGAGCGGCACCCGAAAGTTCCGCGCCGCCAAGAACGAAATCACGCAGCGCGTTCTTGTGCGCCTGGCGCTGTTCCGGGTTCAAAGCCGCGGGGTCGATCGCCTTGTATTTGGCATACAGCCGCTCATCGGCACCAAGGCGGGTCCAGAACTCGGTCACCTTTGGCAAGGCCGCGTTGTACGCGGCACGCAACTCGGGCGTGTCGGCCACGCTGTTGAGATGGCTCACGGCACCCCATGCGCGGCCGAGTTTCTCGTTCGCGACATCCAGCACCGATGCGATCCGGTTCCACTCGGACGGGAATGCTGGCGCAGTCACGGTTTGCAGCGCGGTGTTCGCGGCGTCCAACAATTGGTCCACCGCGGGGCCGACGTCGGCCGGTGTTATCCGGTCAAACAGGGGCAGGTTGTCGGACTGAAGAAGTGGATTCATGGCAGCTTTCATCTGGGGGCATTGGCCCCGGTCTAAACCCCGGCTGCTGAGCGCTCAGCTGCTTCCAGCGTATTTGCCAGCAGCATGGTTATCGTCATGGGGCCAACACCACCTGGCACTGGTGTAATAAAACCTGCTACCTGCCGCACACTGGAGAAATCCACGTCGCCGCACAGTTTTCCCGCGTCATCGCGATTCATGCCGACGTCAATAACGATGGCGCCAGGCTTGACCATGTCGGCCGTCAGCAAATTGCGCCTGCCAACAGCGGCCACGACCACATCGGCCAGCAAGGTGTGGGACTTCAAGTCGGCGGTGGCACTATGGCAAACAGTGACAGTGGCGTTCTCCCGCAGCAGCATCAAGGCCATCGGCTTGCCGACGGTATTGCTGCGGCCGATCACAACTGCGTGTTTGCCGCGCAACTTGACGCCGGTAGAAGCAATTAGCTTCATGCATCCAAAGGGAGTGCAGGGTTGGAGGCCGGGCGAGCCGGTCATCAATTGGCCGGCACTGAGGGTGGAATAACCATCCACATCCTTGGCCGCGGCGATGGTCTCGATCACGGTGTGCGGGTCGATATGTTTAGGCAGCGGCATCTGCACCAGGATTCCATGGATCGAAGGGTCGCGGTTGAGCGCGTCAATTCGCGCCAGCAGGTCCGATTGCGTAAGAGTGGCGTCGTATTTTTCAAACACCGAGCGAAAGCCGGCGTCGTGGCAGGCCTTGATCTTGTTGCGCACATAGATCTGACTGGCCGAATCTTCGCCGACCAGAATCACCGCCAGGCCAGGGCGCAAGTTGCGTTTCGTCAACTCCGTTGCACGTTGTGTTATCTCCGCACGCAATTGCCTGGACAAGGCGTTGCCATCGATCATCTGGCCAAACTCTTGCGATGTCATCGTTACAAATTTCGTGAATCAGAAGGCGCGCTCAAACATGTTTGGCAACGTCGACTAGCAATGGCTGGTGCAAGGTCAGGGTTTGGTTGCGTTTTGACCGAGCGCGATCTTGAGCAGATCAGCAACGGTATTGGCGTTGAGTTTCTCCATGATATTGGCGCGATGCGCCTCCACGGTCTTGATGCTGATGCCCAGGTCATCGGCGATCTGCTTGTTCAGGCGACCGGCTACGATACGCTCCAGCACCTGGGATTCTCGCAGCGTGAGTTTCGATAACAACGCGTCCCGGCTGGCCGCGAGTAGATGATCGGCGAACGAACCCTTGGCGTGATCCAGCATGCGCTCGACCAGACCCAAGAGTTGGTCTTCCTTGAAGGGTTTCTGGATGAAATCCATCGCTCCCTTTTTCATCGTGTCGACTGCCATCGGCACGTCGCCATGCCCGGTGATAAATACGATGGGCAAGGGCGAGTGGTGTTCGATCAGCCGATTTTGCAACTCAAGGCCGGTCATGCCACCCATGCGGATGTCCACGATCAGGCACGCCACTTCGCGTGCGTCGTAACGGCTCAAGAACGACTCGGCTGAATCAAAACAGCGCACCCGGTAGTCCTTGCCTTCCAGCAGCCACTGGAGCGAATCGCGTACTGCTTCGTCATCGTCCACGACGTACACAGTGCCCTTTTTTGGAATCAAACTCATGCGTCTATCCTGGGGTCTTCTGTTGTTTGCGCTGGTGTGTTGGCGCGGCGCCCGCTGGCTCGCTCACCGGAATCCAGAATGAGAAGCAGCACCCCGTCACCTCACTTCCATTGTAGAGGTTCTCGGCGCGCATCCGGCCCTGATGCGACTCCACGATAGAGCGGCACAGATTCAAGCCGATGCCCATTCCGTCGGTCTTGGTGGAGTAGAAAGCCTCGTAGAGCCGCTCCATTACTTCAGGGGCCAATCCATTGCCGGAATCCAGCACCGAGAACTCGACCACTTCCCGGTCGTCAACCTGCTGCTGTGCTACTTTCAGCTCGGCCTTGCGCATTGCCGTCGGGCGTTGCGCGGCATCGACGGATTCGGCCGCGTTCTTGAGCAGATTGATCAATACCTGCTCAATCAGGATCGGGTCCACCAGCAGCAGCGGGAGCCGGGCAGCGACACTGCGAGTGAGCCGCACGTTGCGCCGGCGAAGTTCGATTTCCGCCAGTTCGACGGCCTCGTCGATCATGTCGGCCACTCTTGACCAGGTGCGGTTGGGTTCACTGCGCTTCACGAACGAACGGATACGCTGGATGATCTGGCCCGCGCGTTGTGCCTGGCGCGCGGTTTTCTCCAGCGCCCCAAGCAGGTCTTGCTGAGAGATTTGTTGCGATCGGATGCGTGACACCATGCCATGGCAATAATTGTTGATCGCAGTCAGCGGCTGGTTGAGTTCATGCGCCACGCTGGACGCCATTTCTCCCATTGTGATCAAGCGGCTGGCGTTTTGCGCCCGGTCGGCCTGTGCCGCAGCCTGTTGCTCCGCCAGCCGGCGCGACGTAATGTCGGTTGCGATGACCATTTGCGCCAGTCGTCCGTCAACCCAGCTCAGGTATCGGGTTCGCACTTCAAGCCACAGGCCCAGCTCGCTCAAATAGACCTCCGCGTTTTCCGCTTCCGCTTCCGGCAACACGTTGGTTGGCATCCCGGCGAATGAATCAACATGATCCCGTGACTCGTCATTTATCGGTTGAGATGGCATGCCGGCCTGGGCCACCAGCCGAAGGTGCCCTACGGTTTCTCCGCCAAACCACAAGCGGTACAGCTTGTTGGCGAACAACATTTCGTCGCTGCCCAACGGCGCGACCGAGATCGAGGCATCCAGCGCCTCCAGCACGGTGGTAAACCGCTCGAACGATGACGAAAGCTGTTCACGGATCCGATTGGGCTCGGTGATGTCGGTCATCGAGGTCATCCAGCCGGTCTGCGTGCCGCGTGCATCGATCAGTGGCGAGACATAGAGCCGCGCGTCAAAAAGCGTACCGTCCGGACGTTTGACGCGCATCTGAACCCCGCCCGGTGTGGCCTTGCCGGCCAGTTCGTCGCCCAGCATCTGACTCAAGGTGTCGTAATCGGTATCCGGCCAATAGGGAAATGGTGCAGTTCTTCCGACCAGGTCCGATTCGCGCCAGCCCGTCATCTGGCAGAACGCGGCGTTCACATAGGTAATCCGGCCCTGCAGGTCCATGGCGCGCATACCTGTCAACATTGAATTTTCCATCGCCCGGCGGAAATTGGTCTCCGACACCAGCGCTTGCTGGGCCTGCTGTCGCCGCCGCGTATGGCGCCAATTGGCAACCAGCATCCAGGTGGTCATGAAACTCAAGACTCCCACCAGCCAGAACAGTCCGCTGCCTATGACGCCAAGCGAAGTCCGGTAAGCCTGGGCACGCAACACCAGGCCATTGCCCACGGGAGAAACCGGCACTTCGTATTCATTGACCGGGTTTACCCAGGGTAACAGTCTGGTCGCCGGATTGGGCGCCGGCACGCTGGTGCCAGCCAGCCTGGCTCCCTTGTCGTCGAGCAGGGAGATGGCGTAACGCGCGGAAACCTCGGCCGGTACACCATAACGATACAGACCATCGACCGAGTATTCAGCCAGCACCACGCCCGCGAACCGGGTCCGATCCGTCAGTGGAATATGAAGTTGCAACAGTGGTACGGCATTGGCTGATGCAGCCCGTTGGGAGTACACCGGTTGTTGCAATTCTCGCGCCAGGGTGTAGATATTCTGTGTCTCGCCGAGTTTCAGCGTGTCGCCCAAAAGCGGCCGCGGGTTGGGCTGCAGGCTGGCGGTGGCGTAACTTGCCTTGATGCGACGACGCTCGTCGATCCAGCTCAGGCGCTCCAGGTCTGGATACTGGTTCACCAGCGCTTCGGCGCGAACGTAAAACTCGTCGGCGTCGAGCTCGCGGTTGGAGATGTCGCGCGCAATCCGCATCAACTGCTCCTGGCGTTCCAGCAACCGCAACCGCAGACGCTGCTGGGTGTACTCGACATCGCGCTTTACGGCTTCGTGCTCGCGGTCAATTTCTTCCAGCCGCAGATAACCGAACGCGGCCACGATGGCGGCGAGAAACAGCAATACCGCTGCCAGCGGGGCGAGAACGGCAAACCGGTCCTGGCGCTGCGGGGTGAGACGCCACCACCAGCGCCGGACGCGCTCTGTTGTTGCCACGTTGCGCGCACTACCAGATGAAGGGTCGGCAGGCATGGGCCAAGTGTAGGTGACGTGGCTGGCGGGCCCGGCAATTGCCGTACAGTACTTACCTGCCCGAAAAGTCATAGGAGACCAACATGTCAGCAGTTCCCCAGAACCTGTTCGGTTCAGCCGCCAACGACGAAGACCAACAGGAAACACGTGAGTGGATGGACGCGCTGTCTGCCGTCATTCAGAGTGAAGGACCGGCACGCGCGCACTTCCTGCTTGAGCAATTGCTTGAACATGCGCGCCAAAGCAGCATCGACATGCCATTTTCGGCCAACACCGCCTATGTCAATACGATCGAGACTGACCAGGAGGAGCGATGCCCCGGCAACCTGGAGATTGAGGAACGGTTGCGCGCTTACATGCGCTGGAATGCAATGGCGATGGTGGTCAAGGCCAATCGGCACCACCCGGTCGATGGTGGTGACCTTGGCGGTCACATTGGTTCGTTTGCCTCCTTGGCGAATTTGTTTGGTGCCGGCTTCAACCACTTCTGGCATGCCGAAAGCGAAAATCACGGTGGCGACTGCATCTACATTCAGGGGCACGTATCGCCTGGTGTGTATGCGCGCGCGTACATGGAAGGGCGGTTAAGCGAGGAACAATTGCTCAATTTCCGGCAGGAAGTGGACGGCCGGGGCTTGTCCAGTTACCCGCATCCCAAACTCATGCCGGAGTTCTGGCAATTTCCCACCGTGTCGATGGGTCTTGGGCCGTTGATGGCCATCTATCAGGCGCGGTTTCTTAAGTACCTGCAGGCGCGCGGCATTGCCAGCACCGAAAACCGCAAGGTGTGGGTGTTCTGTGGCGATGGCGAAATGGATGAGGTGGAGAGCCTGGGCGCGATTGGTCTGGCTGCGCGAGAAGGGCTCGATAACCTGATCTTTGTGATCAACTGCAACTTGCAACGCCTTGATGGTCCGGTGCGCGGAAACGGCAAGATCATCCAGGAGCTTGAAGGAGAGTTTCGCGGGTCCGGATGGAATGTGATCAAACTGATTTGGGGCAGCAACTGGGATCCTTTGCTGGCGCGCGACAAGGACGGGGCGCTGCGCAAGATAATGATGGAGACGCTGGACGGCGATTACCAGTCCTTCAAAGCCAACGATGGCGCCTATGTCCGCAAGAACTTCTTCGGCAAGAATCCGCGCACGCTGGAGATGGTCGCCAAGATGAGCGACGAAGATATCTGGGCCCTGCGCCGCGGCGGCCACGACTCGCAGAAGGTGTATGCGGCTTTTCACGCAGCCGTTAATCACAAGAACCAGCCAACGGTATTGCTGATCAAGACCGTCAAGGGTTTTGGCATGGGCAAGATAGGCGAAGGCAAGAACAACGTCCACCAGACCAAGAAACTTGCCGACGAGGACATCAAGGCCTTCCGCGATCGCTTCAATATTCCGATTCCCGACAGCCAGATCGCCGACATTCCTTTCTACAAACCGGCTGACGACACGCCGGAGATGCGTTACCTGCACGAGCGGCGCAAGGCGCTCGGCGGTTATCTGCCGCACCGTCGGGTCAAGGCCGATGAGCAATTCACCGTGCCTTCACTCGACACCTTCAAGTCGGTGATGGAGGCGACGCCACCAGGGCGCGAAATTTCAACCACCCAGGCGTATGTGCGGTTTCTCACCACCTTGTTGCGCGACAAGGCATTGGGTCCACGCGTCGTCCCGATTCTGGTCGACGAGGCGCGCACCTTTGGCATGGAGGGGCTGTTTCGCCAGATCGGCATCTACAACCCGCACGGGCAGCAGTACACGCCTGTCGACAAAGACCAGGTGATGTACTACAAGGAGGACAAGCAGGGCCAGATCCTGCAGGAGGGTATCAATGAAGCTGGAGGCATGAGCAGCTGGATAGCGGCGGCCACCTCTTACAGCACCAACAACCGAATCATGGTGCCTTTTTACGTCTATTACTCGATGTTTGGCTTCCAGCGTATTGGTGATCTGGCCTGGGCCGCCGGCGACATGCAGGCGCGTGGTTTTCTGCTTGGCGGCACCTCCGGGCGAACCACGCTCAACGGCGAAGGTCTGCAGCATGAAGACGGTCACAGCCACATCCTGGCTGGAACAATCCCCAATTGCATCAGTTACGACCCCACGTTTGCCCACGAAGTCGGCGTCATCCTGCATCATGGCCTCAAACGCATGGTGGAAAAACAGGACAACGTGTATTACTACCTGACCCTGCTCAACGAGAACTACTCCATGCCCGGCCTGGCGGCGGGCACCGAGGAGCAGATCATCAAGGGAATGTATCTGTGCCAGCCGGGCGCTGTGTCGGCCAAGGGTGCTGCCGGATCCGCCATACCGTGGGTGCAGTTGCTGGGCTCGGGCACCATCTTGCGCGAGTCGATCGCTGCACAGGAATTGCTGCGGCAGGATTGGGGTGTAGGCGCCGACGTGTGGAGTTGCCCCAGTTTCAACGAGCTGGCCCGCGACGGCCAGGACTGCGAGCGCTTCAACATGTTGCACCCGAGCGAACCGCAGCGCGTGCCATTTGTGGCCCGGCAACTGGACCAGCACGCCGGACCGGTGGTTGCGTCAACCGACTACATGAAGGCCTATGCCGAGCAGATTCGCCCGTTTGTTCCCAAGGCGCGTACCTACAAAGTGCTGGGTACGGATGGCTTCGGCCGGAGCGATTTCCGTAGCAAGCTGCGTGAGCACTTTGAGGTCAATCGCCACTACATCGTGGTCGCGGCGCTCAAGGCACTGAGCGAAGAAGGCACCCTGCCGGCAGCCAAGGTGGCCCAAGCGATCAAGCAGTACGGCATCAATGCCGACAAGATCAATCCGCTGTACGCGTAAACAAGAATAACGGTGGCGCCGTATCAGGAGACAGAAATATGGCTTTGATAGAAATACTTGTTCCCGATATCGGGGATTTCGATGAGGTGACCGTGATTGAGCTGTTGGTCAAGCCCGGCGACACGGTTAAGGCCGAGCAATCGCTGATTACCGTGGAGTCGGACAAGGCTTCGATGGAGATTCCTTCAAGCCACGCCGGAACCGTCAAGGAGCTCAAGGTCAAATTGGGTGACAAGGTCAAGCAGGGATCATTGGTTGCGGCGCTTGAAGGATCTGGTGTGTCCGCCGGGGCAGCCGTTGCTCCCGTAACCCAGGCCGCTTCCCGTGCGGTGCCAGATACCGGTCCGGTCGCGCCTGCGGCAGCCGCCTTGCCAATGGCAGCAGCGGCCGCGACCGTTTCCGGTCCGGTGCCGGTGCTGGTGCCCGATATCGGTGACTTCAAGGATGTGACCGTGATCGAGGTGATGGTCAAGGTCGGAGACGCGATCAAGATCGAGCAGTCGCTCATAACCGTGGAGTCGGACAAGGCTTCAATGGAAATTCCGTCGAGTGCCGCTGGAATGATCAAGGAGCTGAAAGTCAAAGTCGGGGACAAGGTCAACATCGGCGACTTGCTGGCAGTGTTGGAAGGTGTCTCGGGGGTGCCGGCAACCGCTGCTAGCAGCGCAACGGCTCAAACCACCCCGGCAATACCGAATGCAACGGCCGGTTTGGCGCCTCCGACACCATCGCAGCCGTCAGGCGCAGCGGTGGCAACAACAGTTGTCGTGGTTGCCCCTCCGGCGCACGACCCGACCGCGGCACCGACGGGTAACTTGCCGCATGCGTCGCCGTCGGTGCGCAAGTTTGCGCGCGAACTCGGCGTCCCGCTGGCGGAGGTCAAGGGCAGCGGTCTAAAAGGCCGCATAGTTGAAGCCGACGTGCAGGCGTTCACCCGGTCGGTAATGGGTGGTGCCATTCAGACACTGGCGGGTGCTGCGCAGGCCAAGTCAGGCGGGGCCGGTTCGGCCCCCGGCGCGGGCGGTGCCGCGTTGGGCCTGATTCCCTGGCCCAAGGTGGACTTCACCAAATTTGGCTCGGTCGAGCGCAAGGACATGTCGCGCATCAAGAAGATCAGTGGCGCCAACTTGCACCGGAACTGGGTCATGATTCCGCACGTCACCAACCATGATGACGCTGACATTAGCGACCTGGAGGCGTTTCGCGTCTCGACCAACAAGGAAAGCGAAAAATCGGGCGTCAAGGTCACGATGCTGGCCTTCCTGATCAAGGCCTGTGTCGCCGCGTTGCGGAAATTTCCCGAGTTCAATGCGTCGATTGACGGCGATCAACTGGTGCTAAAGCACTATTACCACATCGGTTTCGCCGCCGATACGCCGAATGGCCTGATGGTGCCGGTGATCAAGGATGCCGACGGCAAGGGCATCATGCAGATTTCGCAGGAGATGGGTGAGTTGGCGAAAAAGGCGCGTGACGGCAAGCTCAGCCCGGGCGAAATGTCGGGCGCCTGCTTCACCATATCTTCGCTGGGGGGCATCGGCGGGCGTTACTTTACGCCCATCATCAACGCGCCGGAAGTCGCTATCCTGGGTGTGTGCAAGTCCACCACTGAGCCAGTCTGGAATGGTTCGGCCTTCGTCCCGCGCCTGATGTTGCCGCTGTCTTTGAGCTGGGACCATCGGGTCATCGATGGAGCCGCCGCCGCGCGTTTCAATGTCTACCTGGGTCAGATCCTGGGCGATTTCCGTCGCGTCCTGTTGTAGAAATTGATCCATGACAACCGTTGTCGTGGTCAAGAAAGCCGGGTCGGTCGCAATCGCCGCCGACACCCTGGTGACCTTCGGCGATACACGGCTAAGCCATCGGTTCGAGACCAACAGCAAATTGTTCAAACTCGACACGCCGGCGGGCATCAGTTACGTTGGCATCGCCGGCACGGTTGCGCACTTCCCGGTACTGCGCAAGGCGATGGTCGCTTTGCCCCGCGAGCAATTGTTGCTGGGTAGCAAGGACGAGGTGTTTGACACCTTTATCCGTTTGCACCCGGTGCTAAAGGAGACGTTCTTCCTGCAGACCAAGGAAGACGACAACGACCCTTACGAGTCAAGCCAGTTCAGTGTCGTGATTGCCAACGCATCCGGCATTTTTGGTCTGTACAGCTACCGGGAAGTGTTTGAATTCAACGAGTTCTGGGGTATTGGCTCGGGCCGGGGTTTCGCGCTCGGTGCCATGCACGTGGCGTGGGATCGGGTCAAGACGGCACGCGAGGTTGCAAGCCTGGGCGTGCGGGCCGGTTGCGAGTTCGACAAAAACTCGGGTGGTCCGGTGGAGCTGTTCATGATGAAATTAAAAACCTGAGGCAAAAGGGAAATTCAAATGGCGCAACTAGAAGTCAAGGTTCCGGATATTGGCGATTTTTCCGAGGTCACGGTAATCGAATTGATGGTCAAGGTTGGTGACACGATCCAGCCCGAGCAGTCGCTGATCACGGTGGAAAGCGACAAGGCATCGATGGAAATACCCGCGTCACACGGTGGCGTGGTCAGCGAACTCAAGGTGAAACTCGGCGACAAGGTGAAGGAAGGGTCGGTTGTTTTGACGCTGGAGAGCACCGAAACCGGCGCCGGCGCGGTGGCTGTGAAATCCAGTGCCAATCAGGGGCCAGGCCCGGTCATCGTGCCGCCCATGACAACGCAAACCGCGGTTGCTGCTACGCCTGCGGTATCTGCGTTCGCAGGCAGCGCTGATCTCGACTGCGACGTGTTGGTCCTTGGGGCTGGCCCTGGTGGTTATTCAGCAGCGTTTCGTGCCGCCGATCTGGGGCTGAAGGTGGTTTTGGTAGAGCGTTACGCGGCGCTGGGCGGCGTTTGCCTGAACGTCGGTTGTATTCCGTCCAAGGCGCTGTTGCACGTGGCGGCGGTGATGGACGAGGTCAGGCACTTCGAATCCTTGGGCATCAGTTTTGCGGCGCCCACGGTGGACGTGAACAAACTGCGCACCCACAAAGACAAGGTGGTCGGGAAACTTACCGGCGGGTTGGCTGCCATGGCCAAGATGCGCAAGGTCTCCACCATACGCGGATACGGCGCCTTTGTCGGACCGAACCATGTAAGGGTTGAAGAAACCTCGGGAACAGGTCAGGCAAAAACCGGCAAGTCGCAGACCATTGCGTTCAAGTCCTGCATCATCGCCGCCGGATCACAGGCCATGCGGCTGCCCTTCATGCCAGAAGACCCGCGCGTAGTCGACTCTACCGGAGCGCTGGCGCTAAAAGAGGTTCCCAAACGCATGTTGATCCTGGGCGGCGGCATCATTGGGCTAGAGATGGGAACCGTGTACAGCACCCTTGGTGCGAGACTGGATGTGGTCGAAATGCTGGACGGCCTGATGCAGGGTGCGGATCGTGATCTCGTCAAGGTGTGGCAGAAGCTAAATGCGCCGCGTTTTGACAACATCATGCTCAAGACCAAGACCGTCGGTGCCAAAGCCACCGCCGCCGGCATTGAAGTGGCGTTTGCGGCCGCGCAGGAGGGCGGACCTGCTCCGGCCGCGCAAATCTACGACCTGGTACTGCAAGCCGTGGGCCGTTCGCCCAACGGCAAGAAGATCGGCGCCGACAAGGCTGGTGTCAGCGTGACGGAGCGCGGCTTTATTGCGGTGGATATACAGATGCGTACTAACGTGCGCCACATCTTCGCGATTGGCGACATCGTTGGCCAGCCGATGCTGGCGCACAAGGCCGTGCATGAGGCCCATGTGGCGGCCGAAGTGATTGCCGGTGAATTGCAGGGCAACCAGCAATTGGCCAGCGCGGCTTTCAATGCCCGCGTGATTCCGAGCGTTGCATATACCGACCCCGAAGTGGCCTGGGTTGGCCTGACTGAAGACCAGGCGCAGGCGCAAGGCATCAAGATCAAGAAGGGTCTGTTCCCCTGGACTGCGTCAGGCCGGGCAATTGCCAATGGCCGCGATGAAGGTTTCACAAAGCTGCTGTTTGACGACTCACCCGAAGCCCATGGGCACGGCAAGATTCTTGGCGGTGGCATTGTTGGCACCCATGCCGGGGACATGATTGGTGAAATTGCGTTGGCCATAGAGATGGGCGCCGACGCAGTCGATATTGGCAAGACGATTCATCCGCATCCCACCCTTGGTGAGAGCATCGGCATGGCGGCCGAGGTTGCGCACGGAAGCTGTACCGACTTGCCGCCGGCCCGACGTTGACCAGCACCTGTTGTCGACTGACGCTGCTGACACGTAAGACGACATGGGCGCCCCTACAATGCATTGAAAGCAAGCGATTTCAATCCTTCCAATCATGCACATCCGGATTCAAGCTAAGGCAATTCGCGCTATTGAAGTGCGCTTGACCAATCCGTATGGCGGTGTCCGAGGGGCCCAGGTTTTCACGCATGACATGATCGCGCCGGGGCCTGGCTTGGGCGCGTGCGGGCGCAGCGTGCCGGCCGCGGCACTATCCCGGTGAAGTTTCGGCTCATCCCCGTGGGCGCCGCGTCATCGGGCAAGGAAGGCGGTCGGACCAAGGACGCGCCGCGCGCCAAGGAGGCGCCCAAAAGTGATCCCCGCAAAAGCGCTGTGTCGCTGCTGCAGCGGGTGCTCCGCCGCAAGGTGGTGCCGGTAGTGGACACGCTGCCGCACGCAACTTTCAGCCGCACTGCGATGGGAATCCGCTCAATCGTGGCAGCCGGCGTCGGCACCCCGACGGTCGTGTTCGAGGCCGGCCTGGGCAAGGGCAAACGAACCTGGGGGCCGGTATTCAACGCCATCAGCGCAAAGACCCGTGCCGTTGCTTACGACCGGGCCGGTTATGGGCAAAGCGAAACCTCTCAAGCGCCGCGCGACGGCCTGCAAATCGTGCTCGAATTGCGCGCGTTGCTGCTGAAAGAGGGAATCGCTCCGCCATATGTGCTGGTAGGCCATTCCCTTGGCGGCACCTATATGAAGCTGTTTGCCAAAACCTACCCGGGCGAGATCGCGGGGGTGGTGTTGGTGGATGCGCGGCATGCCGAATTTAGCCAGCGCTGCCGGCAACTCGGGGTCCCCAGACTGCTCTATGACCCACCCGAGGCATTGCTGGCGATGTTGTCGTCCACAGCCCGCGCGGAACTGGAAGCCGCTCCGCTGACGTTGAAGCAAGCGCGCCGGGCGGGCACGTTTCCGCCGGTGCCGTTAATTGTCCTGACCCAAAGCAACGCAACCAGCAAGTGGCCGCGCGGGCTTGGCAAGGTATGGGCCGCGAGCCAGCGCAGCATGGCGAGAATGTCGAAACTTGGCCGGATCAAGGTTTGTGATGATTCCGGACACAACGTCCACATGGATCGTCCCGATGTCGTCGTTCGAGCCGTGCTCAACGTCGTCAGTGCCGCTCGATACGTGGCTTCAAGACCGCGCAACAGGCCTGATTGAGCCGCTGGATCAGGTAAAAAGAGCCCGTCGGGAATCAGGGCCGCGTTGTTTCGCTCTCGACCCTGCGCGCCCCGTTGAAGCGCGTTTGCCAATAGCCCAGACGCATGTCTTCGACGCGCACTTCGTCTCCGGGTTTGGGGGAGTGGATGAATTTGTTGTCACCGACATAAATGCCGACGTGACTGAACGCTCGTCGCATGGTGTTGTAGAAGACCAGATCGCCCGGACGCAATTCGTTCCTTTCGATCGTGCGCGTCGCGGCGGCCTGCTGGTCGGCGCTGCGCGGCAGGATCAATCCGATGGTTTGCTGGTAGATCGCGCGCACAAAGCCGCTGCAGTCGAAACCGGTCTCCACCGATGTTCCCCCGCGCCGGTATGGCACGCCGAGGAAACCCATCGCGTTCGTGACCAACTCTGACGCTTTTTCACCGACCGAATGGCTGACCTGGCCAATATGTTCACCAATCTGGGTCAGAAAGCCTTTTTCCGCCAGGAATTTGTCGATGTCGTCCGATGTGGGATTTTGGGGAGCTGCAATAGCGCAAGAGGTTGCAAGCAAAAAGGCGGAAAGAGCCAAACCGGAAGGATTCAAAATCATCGCGTGACGATAACGGCTTGTTCATGAGAAGTCAAGTTAATATTGTCTCGTAACTTATTGATTTACTTAAGGTAACTCATGAATTTTGGAAAATAATTCCAATCCTACACCGCTCCTACCCGGGTTTTCGACCTGCTAGGATTCAAGTCAAGCCGGTGTTCCGGCAGTTACCGGCTTTTAGTTGTCAACCCTAAAGGAATTTCGTGTTCAAAGCCATTCAACTCACCAATAGTGGCGGATTCGCCGCACAACTCAGCGACATCGATGAGTCTGCACTGCCCACCGGGAACGTCACGGTGCGGGTTGAATATTCATCCGTGAACTACAAGGATGGGCTGGCCATCACGAATAAATCCCCAGTGGTGCGTAACTGGCCCATGGTGGCCGGTATCGACGGCGCCGGCACGGTCATGGAGTCCAGTCATCTGAAGTGGAAGGCCGGCGACAAATTCGTCCACAACGGCTGGGGTGTAGGCGAAACCCATTGGGGTTGCCTGGCTGAAATGGCGCGACTCAATGGCGACTGGCTGGTCAAGTTGCCACCGGTGTTCAGCTCACGGCAAGCGATGGCGATCGGCACCGCCGGTTATACCGCGATGTTGTGTGTGCTGGCGCTTGAGGACCATGGGGTCAAGCCGCAGGCGGGTGAAATATTGGTCACGGGTGCGACCGGTGGCGTGGGCAGCGTGGCAATTGCCTTATTGAGCCGCTTGGGGTATTCGGTGGTGGCAGCTACCGGCAAAGCCGGCGAAGACGCCTACCTGAAGACTCTGGGTGCCACGTCGGTGATCGACCGCGCTAGCTTGTCTACCCAAGGCAAACCGTTTCAGAAAGAACGCTGGGCAGGTGTGGTTGACGCGGTTGGGTCGCACACGCTGGCCAACGCGCTGGCGCAGAGCCGATACGGCGGCGTCGTCGCGGCTTGCGGCCTGGCGCAGGGCATGGATTTGTCCACCAGCGTGATGCCCTTTATTTTGCGAGGCGTCACGCTGGCCGGCATCGACTCGGTCATGGCGCCGTTGCCCAAACGCGAACGTGCCTGGGACCGTCTGGCGCGCGACCTGGACCCGACGCGGCTGGACGCCATGGTTGAAGAGGTGCCACTGGAGGGCGCGATTGGCAAAGCCCAAGCATTGATGGATGGCAAAGTGCGCGGCCGCGTGGTGGTGCGAACCGGCCGTTGACTTGTTTGTGAACCCCTGAATCCCACAGCTTGACTTGGGCAAATTGACTTTGTAGTGGTCGCTTGCCGCGAGGCGCAAAGATCGCGATGCCGCGCCGGCACCCCATGGCGACCTCCGCGCGGACAACACGTCGTGCATGCTTTTTGTGTGCCCCGAGCAATCGGTTCGGCAACACCAACAAGGACTTGTCCCTGTACTATGCGATGCACTACCGGGATCCACCGCAAACCTGTTTCAGCCCTGCTTTGCTCAACCAACTTTTCGCACGCGATTGGGTAACGCTGCATGGCCTGGTAGTCATGCTGGGTCTTGTGGTGTATGCGACTGCCTCGCATACGCTGCGACAACGCCGCCATCCATCGGCCGCTATCGCCTGGGTCATCTCGCTGATACTGTTGCCCTACGCCGCCTTGCCTTTGTACCTGATGATTGGCAGCCGAAAGCTCGCGGGCTCCCGGCGGGCAGAAAATACACTGGCATCGCCACACCGGGTCGGTCACGGCGCTCCCACGGCACATAAGTCCTGGTCACTTGCATCCGCCATCGGCCTGGCCGATGCCGCCACGTTCGAGCGGCTCACGATTCACCAGGATGGCGCGCAGGCGCGCAAGTCCCTGCTCAGCATGATTGACGGCGCGACCCGAACACTGGACCTGTGCAGTTTCCTGGTGGGGCGCGACGCGCTCGGCGACGAAATCATGGAGCTTCTGGTACGGCGTGCCCGCGAAGGTCTGCGGATTCGACTTCTGATTGATGGTATCGGTTTTTATGTGGGTGGTTACCCGAACTTGAAACCCCTTTCATCCGCCGGCGTGCACGTGGCCCTGTTTGTGTCACCCCTGCGATCCGGTCTGCGCGGGCGTACCAACTTGCGCAACCACCGCAAGTTGGTTGTCGCCGATGGCAACTGGATGTGGTGCGGTGGACGCAATCTGTCGGCCGAGTATTTTGAGGGCGATCAGACATCGCTGCGGAAAAAACCGGCCTGGATCGACCTGAGTTTTGACTTGCACGGCGCATTGGCCCAACAGGCGCAGCAGCAGTTCGATCGGGACTGGATCTTCGCATTGACGGGCTCCCACGCGAACGCGCCGCCACTTGCCACCGGCACACCGTCAGCCACGGCGGCGCGGCCCGCCACCGCGATGCTTGCGCGACTTGTTCCAAGCGGTCCCGATCAGGCCGACGACACGCTCTACACGTTACTGGTGTCGGGCTGCTTCACGGCACATTCCCGTATTCTGGCGGTCAGCCCCTATTTTGTGCCGGACGCCACGCTCCTGATGGCGCTCACGCTCGCCGCGCGGCGCGGCATAGCGGTGGACCTGTTGTTGCCCAACAAATCCAACCACCGTCTGGCCGACGTTGCGCGTCACGCGGCCCTGAGGGAGCTTGCGGAGGCCGGTGCACGGGTGTGGCTGGCGCCAGTCATGATCCACGCCAAGGCGGTTCTTATCGACGATGAATTGGCTTTGGTCGGTTCCGCCAATCTGGATGAGAGGAGCCTGTTTCTCAATTACGAGTTGATGGTCGCGTTCTACGATCCGTCGGTGGTGCGAAGTTTTGGCCAGTGGGTTGAGCGGCAGCGCGGCAGTGCCACGTTTTACCGGCCGCCGCCAACCAGCCTGGCTCGCGCGCTCGTCGAGGGCGCGGTGCGCTGGGTGGCGTTTCAACTGTGACGCCGCGGTTTCGCTTCGCCAGCCAGCAAAAACTCTTGGCGTGCAGGCTCCGCAACTACCGAAACCAGGGCTCCAAGTGCCAATGCGACTTGTCTCCTGGCGTCCCATTTGCTGCCCTAGAAGACTGGATCGACGATGCCCGCCACCGGCTTTCGCGTCACGGCTTGCACCACGCTCGTCAGGCTGGCATACCAGTTGTCCGATTCGCTGGTGCCGGCATCCACCCATGGCAGGTTCAGCACCTCGAACACCGGTCTCCAGCCCGGGCCATCGTTCCCGCCGTGTGCGCGCAACTGCAGCAACGGGTTGGGCAGGTAATGGCCGTTCATGGTGCGCACCCATAACCGGCGCGCCGGCTGGTAGAGGCTTTGCACTTCGGCCCGGGCAAGCACCTGGTTCACGTAACTGCGTTTTCGCCGCCTGGTGTTCCACAGGTGTTCGGGCAGGTTTTCCAGCGTGCGGTGCAACGCATCGGCGAAATAGCCGTTGCGGTATTTGTAGGTCGGCTGTTGGCGTTCCACACAGCGCGTGCACTGGGTCTTGAAGCCGGCCAGCATCAGGCTCAGCAACCAGTACTCGCCTTGGTGGCGTTCCAGCCGTACCAGGCGTGTGTCGGTCTGCACATCCAGCACGGCAGGTGCGATGCGCTCAAACAGCGGCGCGATCGAGCGGCGGGCGAACTCGGAGTCTTCCGTGGCGCGATTGAGCGCGGACCACCAGGGCGTGTGGCCGAATTCATCCGCGGCTTGCGGGTCGGCACCGCGCGTGAGCAAGGCTTCAACCAGCGGAAGATTCCCGGCGCGTGCCGCCAGCATCAGCGGCGTGGCTCCAGTCGGGCTGCGGTGGTCTACACCGTACTGGTCGCACTGGCGCAGCAGGTCCTTGAAATTATGGGCCGTGTAGGGCTGCAGGTGGCGTTGGCGCAATGCAGCCACGGCGCGCCAGGAGAGCTGGAGCTGGCGCGAGTGGTCGGCAACATAGTCGTCCATCGGTAGTTCGCCGAACCGGCCGCTTGGCGCCAGACTGCGCGCAGCCTGGAACTGCGCCTGGGTCGCCAACTGCGCGACCCAGGCGTGTTGACCGTGCCACAACGCATAGTCCAGCAGTGCCTGGCGTGGCTTGGCCGAGGGCTGCGTGCGGTCGAGCGCGCGCGGCAGCAATTCGCGCATCATGGCCTCGGACCATGGCGACCATGGCACCGGCTTGGTTTGCAGGAAGGTATCGCGAATCGCCTGTGCCTGTTCTTCCTTTCCCTGCAGCTCGAGCTTGCGCGCCTCCTGCGCCCATTCGTCCCGTGAAGAGGCCTGAACCGGTGCCGCGGTCAACCCGTTCTCCAGAGCGGCCGGCTCCAGTTCCAACAGGCCCAGCAATGGATGGGAAGTGTCAGACTCCACCAGCACCAGGCTTTCCATGGCGCGCGTCATTGCCACGTATAGGGCGTTGACGTAGAACTTGTACAACTCAAGCGACTTGTCGTCCTTGTCGCGCGCGCGCCGATACTCGAGCGTGTCCGAGCGCAGGTCGGCGGACGTGACGCCTTCACAAACTTCCGCATAGGCAGCGCGCTGGCCCGAAACCAAGGCGTACAGGATGACGTGCGCATATTCAAGGCCCTTGGCCTCGTGTACCGAGAACACCAGCGGCGTACGGAAGTGCACGCGCGCCGCCGCCTTGTCCTCATCGCGCAGCACCACTACCGCGTGGTGCACCGAGGCGCGCGTGCGGGCGTCGAGCTCGCGCAACCCGGCCTCACGCGCCGGCAGCAGGCGCACCGCACCCTCCAGCGGCGAAGCACTTTGAACCAGGAAATTGCTTTCGCGGTCGATCGAGCCGAAGCGGACCTGCTTGATTTTCAATAACGTGTTGGCCAGCCTGGTGACGGCGCGGGTGTTGCGGAAGTTGGCTTGCAGCACCGACAGCGATTGACGCTGTGCCGCCGCGCCGGCCAGGCCATTCCAGAACAACGCGCGCACGGCGGCCCAGGAGAAGAAGTTGGGGTGCACGATCTGGTTCGAGTCGCCGCACAACAGGAATTGTCCGGGTTGCTTCAGGCACGCCAGCACCAGCGCCAGTTGCACGTTGGTTAGGTCCTGCACTTCGTCGATAACCACGAAGTCGTATACCGGCTGCGCCAGGCCGCGCCATGCATGCGCCACCAGGTTCAGGTCGAACAGTCCGGTGTCCGTGAGCCATTGCCGGTAGCGCTGGAATAACCCATGGGCGGCCTCGCGCGCCATGCCGCCCAACAAGGACTGGCGTGGCCCCAAAGCCAGATAGGCGGGCAAATCGAGCGGCCCCTGCGCAGTGGCGCTGATCACACCGCGGAATTCCTCGAACAGCGCGTGTGCGTCCAGGTCGCCCAGTGTGCCGCGCAGCGTCTGGCGGTGACGATTGAACCAGCCCCGAAAGGCGGTGAATGTCACCTCGCGGCCCGCCGGTACACGCAGCGTCTCGACCAACTCGCGGTAGCTCAGGAACTCAGCTTCTTGCGCTGGGTTCTCGTATCCATGCGCGTCGTACAACGCGCGCGCCGACTGCGCCAGATAGGCCGAGTGCGTCACATACAACACCCGGCCCTCGGCCTCGCGCAGCTTGGCCAGCGTTACCGCCGTCTTGCCCGACCCGGCCGAACCCACCACAACTACCGGCGCGGGCAGCCGGCGCACCGCCTCTTGCGCGTCGTCAAAGACGATTGGCTTGTCGAGCAGTTCGAACTCGGCGCGGCTGGCGTGCAGCCATCGTAACGGCAGATTGTCGGCGTCGCCGTGGCCAATAGTGGCATTCGACAACACCGGCTCGCGCTCGATCTTGTCTTCATCCACCGTTGCGCCGCGCAGAAAGCGCGACTTCTCGTAGGCATGGTTTTCGATCACCTCGAGCGCCAGGCAAACGGTTTCGTCGCCGTGGCGGGCGAATTGCAGCAGCAGCCGGTTGCTGTAGTCGAGCTTGGCGCGCCAGTAGGCGGTCGGCGCGAGTTTCTTGACATCCGCGCTGCGAAAGTCACCGGCCTCGATCGCGGCACGCACCTTGGCGAAGGCCGGCTTGACGCGGCGGGTGTCCAGATCTTTGTAGAGTAATAGGCGCATGGCGGTAAATGGTAGCCGCTTGGTGCGGCAAGACGCGAGCTGGCACCACATTGACGGGCAGATAATGATTGCCGCTCACCCATGACACGGCGCCAAATCGAGGAACCAGGCAATGAACCAAGACTACTCAGCAACAGAGCCGTCGCGCGCGGTAGTGGATGCCTTCGCCGGACCCAGCGTGATCGAGTTTGGCACGGACTGGTGTGGTTTTTGTCGCGCCGCCCAGCCCTTGATCGCTACGGCTTTTGCCGGGCATCCGGGTGTGCGTCATATCAAGGTCGAAGACGGCAGTGGACGGCCGCTGGGCCGTTCGTTCGGGGTGAAATTGTGGCCCACGCTGGTTTTCCTGCGCGACGGCCTGGAAACCGCGCGCCTGGTGCGGCCAGCTAATTCGCTGGCCATCAGCCAGGCGCTGGCGCAAATCAACCCAGGCGGCGCTTAGCTGGCAGATGGCGCGTTGGTAGTAGCGCGCAGCATGCGTCCTCTTGATAACAGCGTGCTGCCGGGCGGTATCCGTGCCCGCTTCGTGCCAGGCGTGAACGGCTTGACGATGCATGTGCTGGAGGCCGGTTTCGAGTCCGGCCCTGGCAATTCCAGTCGTCCATGCGTGGTGCTGTTACACGGCTTTCCAGAACTGGCCTATAGCTGGCGTAAGCTGATGCTGCCGCTGGCCGAGGCGGGTTACCACGTCATAGCTCCCGATCAGCGGGGTTATGGCCGCACCGTCGGATGGGATGGCGCGTACGACGGCGACCTGGCCTCGTTTCGCATGCTCAACCTGGTGCGCGACGTGCTCGCGCTGGTCCACGCGTTCGGTTACAGCAGCGTGCAGGCGGTGGTGGGACACGACTTCGGGTCGCCGGTTGCCGCCTGGTGCGCGCTCACGCGGCCGGACGTGTTCCGCTCGGTGGTGTTGATGAGCGCGCCGTTTGCCGGCGTGCCACCGGTGGTCGCCGCGCAGGCTGCCATCGCGCGCGCCCTGGCCGGCCTGGCCACGCTGGCACGCCCGCGCAAGCATTACCAGCGGTATTACTGCACCCGCGAAGCCAACCACAACATGCTGCATTGCGCCCAGGGCGTGCACGCCTTCCTGCGCGCCTATTACCATGTCAAGAGCGCGGACTGGAAACAGAATCAGCCGTTCCCGCTCCAGGCGTGGAGCGCCGACGAACTGGCCAAACTACCCAGCTATTACGTGATGGACCGGGATTTGGGCATGGCGCAGACCGTGGCGAGCGAAGTTCCCTCGGCCGCTGAAATCGCCGCCTGCCACTGGCTTCCTGAGCCAGAGCTGAGCGTCTATAGCACCGAATACAGCCGTACCGGATTCCAGGGTGGCTTGCAGTGGTACCGCTGCGCGACCGACGTCCAGGCCATGGCGGAGCTGCAACTTTTCCGCGGCCGCGCAATCGTTGTGCCCTGCTGTTTTATCGCCGGCAAGAGTGACTGGGGCGTCTACCAGGCGCCTGCGGCGTTCGAACAAATGCAAACCAGCGCATGCTCGCAAATGGCCGGTTGCCACATGGTCGAAGGGGCGGGGCATTGGGTGCAGCAGGAGAGGGCGCAGCAGGTTGGCCACTTGCTGGTGGAGTTCTTGTTGCGTATTGCCATTCCTTGACTGGTGTCAATGTGTTGCGGTGTGGTTATGCCAGCATGGGACTGGTGTGAATCGCAAGGAGCGCGGAATGGCCAAGAAACGAATTTTTCTGATTCAGGGGCATCCGGACCCGATACAACGGCATTTGGGGCATGTGCTGGAAGACGCATATGCCGAGGGTGCCGTGGCAGCCGGGCACGAAGTGCGTCGTGTCGAAGTCGCCCGCCTCGATTTTCCGTTGCTGCGCAGCAAGCAGGATTGGGAGCAAGGGCCGCTGCCGTCGGCGCTGGAGCAGTCCCAGGCCGACATCGGCTGGGCCGAACACATCGTGTTGATATTTCCGCTTTGGCTGGGTGACATGCCCGCTGTGCTGAAGGGCTTTCTGGAACAAGTGGCCCGGCCCGGGTTCGCCTTCAAGGGCGATGGCGACAATCCGTTCGGACAAAAAGCACTGGACGGCCGCTCGGCGCGTGTAGTGGCGACGATGGGCATGCCGGCGGCGGTTTACCGCTGGTATTTTCGTGCCCACAGCATCAAGTCGCTGGAGCGCAACATCCTGGGGCTGGTTGGAATTGCCCCGGTGCATGAGACGCTGATTGGCATGGTCGACAAGCTCGATGCCCAGGCCATCGGCAAGCTGGCGGCAAAGCTTCGCAAACTCGGAGTTGATGCGGCTTGACGGGTGGCCTGAGCCGCGGCGCAAAGCTATTGCACCAACAGGCCACGGAACCCACTTGGAGGATTACCAATGGAGCCCATGCTCGAACGTAATACGCAAAACGCGAAGGCGTTTTATGACCTCATGTTCAACGGCTGCGAGCCGGCTGAAGCAATTCGCCGCTACGTGGGTGATACCTACATCCAGCACAATCCGCATGTGGCGGATGGCAAGCAAGCGTTCATTGCGTATTTTGAACGTATGGCGCGGGAGTACCCCGGCAAACACGTGAACTTCAAGCGCTCTGTCGCACAAGGCAATCTGGTTGTCCTGCATTGCCACCAGCATTGGCCGACTGACACGAACCAGGACTGGGCCGGCATCGACATATTTCGCTTCGACGCAAACGGCAAGATCGTTGAGCATTGGGACGTACTGCAGGTTGTACCCGCCGAGTCCGCGCATGCCAACACCATGTTTTAGGAGCCGGTCGAGCCTGGGAAGCGATTGGACTCGCTCAACTGTCCCAATCGCCGCCACCGCCGTCGCCACTGCTGGCTATGGAATTGCCCTCGTCCCATGAGCCCGCGTCGTTGACGCCAAAGTTCTGCCCACCCAAATCGTTGTTGCCGGCAATCGGCTGATAGTCATTGCCGGCCGCGTTGTCGTTCTGATGGGCCGGCTTTTCGTCATTGCCCATCAGGCTTTTGCCTATCGCTTGCGCCGCCATCACGCCCGCGCCCACCGCCAGGCCGGTTGCCAAGCCGCCCATTAACTTGCCGCCAAGGCCGCCGCCCGCTGGTTGACCATAGGCCGGAGCCATGCCAGTGCCACCGGCGCCAAAACTCTGCGGGCCGTTCAACCCGCCTTGCGTACCGCCTTGTATACCGCTCTGGTTCGCGTAAGCCGGTTGCGGCACCAGCGCCGGTGTTGGCTTCTTGCGCAGGAAGAAGATGCCGAGGGCTATAACGCCCGCGCCCAGCATCATGGCCATGCCCCAGGGGAAAGCTGCAGCCGGCGCTGACGGCGCACCGGCGCCTAGCGCCCGTGCGACTGGGTTGCCAGCCACGGCCGGGCTGTTCTTGGCGGCCAATTGAACCCGCAGGGCCTGCACCGCTTCGGGCTTGGCAAAAGGCAGGTTCGGGGCCAGCTTTTCAGCTGTACCCAGCGCTTCACGGGCCCGGCCCAACTGGCCCTGGCGCGCCGACAATTCGGCCTGCACAAAATATGCCTTGGCGCTGTTTGGGTGGGCGACCAGCACTTGCTGCACCATCTGCTGGGCCTGCTCCAGCCGCCCGGCCTGGGCTGCTTCGTAGACCTGATTCAGCGTGGGCTCGGACGACTGTGCCATTGCCAGGCCAAAACCCAGCAACGCCGCCACGGCCATCCATTTACTTACGCGCTGCTTGATTGATCGGTTCAACATGGGTATTGCCTTGGATAAGTAGTTGATTTACTCGCGTGAGGTGGGGGCAACGGTTTGCAATACAAGCGCCGGCTGTTCGCCGGACTCGGAAATATGTCGCCTTGCCTAGGCGACCCTGGCGCCATGCTCGGCGAGAAGCAGCCGCAATACCGAACGATGGCAGTGTGCTTCGTTTTCGCAATAACACCCAACCGAAAAGTTGCTGTGGTGCGACAGCGCAGCCAGCAGATCGAGCGTGTGGCTGGCCTCGGTTTTTGACATCTCGGCTCGGTACTTCCGGACAAACACCGCCCACCGGGAAGGCGTATCGGCGTGTTGCGCCAGCTTCACGGTTTCGTTGCTCGGCGCAAGGTTCGGAAACCAGACGTCGTACCAGTTCCGTGCCGCGAATTCGGCCTTGGGAACCCCGCGCGGCGGACGGCGCACGGTTCCGATGCGAGTACCTTCGCCCTCGCTGCGCGCGCTTCCGAGTCGCACGATACGCACTACCATTTATGCCTCCTGGTTAGGATCGCCAATTCGAAGTTTCAAAGAATACCAATTTGTAGTGAAGATGGGGCGGTGATTCCGGACTTCGACATTTATCGAGCGCGTCGAAGCGTGTTCGAAACAGGATGGGAAGTCTGACTGCACGTGCCGCAAAGCGGCCTCCTGTTGTTGCGTGTCCGAGTCGAGCGACCAGTTGACCATCAGTCTCACAGCGACTTGAGCAACGCCTCGTATTGCGGATGTGGCCCGACCCAGAACCAAACGACCGTATCGCCCTGAAGTATTCCTACTGCTCTCCAGTCGAGATCAACGCGAACCAAGTAGATGGGCAGACGCGAAGTCAGACCGTTCAGGCAAGGCGATAGATCTCGATCGGCTCGTCGCGGCCCTTCACCTGCACCGCCCCCAGCGCCTCGGCGCCGTGATCGCCCTCGCCGGTTTCGCGCAACACCTCGGCCGAGACGAGGAGCTGCGAACCGTAGTCCTTGTT
>JANNGR010000380.1:0-5227 GCA_031403955.1 Betaproteobacteria bacterium
TTTTGTTGAACAGTGTCGACTGTTTTATCAGCCGTTGCCCGTTCAGGGCTGCGGCATTCGGGTGTCCAAAAAAGGAAGAATAAAGATGGACTCAACAACAGGAGCGGGTGCAATAAGGCCGACGGTAGATGTGCAGTCTGTTCCTCATTTCATCGCAGCTTCAATTCATGCCAACGCAGGATTACCATTTATCAGGGAAGAAAACCGAAAACCGATGCTTGACTATCTTGGAAGTCTCCGTAAATTGCTGTCGGTCGCCATGAGCCATTCCCCGTTGCATTTCTAAAGTGTCGGCGAGAGCCTTGCCTACTTGACTTTCGCCATGCTTGCCTTGCGCGCGGCCTCAAGGTCCGCTTGACGCTTTGCTCGCTGTTCAGGGGTTTCCTGACTCAATCGTCGCTCCTGGTCCACGCACTTCTCGATCTCGGTGCTGCCCTTACAGCGATCTGGGACGTTCGGCGCGTATGGCTCCTGTCTGGTGGGTGCAGGAGTACTGCTGTAGCTCGGAGCTGGCGGTGTCACGGATGAGTGCTTGCTGCTGCCTATCGGGGCAAGAAGCGCCATCGACAGCACCGCTATTCCAAGGCCGATGATTGCAAGTAGAAGAAGTGCAGGGATCGCGGCGATTGCCCACTTCACCATGAACATAACCATGGACCAAAATGGCATTCGGATGTCGGTGACGACAACGTTTCGTGGGGATTCTGATTCGTTCATTGGAGAGGGGTCCTGAGGGGCCTGACGGATGAAAGGGACTTCCCCGTCGCGAGCAAGCCGCGCGCCGTGAGACTTGCGGTCTGCGGCAACAAAGTGCCACGAATTTGGGAAAGAATACCTTCCGGGGTCAAATTGCTTCGCAATTCAAACCCGGCTGCGTTCGTTTTTGCCAGTTGTTGACAAAGATGGGGAAGCCCTTGTAGTTTGACATGGGGGTAGCTGAAGTGCGTAGCCCGGAAGCAGTCCCCTCGATGGAAGGGTTGGCGTCACTTGCGGAGCGCGACCATGAATTCTTCCGGCGAGACCTCGGCCTGACGCAGAAGACCTGCGAGGGTTCCGATCTTGACCTCGTTATGCATCGGTACGATGCAACCTTTGGATTCGTGCTTCATGACAACGTGGCTGCCGCTCTGCCGGACTTTCTGAAATCCAAGACGTTCGAGTGCGCGCTGAATCTCGGCGCCTGAGACGTGGGGCAGCTTAGGCATGTACCGGTTCAGGTACCGTGAACATGGTGATCACCGGGTGACCAACCGACGGCATCGGGAACTCGGAGAGATACAAAGCCGTGGCTTCCTTAAGATTTGCTACCGCCTCTTCAACGGTTTCTCCTTGCGTGGTAGTTCCCGTTTCGGGATTGAGCGCGACGAACCCGCCTTCTTCGGCGTGAGTGAGAACGGCAGTTAGCTCCATGGAACGACTCCTAGCTGAGACAGGCTCGATTGTCGCGCGATTCTGGTCGGTGACGCCCAATGAATGAGAGGGACTTCCCCGTCCCGAGCAAGCCGCGCGTCGTGAGACTTGCGGTTTACGGCAACAAAGTGCCAAGATGGAGAGGCGAATCTTCTCGTAACCGTTGGCATCGATCTGGCAAAGAACGTCTTCGCTGCTCACAGCGTCGTGTCCCTCCGGCAAACTTGCATGAAATCTTTTAATGTCCTTGCTAATCTCGTCGTGGAGTTCAACCCAATCAACTGGTCGCGCTTTTGCGACTGGCCGGTGAGTTTGACCCAGGTTATGGCGCGCTGGGCAAGTTCCTGTTCGATCAATGTCAACATGCGGGTGAACTGGGATAACAGCAGCACCCGCCGTTCCTTGGCCAGCAACTCGGGCAACAACTCGGGCAACAACTCCATCAGCAGTTCGAGCTTGGCCGATTGCTTTGTCTTTTTCGCAGCGGCGACGCGCCGACGCGAAGTGCATCGAGCATGCCGCCCGACCATATAGATTCGTATATAAAATTGTCCATGGTTGTTGAAAGACCTCTGGAATGGACTGGCGCATCCAAGCGCGACCTGATGGACTTTCCAGAGCGTGTTCGCAGGGCCGTTGGTTATGCCTTGGGCGTGGCGCAACAAGGCGCCAGGCACCCCGCAGCCAAAACCTGGAAAGGCGAAGGCCCGGGTGTGCTGGAGGTAATGGAGTCCCATGAAGGCAATGCCTACCGCGCGGTTTACACAGTGCGCTTTGCGAAGGCCGTTTATGTGCTGCATTGTTTTCAGAAGAAGTCTCCCAGCGGCATCCGTACTGCCAGCACGGACATTGATCGGGTTCACCAGCGGCTGAGAGTCGCCACGCAACATTACGAGGAACACTATGGCAAAGAAACTTGACACCGCGGCACAAGCCGTCGCGGTCGAACCTAGCAGCGGCAACGTATTTGCTGATCTGGGCCTGGCCGAACCCGAAGAACTCAAGACCAAGGTGGTACTGGCCGTGCGGCTGAATGAGCGCATCAAGGCGCTCAACCTAAAGCAGGATGAGGTGGCAAAGTTGCTGGGCATTGCGCAGCCCAATGTGTCTGCGCTGCTGAACTACCGGCTGGACAACTTTTCGTCTGAAAAACTGTTGGAATTCTTCAACGCCATGGGTTATGACGTGGACCTGCTGATCCGCCCGGCAACGCGTTCACTTCGTGGCGCCATGCAGGTTTTGATGGCCGTTTGAGGCTCGACAGTTGGCCAGAACCTGATCGAAGCACAAGTTCCACCCAATCACCGCGCAATGAAGCCGCTTCTCTGCCAGCAAGCCGCTCGCGCCCTCAGGCCCCCAGCGGTTTGAGCAGTTCACTCAGGTCGTTTTCGGTAAACAGCGGCTGCTTGCGCGCCGTGGCCTCGCTGTACATGCTGTCGGCCAATGCCGCCTTGCGCTCTTGCAGCGCCAGCATGCGTTCTTCGATGGTGCCCTGCGCCACCAGCTTGTAGACCAACACGCGCTGGGTCTGGCCGATGCGGTGGGCCCGGTCGGTGGCCTGGTTCTCCACCGCCGGGTTCCACCAGGGGTCATAGTGGATCACGGTGTCGGCCTGCGTCAGGTTCAGGCCCACGCCGCCGGCCTTCAGGCTGATCAGAAACAGCGGCACCGCCCCGGAAGTGAAACGTTCAATCAACTGGTCGCGTTTTTGCGACTGGCCGGTGAGTTTGACCCAGGTTATGGCGCGCCGGGCGAGTTCTTGTTCGATCAATGTCAGCATGCTGGTGAACTGCGAGAACAGCAGCACCCGCCGTCCCTCGGCCAGCATCTCGGGCAACAACTCCATCAGCAGTTCCAGCTTGGCCGATTGCTTTATCTTTTTCGCGGCCGGCAGGGGCACCAGGCGCGGGTCGCAACAGACCTGGCGCAGCTTGAGCAGGGCGTCCAGAATCTGGATTTGCGACCGGGCCAGGCCTTTGTAGACAAGCGCCTGGCGTACCGCCTTTTCGGTCGTCAGGCGTATGGTTTCGTACAGGTCAGCCTGCTTGTCGCCGAGTTCCACGCTGGTGATGGCCTCCTGTTTTTCCGGCAAGTCGGTCGCCACTTCGCGTTTGGCGCGGCGCAGCATGAAGGGTGTGATGCGGCGGCGCAGCTGGTTCAGCCGTTCGCTGTCGCCATGCTTTTCGATCGGCGTGCGAAACAGTTCCTTGAAGCGCGCCTGAGAGCCCAGAAAACCCGGCATCAGGAAGTGGAACAAGCTCCACAACTCGCCCAGGTGGTTTTCCATCGGGGTGCCCGAAAGGCACAAGCGGTGCCGGGTATTTAACTCGCCCGCTATCCGCGCGGCATGGGTGTTGGCGTTTTTGATGTTCTGCGCCTCGTCCAGCACCACCAGATGCCAGGCCTGCGTCAGCCAGCGATCGCGGTCGCGCTGCAACAGCGAATAGGGTGCGATCACCAGATCATGGCGGGCCAGGCCAGCGGCGGCCTCATGCCGCTGTTTGCCGTGCAGCACCAGCGCGCTGAGTTCAGGGGTGAAGCGGCCGGCCTCGCGCCGCCAGTTGCCCATCACGCTGACCGGCGCGATAACAAGCGCCGGCCGGTCCAGACGGCCGGCCTGCTTTTCCACCAGGATGTGCGCCAGGGTTTGCAGCGTCTTGCCCAACCCCATATCGTCGGCCAGGATGCCGCACAGGCCATTGGCGCGCAGGAACTGCAACCACTCCAGGCCCTGCTGCTGGTAGGGCCGCAGTGCCGCCAGCAAGCCCGGTGGCGCGGCAACCTCGGGCAGGGCGTTGCGGCCGGCCAGTTGCCGCACCATGTGACGCAGGCTGTCGGCCCCTTGCCAGTGCGCGCCCTCGCCCAGCGACGCGCCGACGCGCAGCGCCTCCAGGCGCGACAGGCGCAAGGTGTCGCCGTCGAACGAGCCGCCACGTTCGCCCACCAGGTCCAGCAGCGCCTGCATCCAGGGCCGCAACGGGTCGGTGGGCAGGCGCAGGTAGTTGCCGTTGTCCTGTTTCAGGTACACATAAGGCGGCAATTGCAATGTGCTGGCAGTTGCATCGGCGCTTTGCGCGCTTAACCGGGCCAGCAGCGCGGGCAGCAGCGGCAGGATGTTATGGCGTTGGCCGTTGAAGTCCATGCCAAGCGACAAATCGAACCACGGCGATCGGCTGTCGTCGTCGCCGGCCAGGTCGTTGTCGTGCGGGTCGCCACCGTGCGGGGTAAGTTGCACCTTGAGCGCATCGGCACGCGAAATCCAGTTCACCAGGCGGGAATCGATCTCCAGCACAAAGCCGGCTTCGCGTAGCGGCGCGAAGTCCGTATCGGCCCATTGCAACCAGATTTGCTGTTGGGCAGCGGACGCAACCGGCAGATGGAACTGGCCGGTGGCGTCGCCGCTCAGGCCCAGGACGTGCAAGGAGTTTGTGGCGGCCCGCTCAGCAGCCAGGTCGCGGTACAGCAGCAGGCGCTGCATGCCGGGTGCCGCCACTTCGACGCGCTCCGAGGGCGAGCGGCTTTCCTGTTCGATCAACACCGGATTGGTGTCGCCGCGGGTGTAGTGGCGTAACCCGTTGTAGTCGAAGCGCAGTGTCGCGCGCAGCGGGCCGAGCCGCGCCGCCTCGTGCGCCGGCACCGGTGCGATCTGTAGCCGCGCAGTCGGCATGATGCCTTGAAGCACTTGCGGCGGTTTGAGCACGGACGGCAGCGGCAGCCCCCGCCAGGCGCCGTAGCAGTGCGGTTTCGTGCAAGGCAAAGGCGGAGCGCGGAATCGGCGGGGTCTTGAGCAGCAGCGACAAATGTTCGGCCGATACAC
>JANNGR010000381.1:0-2817 GCA_031403955.1 Betaproteobacteria bacterium
ACTATGCGCCTGCGTATCGCGCTGGTTATGAGGGCCGTGCGCGCTATTTTGACAGTGCGTTTGAAGATGTCGAGCGCGATCTTTCGGGCGACTATGCACGCATGAAGCGCACCGGGTCTGCAGGGTGGGACGAGGTGCGCGATGCGGCGCATGCGGCGTGGGATCGGGCTGATAAAACATTGTCAAACTCGAAGCGAAGAATGAACTAAGTTCCCAAGTCTTTTAGTTCGCGCGTAAACAAGAGGCGGGACAACCCGTCTCTTGACGCAACAAGATGTACCTTATGTCGAAGCTCTTACCCGCTGCCTTGCCCAGCAGTCCGCCCAGCAGCACTTTAGATGCGAGCTGACCAAATATTCGCGCGAAAATGCAATTTGAGGGCATGACGCTGTGGCGTCGGAAGGTGAATTCGACACTGCGCTTCTTCCAGCACGCTCGATCGGCATAGGGGCGGCCAGTATGACTGACCGACCCCTGCCACACCACCCGGCATGCGGGTCCGCACCGGGCGGTTCGAGAAGTTGAGGTTACGAGAGACGGGGAAATCCGAGACGGTCAAAGTAGGCCATGGTGAGTACCCCATTGAGCGAACGGCTGCTAATGAACCACCACCGGTGGCAGTTTGCCGCCACCTTCTGTGCTAGCCATGGCGGAGCACCCAGCACCACGCATTCCCGATAGGCCGTCGTGCCGCGCTTCCAATGCTTGAGTTGAATTGCCCGCAACCGGTGGCGCATCCATTCATCCAATTCCCGCCAGACTCGTGGTGTTTGCGCCAGTCCAAAGTAGGCTTTCCATCCCAGCACATAGCGGCGTAGCGGTTCGACCAGTTCGTTCATGCTCCGTCCACAGGAACGGCGAGTGAGTTGCCGTATCCGCTGCTTGAACGTCTCGCGCGCCTTTGCCGATACCGCGCGCTTGATTTCGCCCTTCGGGGCGGTCCACAGGCTGTACCCCAGAAACTTGCGCCCGAATACGCTAGACACCGCGCTTTTGGTCTCATTGACCGTCAGGCGCAACTTGGCATACCTGCGGCGCAGCAACGCCATCACTCGCGCCCCTGCTTTCGGGCTGCGAACATACACGTTGCAGTCGTCGGCGTAGCGCACAAAGCAATGGCCGCGCCGCTCCAACTCCTGATCCACCTCGTCCAGCATCACGTTCGCCAGTAACGGTGACAGTGGCCCGCCTTGCGGGGCGCCCTGATACCGCTCCTGTACCACGCCATCGTTCATGATCCCGCTGTTCAGGTAGGCTCGAATCAGCCGGATGACTCCGGGGTCGTCAATACGTTTCTGTAGGCGGTCAATGAGAATGTCGTGGTTGACCCGGTCAAAGAATTTCTCCAGGTCAACGTCCACTACGATCCGCCGACCGGACTGCACGTACGACTGGGCGGTGAGTACCGCGTCGTGCGCACGTCGCCCGGGCCGGAAGCCGTAGCTGTGCTCGCTAAAAGTGGGGTCGAGAATCGGTTGCAGCACTTGCAGCAGCGCCTGCTGGTTCAGCCGATCCGTCACCGTCGGGATGCCAAGCTCGCGCTCGCCGCCGGCAGGCTTCGGGATCGTCACCCGTCGTACCGCCCTTGGCCGGTACGTCCCCGACATCAGTTGTTCGCGAATCGCCGGCCACGCCGTCACCAGATGGCGGGCCGTCTGGGTTATATCCAGACCGTCCACACCCGCTGCGCCTTTGTTGGCCTTTACCCGCTTGAACGCCCGTTGCAAGTTCTCTCTTGTCAGCGCCGCCATCAGCAGCACCGACCCTGTGCTCTTGGTGTCATGTCGCGGGCAACCTGCTTCGTCGCTGACAGGATCACGCGCGGCTTCACCGCGCGCTTCCCCCGCCCGCCCCGCAAGTGCTGGCATCTGACGCTTTGCTTGTTGCATCGACATGGCCTTGAACACTTCTCCTCGTTCGGCCCTTCGCCCCTTTCTGGCAGCTAATACGGCCTCTGCTGACTTCTCGCTCCGTGTTCCCACGTCGGCCTTTCAGCCACAAGGCGAGATCTCCCCAGGTAAGAACGCACTCCTTCACTGCACAACCGCCGGATCTACGCCACCTCGCCTTGATCACAAAAGCTTCGCGGTTTCTTGCCCGCTCGCCCTGCTCGGCAACGCCTTCTATCCGGTTCGTGTTCCTCGGCTCGCAGTTTCGCTCCACGCTTCCTCCCCACACTCGGTCGCCCTCATGCAGTTGCGCTTCGCTTCGTTCGCTGTGATCAACTTACGGTGGGACTTGCACCCACAAGAGTGCGCCCATGCTGGGCGCACAAAAAAAAGCGGCAAGGACTTTCATCCTGCCGCTTTATATTCATGTTGAGATACTTTATTCCTGGGTAGTACCGTCGCGATAATCCACGCGTTCGCGCAATTCCTTGCCCGCCTTGAAGTGCGGCACGTACTTGCGCGGCACTTGCACTTTTTCGCCGGTCTTGGGATTGCGACCGGTTCTTGGCGGGCGGTAGTTCAATCCAAAGCTGCCGAAGCCACGAATTTCAATACGGTCACCTTTGGAAAGCGTGGCCGACATAGCGTCCAGCATAGTCTTCACCGCCAGTTCTGCATCTTTAGGTGCGAGTTGGCTGTGCCGCGCACTTAAAATCTCAATGAGCTGTGATTTGGTCATAAGCTTCCCTTAGGCTTGCTCATACCCGGCGCGTTATCACACGGACAACAACGCGGGCATGACTTCGCGTTTATTGGTCGCCTTTGTTGAACTTGGCCTTGAGTAACGCCCCTAGATTGGTGGTGCCTGCGTTGACAGGCGCATCGGCTGCCATCTTTTGCATCGCGTCTTTTTCGTCGGCCGCATCCC
>JANNGR010000382.1:0-7397 GCA_031403955.1 Betaproteobacteria bacterium
CCGGTTCTGGTGAGCAATTCGCGACCTTCGATAACCACCTGGTCCTTCACCGTGTGCAGCGCGATGCCGGCGCTCGCCAACGCACCCAGCACCTTGCGGTCGCGCGTGATTGCCTTTTGCTCGTAGTCGTGCGACGCAAACACTGCCTGGACCGCGAGTAACTTTGCCAGGCCAACAATTTCATCGCTGCCAATGCCGTGGCGAACAATCAAACCGATGGCTGGATCGGCGCTGGCCGCGCGCAGGCTCACGTCCAGGTCGACCAGCGACTGGCGTATGAACTCCACTCGGCGGTCGGCGCGCGGCAGCGGGTCGAGGATCTCGCGGTCGAACACGAAAGCGCAATACACCTGCCGGCAAGATTTCAACGCCAGGCACAACGCAGCGTTGTCGTCGACGCGCAGGTCGCGCCGAAACCACATCAAACCGGTATCGAATTGCTTTTGCATCTTGGCCGTTAAAATTGAAGCATGCCCGGCGATTTTGCACCTATCAACCTGACGAACCATTTCCTGATCGCCATGCCTGGGCTGGAGGACGCGGCTTTCTCGCGCAGCGTGGTTTATGTCTGCGAGCACAGCGAACGCGGGGCCCTCGGTCTGGTGATCAACAAGCCCAGCGATATCAACCTGAAGGTGCTGTTCGACAAAGTCGAGTTACCGCTGGGCCGGGCGGATTTGATGGAGTCACCCGTGTTTCAGGGCGGGCCAGTGCAAGTGGACCGCGGCTTTGTGCTGCATGAGCCGACCTTCGCGCTGAACGAAAAACCCGGCGAATCGGTGTACGCATCCACCATGTCGATCCCAGGCGGGCTGGAGATGACCACCTCCAAGGACGTACTTGAAGCCATCTCTACCGGTGCGGGTCCGCGCCGGGTGCTGGTGTCGCTGGGTTATTCGGCCTGGGGCGAAGGCCAACTGGAATCCGAACTAGGAGAGAACAGCTGGCTGACCGTGGACGCGGATATCGCGGTTATTTTCGATACCCCGGTAGAGCAGCGTTATGACAAGGCGCTGGGTCTTCTCGGGCTGCAAATCTGGATGCTTTCACCGCAGGCCGGGCATGCGTGAAACCGGCACGGCGACCGTTGGCGTTGTTGTGCCTGACGATTTGCGGACTTTCCTGGCGCTGGATTTTGGGACCCGGCGTACCGGTGTGGCATTTGGCAACCGCCTGTTGCGCAGCGCACGGCCACTGGCGACCATCCAGGCCCACGGCGAGGCCAGATTGGTGCAAGTGCGGGCGCGCGTGCAGGAGTGGCAGCCGCAAGCTCTGGTGCTTGGCATACCGTTTCATCCCGACGGGGCCGAGCATGAAAATACGCTGCGGGCACGCAGGTTCGCACGCGCCTTGCGGGGCCGGTTCAAGCTGCCGGTGTTCGAGGTCGACGAGCGTTACAGCACCACCGAGGCCCGGTCAAGTGGCGCACCGGACGCCGATGCGGGCGCCGCCTGCATCATCTTGGAGCAATTCCTGCGGAGTATTGCGTGACGCCGGCAAATGTGGCGATCCTCGGACACCTGGTGCTTGACGCCGAAGCCTTGTACCGAGAACTGCTGCATGGCGTCGCCGTGTTGCGTGGCCCGCATACCCGGCTGGTGGGTATTACCTCGGGCGGGGCGTGGCTGGCTGCGCGGCTGCAGACAGACCTGAATATGCCGGGCCAGCACGGCGTGATTTCGTCGTCCCTGCACCGTGACGACTTTGCCCAGCGCGGTTTGACGGCCGGCGAGCCGACGCGTTTGCCGTTCGATGTCAACGCGGCAGAGATAATCGTGCTCGATGATGTGCTCTACACCGGACGCACCATCCGCGCGGTCGTCAACGAGTTGTTCGACTTCGGCCGCCCGGCCAGCGTCAAGCTGGCGGTGCTGGTCGATCGGGGAGGGCGCGAACTTCCGATCCAGGCTGATTTCGCCGCGGCCCGTGTCAGCGTGGCGCCCGAGCAGTCCCTGGCGCTAAAACGCGAAACGTCCGGTGAGTTCACTTTTCACGTGGAAAAGGTAAAGTGATATTCGATCGCCCTACCGGGCGGATTTAGCAAAGTCCGCGACGTGTTGTACCAGCGAAATCCCCAGCTAAACAAGAACGGCGAGTTGGTGCATTTGCTGTCGATTGAAGGCTTGAGCGCCGCCATCCTGACCCAGTTGCTCGACACGGCGGCCAACTTCGTCAGTGTCAATGACCGGGAAGTCAAAAAGGTGCCCTTGCTGCGCGGGCGCAGCGTGTTCAACCTGTTCTTCGAGAATTCGACCCGCACCCGGACCACGTTCGAGATCGCCGCGAAACGTTTAAGCGCCGATGTCATCAATCTGGACATAGCCCGGTCATCGGCGTCCAAAGGCGAATCGCTGCTAGACACGATTGCCAATCTCAGCGCGATGGCGGCCGATATTTTCGTCGTGCGCCACGGTGAATCCGGTGCCCCTTATCTGATTGCCAAACATGTGGCCCCGCATGTGCATGTCATCAACGCCGGCGATGGCCGCCATGCCCACCCGACCCAGGGCCTGCTGGACATGTTCACCATGGGCCACTACAAGAAGGATTTTTCCAGGCTAACGGTGGCCATCGTCGGCGACGTGTTGCACTCGCGCGTGGCGCGCTCCGATATCCATGCCCTTAGCACGCTGGGATGTGCCGAGGTGCGGGCGGTCGGTCCCAAGACCCTGGTGCCGGCCGACATTGCGCAGATGGGAGTGCGGGTATGCCACTCGCTCGAAGAGGGCATAAAAGATTGTGACGTGGTGATCATGCTGCGCTTGCAAAACGAACGCATGAGTGGCGCGTTGCTGCCTTCAGCGCAGGAATTTTTCATGCGTTATGGCCTGACTCCGGAGAAACTGCAACTTGCCAAGCCGGACGCGATCGTGATGCACCCCGGCCCGATCAACCGCGGCGTGGAGATCGATTCCGCGGTGGTCGATGGCGCGCAAAGCGTCATCCTGCCGCAAGTGACATTCGGCATCGCGGTCCGGATGGCGGTGATGAGCATCGTGGCGGGCAATGAAGCCTGACCCGACAAGGAGCGCATGAAGATACTGATCAAGGGCGCACGGGTGATCGACCCGGCCAGCAATTTCGACCGCACATGCGACGTAGCGCTTGCCGCCGGGCGTGTGGTGGCGATCGACCATGTGCCTGACAGTTTTTCACCCAACAAGGTGATCGACGCCTCGGGCTGTATCGTTGCGCCGGGTTTGGTGGACCTCTGCGTGCGCCTGCGCGAACCGGGCCATGAACACGCCCGCATGCTCGAATCGGAAATGGCCGCCGCCGTGGCCGGTGGTGTTACCAGCCTGGTCTGCCCGCCCGATACCGACCCGGTGCTGGACGAACCGGGTCTGGTCGAGATGCTCAAATTCCGGGCCGAGAAGTTGCACCAGTCACGCGTGTTCCCGCTCGGTGCGCTAACGCGCGGCCTGGGTGGCGAGGTGCTGACCGAAATGGTCGAACTGACGCAGGCCGGATGTGTCGGTTTTGGGCAGGCTGAAGTTGCGCTTGGCAACACCCAGGTGTTGCTGCGGGCGCTGCAATACGCCAGCACTTTTGGTTATACGGTGTGGCTGCGGCCGCAAGACCGTGACCTGGGCGCTGGCGTTGTTGCCAGCGGCCAGTTGGCAACGCGCATGGGCCTGAGCGGCATACCGGTGGCAGCCGAGACGATTGCCGTCCATACCATTGTGGAGCTGGTGCGTGTTACCGGCGCGCAAGTGCATCTGTGTCGTCTGAGCAGCGCGGCCGGTCTTGCGGTTGTAAGACTGGCCAAGGCCGAAGGCCTGCCGCTGAGTTGTGATGTCAGCATAAATTCCCTTCATCTGGTGGATAACGACATCGGTTACTTCGACAGCCGCGCGCACCTCAATCCGCCGTTGCGCCAGCAACGCGACCGCGACGCGATCCGGCAGGCGCTGGCGGACGGCACCATCGATGCGCTGGTGTCCGACCACAACCCGGTGGACGAAGACCGCAAGACCTTGCCGTTTGCAGAAAGCGAGGCCGGCGCTACCGGAGTGGAACTGCTGTTGAGTCTGGCGCTGAAATGGGCCCTAGACGGCGGCGTGCCGCTGGCGCGCGCGCTGGCTGTGTTGACCTGTGAGCCGGCGCGGGTACTGGGCGCGGCACTGGGGTCATTGCAGTCCAGCGCGGGCCGGTTGGTGGCCGGTGGCGCGGCCGATGTTTGTGTGTTCGATCCCATCGATGCCTGGACGGTCAACGCGCAAAACCTTCGCAGCCAAGGTAAACATACGCCTTTTTCGGGTTACGAGTTACCGGGCCGGGTGCGTTACACCATCGTCGGCGGACAAATGGCGTTCGGAGCGTGAACCGGGTTGCTGCCTGCTGGAAGGCGTGGCGCGTATTGACGCACATGCTGGCGGGCTTTGCGCAGATCATGCTGTTGTTTCCCCGGTTCTCGCAGGAGCAGCGCGATATGCGGGTTCAGGCCTGGGCCGGCATTATGCTGGCGCGACTGGGTGTTGAATTGAGAGTGGTTGGTAGCCCACCATCGATCGGCCCGATGTTGCTGGTGTCCAACCATATTTCCTGGCTCGACATCGTGACATTACATGCCGCACGCCATTGCCGTTTTGTTTCCAAGGCCGACGTCAAGCGCTGGCCGCTGGTCGGCACCCTGGCCACTGGTGCCGGTATGCTGTACATCGAGCGCGCGTCGCGGCGCGACGCGATGCGGGTGGTGCACCACATGGTGCAGGCATTGAACGAGGGAGACATTCTTGCCGTGTTTCCGGAAGGTACCACGGGTGACGGCAGTATCTTGTTGCCCTTTCATGCCAACCTGATCCAGGCCGCGATAGCGGCCCAGGCCCCGGCGCAGCCGGTCGCGTTGCAGTTTGTCGATGGCCAACTGGGAAAACCCAGCCAGGCCGTCAGTTACATGGGTGATGAATCGCTGCTGGGATCGATCTGGCGCACGTTGTGCGCACGCCGCTTGTGTGCGGTGGTGGCATTTGGCGCGCCGCAATTTGCCGCCGGCCGTAATCGCCGCGCCTGGGCGCATGACCTGCGTCTGGCGATCGCAACGCTGCGGCAGTGACCCTAGATTCGGCAGTTGGACGCGCCCGAGTGGGCTGCGATGCGGTGCGCTGGCAAGGCGCGACGACGCTGCGGGCTAATGCCCGCGAGGAGGAGCAACGCCGCCAGCGTGCCGTAGCGCGGCTCAATCGGGTGCGTAGCGCTCTCACCCGCAAGGTGAGGGTTGTCGGAAGAAAAAACTCAGTCTTCATGCCGTGTAGCCAGCGAAAGGTAGCGGTCAACTGCCGAATCTAGGGTGACTGCACGCCGCGTCATTTCCAGGCGAACACCGGTTGCTCGAAATGCGACACCCGGGTTGGTCGACCGAGCAGGCAGAGTTCGCGAAACTGGTACAGGATCGCCGCGGTGGGTGCCGCGATCCAGCGGTCGCCCACCGGCATGCGCAGCACCGAGTGCGGGCTGCCTGGTAGCTGTTCGAGCATCGGTGCATCGGCACGCAGGAACTCTTCTACCGGTATGCGGTGAATCGATTCGACTTCGCCCGGATTGGCGCTCATGTTGCGGGCCGACCCGGCCCACACCACGATCGGGGTCATCACGAATCCGGAGCGGGTAACGAAATCGTCCAGCCGGCCCAGCACGGCGTCGCCGTCGAGTTGCAGGCCCACCTCTTCGGCCAGTTCACGCAGCGCGGTCTGTTCGGCGCTCTCACCGGCGTCGATACGCCCGCCCGGAAGCGCCCACTGTTTTGCATGGCTGCGCAGATTGCCCGAGCGCCGGGTCAGTACCAGGGCCGCCTCGGTGCTCCAGGACGCATGTTGCGGCAAGCCAGCCAGGTCGGCGCCGTAGCCTGTATCGCACACGGCCAGCGCCACCGCCGCGGCGCGGGTCGCGGAGTCGGACAAGGCAAACACCGTGAAGGTCGCCAGCGCCTGCGTGATCCGGGCCTTCAGCTGTTCGTCGCGCTGCATGTCGTGTGCCGGTTGCCTGGTCGCCCGTCACCACTGGTTGCGCAACTCCCGCAGCTTGACGAATACCGTCCTGGCGTCCGGCTGCTCGGGCAAGTCCGGAAAACTCTCGCGCAATTTCGCGATTACGCCGGCGCTGGTCAGGCGAAAAAAGCTGTTGTGCTGCTTTTCCTGCTGCAGCGTCGTGATAACCGATTTTGCCGGGTCGTGCCCGGCGACGGTGGGCAGTAAAGCGGCGGCGGCCGCATTGTCCGGTTCACGCGCGAGCGTGAATTTCAGATTGGTTTCGATGTAGTCGTGTCCCGGATAAATTTGCATGTTGTCCGGCAGCCGCGCAAGCTGGTCCGCAAACGTGGCATACAGCGCATTCGGGTCACCACCGTTGTGGCAGTTACCGGCGCCGGCATTGAACAAGGTGTCGCCCGAAAACAGCGCCGGCTGGTCGGTATGCGAACGCAGGCAGACGTGGCACATGGTGTGGCCGGGTGTGTCCAAACATTCCAGCTCCACCGTCTTGCCGACCTTGATCACGTCGCCGGCTTTCACGCCCCGGTCCACCCCACTGATGCGCGCGCCCGCCTTGTGATGCGCGATCAACTTGGCGCCGGTGGCCGCAACCACGGCCGCGTTGCCACCGGTGTGGTCCAGGTGTTCGTGGGTATTTAGCACCTGGGTAATTTGCCAGCCGCGAACCTTGGCGGTGGACAGGCATTTTTCATGGTCCAGCGGGTCGATCGCCAGCGCCTCGCCGGTTTGCGAACAGGCGATCAGGTAGTTGAAATTGCGGTAGGCATTGCCGGTCCAGATACGTTCAACGATCATGGGATGCTCCAGGTGTGTGTCGATGGTTAACGTTCGATTGTAGGAAGCTGGCCTCAAACGCGCGGCCGTTGTCAGGCTGGCACCGATCGCACCAATGCCGGGTAATACCAGGACAGAGTAGCGGTGCGTGCCAGATAGTGCACGTACAACGCAGCCCACAGGCCATGGTTCTCAAACGGCAGCAGCGCCCACCAGGCGAGCAGAAAAATCGCCAGCGAAAGCAGCATCGCGCGGCGCATGTCCGCAGTGCGCGTGGCACCAATAAAAACCCCGTCAAGCTGGAATGCCCAAACGCCGATCAGAGGCGCGCCGGCCGCCCAGGGCAGGTAGCTACGCGCCGCCGCGCGTACCGCGGCATCGACCGTCATCAGGTCGATGAAAACGCTGCCAGCCAGCGCTATAGCAATGGAAATCAGCGCGGCCACGCCGACCGCCCACAGGGTGGTCAAACGCGCGGCCATCGTCACGCCGGCGCGCCGGGCCGAGCCGATCGCCCGCCCCACCAGTGCTTCGGCCGCAAACGCCAGCCCATCCAGGAAGTAGGCGCTGACCGAAATGAATTGCATCAGCACCGCGTTTGCCGCCAGCCGCACATCACCCTGGCGCGCGCCC
>JANNGR010000383.1:0-1601 GCA_031403955.1 Betaproteobacteria bacterium
CACGATGCGCGAAGACAGATACACCGCCTCGGCAATCGAATGGGTCACAAATACGACCGTGCGGCGTTCGCGTTGCCACAGTTGCTGCAACTGCTCGTTCAGGCGGTCACGGGTGATTTCATCGAGCGCGCCGAACGGCTCATCCATCATCAGGATGCGAGGCTCGAACGACAACGCACGCGCGATCGACACGCGTTGCTGCATGCCACCCGAGAGTTGCCATGGGTACTTGCCTTCGAATCCGGTCAGGCCCACCCGGGCCAGTTGCTCCAGCGCGATCGATTCACATTCGGCCGCCGCGCGGCCCTGGATTTGCAGCGGCAGCTTGACGTTGGCCAGCACCGTGCGCCAGGGAAACAGCGCTGGCGCCTGGAACACATAACCATAAGCCCGGGCCAGACGCGCGTCGTGCGGCGAAACACCATTGACCAGCACGCTGCCGGAGGTGATGTGCTCCAGGTCGGCGATCACACGCAGCAGCGTGGTCTTGCCACAGCCCGAAGGCCCGATCAACGAGACAAACTCGCCGGGGTGGATCGAGAGATCAATGTTGGAGAGGGCGTGCACCGGCGCGTCGGCCGGGTTGTAGATCAGTGAGGCGTTGCGGACCTCGACCGCCAGCTTGTTGGAGTTTGCGAGTTCCTTGTTCGCGACGGTCATGCCATGCTCTCAATCATTATTTTTGTGCGTCGCTTACGCCTGCCTAACGTTCGCCTTTGCGGTAAGGCTTCATCAACGCCTGCGGATAACTGGCCTTGCGGGCGACCAGAACCAACGCCACGATCGACAACACATAGGGCAGCATCAGGTACATCTGGTAAGGCAACACGGCGCCGCCGGATTGTTGCAAGCGCAGTTGCAAGGCGTCAAAAAACGCAAACAACAAGGCGCCCAGCAAGGCCTTGCCCGGGCGCCACGAGGCAAACACGACCAGCGCCACACAAATCCAGCCGCGACCGTTGACCATATTGAAAAAGAAGGCGTTGAAGGCCGACAAGGTCAGGAATGATCCCGCCACGCCCATCAGGCTTGAACCGGCCACGATGGCACCGGTGCGCACGGCGCTCACCGAAACGCCTTGGCCTTCTGCGGCTTGCGGGTTTTCGCCCACCATGCGCAGCGCCAGGCCGACCGGCGTGCGGTACAACGTGTAGGCGATCAACGGCACCAGCAGCAGTGCCAGCAGCGTCAGCGGGGTTTGTTGCGCCAGTACCGGCAGGCCCAGCCAGTCCATGGCGGCAAACGGGGTGATGGTCGGAGGTGTGTTGACCTTAGGAAAACTGACGCGGTAGCCGTAATAACTCAAGGCCGTGGCCAGCAAGGTAATGCCGAGTCCCGATACATGTTGCGACAATGCCAGGCCGACCGTCAGACCGGCATGCAACAGGCCGAACACCGCCCCGGTTGACGCCGCTACCAGCACGCCCAGCCACAACGGCGCGCCGCCAAACACCGCCAGCCAGCCGGTGAAGGCGCCCGCGCCCATGATGCCTTCAATGCCCAGGTTCAACACGCCGGCGCGTTCACACAACAACACGCCCAGAGTACCAAGAATGAGTGGCGTGGCAATACGCAGCACCGCGATCCAGAAGGCCTGGTTG
>JANNGR010000384.1:0-3511 GCA_031403955.1 Betaproteobacteria bacterium
AGGTTCGGCGTCATGGGCGGAACTCGGCGTCGATCTGGTAGCGCAGGCCGGGGTGGACCAGGCGCGCCAAGGTGATGGGAACGCCTTGCGGCGAGCCCGAGCTGTCGGGCCCGCGCAGCGTGCGGCGAACGACGATCAGGCAGGGCTCGTCGGCGCCGATGCCGAGCAGCTTCGCCTCGTGCGCGCTCGGCCGGCTCGCCTCGATCGAGAACTGCGCCTGCCACAGCGGCGCCACCTGCAACAGGTAATGGGTTGGCGTAATCCGGGTGAAATCGGTCTTCAGGTAGTCGGGCGCACAAGCCGGGTTGACAAAACGGTCTTCGCATTGCAATGCGACGTTGTTCTCAAAGTGCACGATCAAGGTGCGGAATACCGCGGCGCCGGGCTTCAGGCCCAGTTGAGGCGCCAGTGCCGCCACAACGCGCTCCTGCCTTGAGAGGTGAACCTCGGCATGGTGGCGATGGCCGCGTGCCGTAATCTCCTCGTGCAAATCGCGAATCGTGAGCGTGGAAGAGACCCGAAACAGGTGCGCGGCATAGGTTCCCAGGCCCTGCGCGCGCGTCACCAGCCCTTCGTTTTGCAGCTCCCGCAATGCGCGGGTGACCGTCATGCGGCTGACGCCGAAGCGAGCCACCAGCTCGGAATCGGACGGCATCAACGCGCCGGGTGGCCAGTGGCCGACCGACAGGCCCTGTTTCAGATATTCCTTGACATGCGCATAAGGCGCCATGACCCGTGTTTGGGTTGGCGGAACCGGCGGCCGGCGGTGCGCTGCGGAATCAGGGAAAACCATTATGAAATTCTACTTGCATAGTCTTGTCTAGTCAAGTAAACTTCATGGAATTCCTCAATCGTTGAAACCTAACCCCAAGAGGCTGCCATGTCCGACCTGTCCACCGTTCACCACGTCGCGAAGCCGCGTCCCGTGTCTTCGCCCAGAGGCACACAGTTAAGCTGCAGAAACTGGTTGATAGAAGCCGCCTACCGCATGCTGCAAAACAACCTCGACCCCGAAGTAGCCGAAAACCCGGACGCGCTGGTGGTCTACGGCGGCATCGGCAAGGCGGCCCGCAACTGGGATTGTTTCGAGGCCATTCTGCAAAGCCTGCGTGAGCTAAAGGAAGACGAAACCTTGTTGGTGCAGTCCGGCAAGCCGGTCGGTGTGTTTCGCACCCATGTCGATGCGCCGCGGGTGCTGATAGCCAACTCCAACCTGGTGCCCAAATGGGCCACCTGGGAGCATTTTCATGAACTGGATCGCAAGGGCCTGATGATGTACGGCCAGATGACTGCCGGCTCCTGGATCTACATCGGCAGCCAGGGCATTGTCCAGGGCACCTATGAGACTTTTGTGGAGGCCGGCCGGCAGCATTATGGCGGCGACCTTGCCGGGCGTTGGATACTGACCGCCGGTCTGGGTGGCATGGGTGGCGCGCAGCCGCTGGCGGCCAGTTTCGCCGGTGCCAGTTCGCTCAACATCGAATGCCAGCAGTCGCGCATCGAGTTCCGCATCAAGACCCGTTACCTGGACGAGCAAGCCACCGATCTGGACGACGCGCTGGAGCGGCTGGAACGGTATGCCGGTGAGAAAAAAGCGGTCTCGATCGGTTTGCTTGGCAATGCAGCCGAAATCCTGCCCGAGCTGGTGCGCCGGGCCAAGGCCGGTGGCATCCGCCCCGACCTGGTAACGGACCAGACTTCGGCCCACGACCTGGTGAACGGTTATTTGCCCGCCGGCTGGACGGTTGCCAGTTGGCGCGCTGCCCAGGCCGACGCCGGTCAACACGCGTCTCTGCGTGACGCCGCCGCCCGGAGTTGCGCGGTGCATGTGCGGGCCATGCTCGACTTTCAGGCCATGGGTATTCCGACGGTGGATTACGGCAACAACATTCGCCAGGTGGCGTTTGACGAGGGGGTGAGGAACGCGTTTGATTTCCCCGGCTTTGTGCCGGCTTATGTGCGCCCGCTGTTTTGCCGTGGCAAGGGACCGTTTCGCTGGGTTGCGTTGTCCGGGGATCCGGACGATATCCGCAACACCGACGCGAAGATGAAAGAGCTGTTTCCGGCCGACGCCCATTTACACCGCTGGCTCGACATGGCTTCGGAGCGTATCGCTTTCCAGGGCCTGCCGGCGCGTATTTGCTGGATCGGGTTGGGTGAAAGACATCGCGCCGGACTGGCCTTCAACGACATGGTAAAGAGTGGCGAACTCAAGGCGCCGATCGTGATCGGGCGCGACCATCTGGATAGCGGCTCGGTGGCGTCGCCCAACCGCGAGACCGAGTCCATGCGCGACGGCTCGGACGCGGTGTCGGACTGGCCGCTGCTAAACGCCTTGCTAAATACCGCCGGTGGTGCCACCTGGGTTTCGCTGCACCATGGTGGCGGCGTCGGCATGGGTTATTCGCAACATTCTGGCGTCGTGATTGTGTGCGACGGCACCGACGCGGCGGCCAAACGCATCGAACGCGTGTTGTGGAACGACCCGGCCACCGGAGTCATGCGCCATGCTGACGCAGGCTACGACATTGCGGTAGCCTGCGCCCGTGAACAAGGCATGAACATGCCGATGCTGGGGCGATGAAATGTTGATGCAACCCGGCCAGTTGACCCTAGAGCAATTGCAGCTAATCCATGCCGGTGGCGAGAGCTTGAGCCTGCCAGCATCGGCGCGCGTCGCCATGCGCGCCAGCCAGCAGGTGGTGCAGCGAGCGGCCGATGGTGATAGCCCGGTCTACGGTGTCAACACCGGTTTTGGCAAGCTCGCCAACCAGCGTATCAGCAAGGCCCAACTCGACACCTTGCAACTTAACCTGATCCGCTCCCACAGCGTGGGTGTGGGCGAGCCACTTAACCCGCAGGTGGTGCGCCTGATGCTGGCGCTGAAGGCCGCCAGTCTGGCGCGCGGCCACTCCGGCGTGCGCGAGGTTGTGGTGGATACCTTGCTGGCGGTACATAACGCGGGCCTGGTTCCTCATGTGCCGTCGCAAGGTTCGGTCGGTGCCTCGGGCGACCTGGCGCCCTTGGCGCACATGACATTGGCGCTGCTGGGCGAGGGCCAGATGCTGCAACACGGCCGTGCCGTTCCGGCCCTGGCCGCGCTAGAAGAAGCCGGCATCGCGCCGCTTGCGCTGGGCGCCAAGGAAGGGCTGGCGCTGATCAACGGCACCCAGACGTCCACTGCGCTGGCGCTGCATGCCTTACTCGCGTTTGAGCCAGTGCTGGAAGCGGCACTGGTAATAGGCGCACTGACGGTGGACGCGGCACGCGGCAGCGACGGGCCGTTTGACCCGCGCATCCATGCGCTGCGCGGCCAGCCGGGTCAGATCGACGTGGCGCAGTATTACCGCGCGTTGTTGCAGGGCAGCGGAATCCGCCGTTCGCACCTCGACGGTGACGACCGGGTGCAAGACCCGTACAGCCTGCGCTGCCAGCCGCAGGTGGTGGGCGCCTGCCTGGACCAGTTGCGCCATGCCGCGCTGGTGCTGGTGCGCGAAGCCAACGCGGTGAC
>JANNGR010000385.1:0-7785 GCA_031403955.1 Betaproteobacteria bacterium
CGCACGCTGAACATCAGCCTGCAGGAAAACGTGCTGCGGGTTTTCGGCAAAGGCAACAAGGAGCGCCTGGTGCCGTTTGGCGAAGAAGCCAGCCAATGGCTGAAGCGTTATCTGTCCGACGCAAGGCCTGCGTTGCTGGGCCAGCGACAGACGGTTGCGCTGTTTGTCACCGCCAGCGGCATCAACGCCGGCAGCGGCATGTCGCGCGTGATGTGCTGGAACATCGTCAAGAAATATGCGTTGTGTGCCGCCATCCACACCGCGCCGTCACCCCATACGCTGCGCCACGCTTTTGCCACCCATCTGCTGAACCACGGCGCCGACCTGCGTGCCGTGCAGATGTTGCTGGGTCACGCGGACATTTCAACCACCACCATTTATACCCATGTGGCTCGCGCGCGCCTCAAGGTCCTGCACGCGCAGCACCATCCGCGCGGCTGAAGTTACAACAGCGGGCTAATTCAGCCGTTGAGCGACTCGGCCCAGGCCAGCGCCTGTAGGTGGGCCGAATTGACTTGCCGGCCCGACAGATGCAGCTCATTGGCGGCGCGTGCGAAGGCCTCGTCGTCGGCACTCTCACAGGCTAGCGTCAACTCCAGGAACGGCGCCAACACACCACGGCGCAGCAACAGGGCCGAGACCACGGGTTCTGGCAGAGAAATTGCCTCCAGTGCCTTGTCCATGGGCACGCCCAGCATGGTGTCGAGCAGCGAGAAGACACCGACAACGAAGGCGTTGTCGCATTCCTCAGGCGGCAGCAACTCGGCGGCCAGCAACTCCATCAATCGGCCGCGCACGATGGCAGTCACTCCGACGGCGGGCGGCGGCCCTCCAGCGCGCGAGGTCGTCAACAGCAGCGCCGCCCAACGGAAAAGCTTGTTCAGGCCCAGGATCATCACCGCGTGCCGGAATGACGTTACTTCGCAATTCAACCCAAACCCCGAGGAATTGATGAAGCGCATCAGGTTGAACGACAGACTCGCATCACGCTTTAACACGTCCTCGATTTCAGCAGTGGTGGCCTGCTTGCGTACCAGGTTGATCAACTGGATGATGACGGCTTGGGCTGGACGGATGGTTTGTCCTGTGACCAGCACCGGCCTGGCAAACCAGTAGCCCTGGAACAGCTTCACACCCAGGGCCGCGGCGCGTTTGTGCTGCTCCGCGGTCTCGACCTTTTCCACGATCAGTTGCGCCGCGGCAGCGTTCTTTTTCGCGAACTGGATAACCGGCTCGATCAATCCCGGTTTCAGTTGCGACAAGTCGATCTTGATAAATGTCGCCAGTGGCAACCATTGCAAATAAGCCGCCGTCAACACGCTATGGTTGAAGGCCAGCCGAAAGCCCCGTTTGCGGGTCTCAACTAGAGTTTGGTGCCGGTCGTCAATCTCTTGTGCGGCGTTGCCGGGTATGGGTGGTATTTCGAGCACGATGCGATCGGGCTGGACCAGTTCCAGATGCCCGCCGGCCAGACTGGCATGGGTGCAGTTTATGAACATCGTCCGGTTGTCGATCAGCGCGCCGTTGTCGGCGTGGGACAACACGTTGAACAACAATTGCGCGTCACTTGCCGCGCTGTGTGGCACGGCCGCCAGCGAACGGTCAAACAACTCATAGCCGAAAACCGCGCCATTCTGGTCCACGATGGCCTGGCGTGCGATGGCCGTATGGTCTTGCGTCAGCGCTGCGGGTTCAGTGGCAACTTCGGTGTTTGGGGTCATGGGGGTATGGTGGCGGTGGGTGGACCGATTCTAGGTCGTTGGTTCGAGCTGGCGGGGCCGCGTCGCGTCGGCGTCAAGCCCAGATAACGGGGCGCTTGCTGGCATACCAGGCTTCCAGCCGAGCGCCCACGCTGGCTTCGATGCGGCTGCGTTTGATCTTCATGGTGGGTGTCAGACATCCGTTTTCTATCGACCACGGCTCGCGCGCTACCACCAGCATCTGCAATTGCTCGTAGCTTGAGATGCCGGCGTTGACGTCTTTCAGCAGTTGCGCCAATTGCGTTTCGACCGTGGCCTTTAGCGCCGGGTCTTGCAGCCTGGGGCGCAGGTCTTCCGCCAGCACCACCATGCCGTAGGCGGCCGGGCAACCAACGCCCGAAACGATCGAAAGTTCGACCATCGGGTGTTCGTTGATGCGGTTCTCAATTGGTGCCGGCGCGACGTATTTTCCCTTGGCGGTCTTGAACAGTTCCTTGACCCTTCCAGTGACCTTCAGCAGCCCGTCGGCGCGGCGTTCGCCCATGTCGCCGGTGCGGAAGAAGCCGTCACTGGTGAAGCTCTCGGCGTCCAGGTCGGGGCGCTTGTAGTAACCCACCATTTGTCCGGGCGACTTGATCAGTATTTCGCCTTCGGCGCTGATGCGCACCTGCACCCCGTCGTACGGTATGCCTACAAAACCCGGCGCGTTTACCTCTTCGGTGGAGCGGTGCGAATAGGCAAAATCTTCGGTCATCGCGTATCCCTCCATCAGGTTCAAGCCGAGTTTGCGGTACCAGGCGATCAACTCGGCCGGAATCGGGGCCGATCCACTTGCGGCCAACTTGACCTGGTCCAGCCCGAGTCCGGCCAGCACCTTGCGCCCAACCACCTTGCCCAGAATCGGAATCCGAAGCAGAAAATTCAGCTTCTTTGCCGGCATCTTGGCCAACACGCCTTGCTGGAACTTGAGCCATAACCGAGGTACCGATACGAACAATGTGGGGCGTGCCCGGTTCAGGTCGGCGAGGAAGGTATCCATCGACTCGGCGAAGAAGATGTGCCCGCGTCCGTCTACCCAGGCGACCGATTCGATACATGCGCGCTCGAAGGAATGCGCCAGTGGAAGATACGACAACACGCGCCAGTCCTCGTGGGTGCCGGTGTGCTTGCGTATGTCTTTCACGAAGCCCTCCGCCACGCTTGACACGGCGCGGAAGTTCAGCATCACGCCTTTGGGTTGACCGGTCGATCCCGAGGTGTAAATAATCATCGCCAGGTCATCGGCTTTGCGGCCGGGCTTGCCGGCCAGCGGCGGCGTATTGGCGATCAAAACGTCCCAGCTATCAAAGCTGTTGGCCGGCGCCAGCGGGAACGCGATACACGGCAAGCCGGCGGGCACGCCGCTGGCCTGCTGCTCCCAGGTATCGAGTTTGCCGACAAAAAACAATTTGGCGTCGCTTTGCTCCAGCACAAAACGGATCGTGTCGGCGTTCTCGGTCGGGAAGATCGCCACCGTGGTGCCGCCGGCCATCCAGATCGCCAATTCAGCGATGAAAAAATGCGCGCAGTTCTTGGACAGGATTGCAATCTGGCTGCCCGCGCCCAAGCCCCGGCTGCGCAGATGCGCGGCCATGCGCCGCGCCTGGTCGAGTGTTTGTCCCCAGGTGGTGTCTACCACCTTGCCGCCGCCCACCGGCTGGGTCAGGAATACCTTGCCGGGCTGCGCCGCCTCGTGTTCGTAGATGTAGTCGAGAATCAGTTTTTGATCGGGCATGGCATATCTCCTTTTCCTGCATTGCCGCTACATCGAAATCGAACCTTCGCGAAAGCCGGTCTTGTCGAGCCAGACATTGACCAACACCGGTTTGCCACTCAAGGCCAGCGCGCGTGCACGGGCCAGGGCGGCAGGTACATCGGCCATGGTTTGCACCAGTATGCCTTGCGCGCCAAAACCTGCCGCGACCTGGTGGTAGTCGGTGCGGGCAAGCACCGTGGCAACATCGTCGTGCAGCATCTTGACCTGCTCGCGCGCAATTTGCGTCCAGCTTGCATCGTTGCCAACCACTGCGATGACTGGAATGCCATGGCGCACGAAGGTGTCGAACTCGACCAGGCCGTAGCCACACGCGCCATCACCGAAAATTATCCAGACTTCGCTGTCCGGTTGGCACAACGCTGCGCCGAGTGCAAAACCCGCGCCAACACCGAGCGTGCCAAATGCACCGGGGTCGAGCCATCGCAATGGTGCACGGGGATGTAACACATACGACGCGGTGGCGACGAAATCGCCACCATCGGCAACCAGCAACGCGTTTTCGCCGGCAACACGATCCACGGCGCGCAACAGCGCGACCGGATTGACGAATTCACCGTTGTCTTGTGCCTGCTGGTCAATCTCGGTTTCGCGTTGGTCATCACGAGCGCGCAATTGTGTTATCCATTGCGGCCATATCGGCCAGGGCGGGCTGGTGCCGCGGGCCGCTTTGCTGGACTGCGCCAGTGCCTTGAGAAATAACCCCGCGTCGCCGATCGCGGCAACAGTAGGCTTGCGGTTCAAACGCGCGTCTTTCGCGCTGCGGTTCGCGGCGATAAGGGTTGCGCCGCGTCGCACATGTTTGCCGTAATCGAGCCGGAAGTCACACGGCACACCAGCCAGCAACACACAGTCCGCCTCGCGCAACGCCAGCCGCCGCTGGTGGCGCATTTGCAATGGGTGCTCGCGACCCAGCAGGCCGCGCGCCATGCCCGACAGATAGACCGGAATGCCGAGGTCAACCACCGCTTGCGCAATCTGTGCCGCGTCGGCAACACGCGCAAGTGTTTGACTGCCGATGACCATCAGAGGCCTTTGGGCCTTGGACAGCGCGGCCAATGCCGAGCCCACGTGTGTTTCGGTAGCCTGCGGCGTGGCCACGTTGCGCACCCGCGGCGGGGCGTATTCGGCGCTGCCGGCGAACATTTTCGCGACGTGGCGCTTCAGGTAAAAGCGCAGCAGGCGGTCACTGATGGATGAGCCTTTGCCGGCAGCGTCGGTGTACCACTGGCGGACCGATAACTCGTCGTACAGCAGGTCAACCGGGCATTCGATGAATACCGGCCCCGGCACCCCGGAACATGCGACTGCAAAGGCCTGGTCAACCGCCGGACCGAGATCGCAAACCCGGCTGACCTTTGTGAACAATTTGACGTGTGGGGCGACCAGCGGCCGCTGATCGATGTCTTGCAAAGCACCGCGCCCTTGCAGCGCGGTGGGTGCCGCGCCACCGAAAAGGATGATGGGCGATTGCGCCAACTGCGCGTTCTTGAGTGCCGTGATGGTATTGGTGATACCGGGCCCGGCCGTGACGGCCGCGACACCCGGTAGGCCGGTCAGTCGCGCGGTGGCATCCGCGGCAAACACAGCCGTGGCTTCATCTCGTACGTCAACCACACGCATGCCGCGGGCTTTGGACGCGGTGAGGATCGGTGCAATATGGCCACCACACAGCGCGAAGATGTGACGCACGCCATGCGCCTGCAGCGACTGCGCGATACGATCGCCGCCGTGTCGGGCCGGTGCTTGCGTTGGCACTTTGTGGTGTCTCCGGGTTGTCTTCGGCGGTGGCCGTTGCGCCGCATGCGTCAGAGTATCTCAGCGCCTTGCGCAAACGGCAAGCCGGTGATTATCTGTGATGGCCGGCTTCTACAATCGAAGCAACAGGAGGACCCAATGGCAGTTTATTCACACGACGGCATTGCACCCAGGATTGCTGGTTCGGCTTGGGTCGCTGACAGTGCCCAGGTGATGGGTAACGTGGAACTTGCCGACGACGTCAGCATCTGGTTTGGGGCGGTGTTGCGTGGCGACACGGAGGTGATGTCTATCGGTCGCGGCTCGAACGTCCAGGACGCGAGTGTGTTGCATGCGGATGTGGGCATGCCGTTGACGCTTGGCCAGGACGTGACGATCGGGCACCACGTGATGTTGCACGGTTGCACGATTGGCGACGGCAGCCTGATCGGCATTGGCGCCATCGTGCTAAACGGCGCGAAAATTGGTAAACGTTGTCTGGTTGGTGCCGGCGCGCTGGTGACCGAGGGCAAGCAATTTGCCGATGGTTCGATGATCATCGGCAGTCCGGCCAAGGTGGTTCGGCAATTGTCGCCAGAGCAGATCGAAGAATGCCGCATGAGTGCGCGGCATTACGTGGACAACGCGCGGCGTTTTCAGAACGGCTTGCGCAAAATTGAATGATGCCTTCGGCCGGCCATGTCTGTATTGCACAAGTTCATATTTGATGGCCTGCCGGTGCGCGGCATTGTGGTCAGGTTGACCGATGCCTGGACCGAGATTCTGCGCCGGCGGGCGTCGAATTCACACACCGGTCCTTACGGCGCACCGGTGCGGCAAATGCTCGGCGAAATGCTTGCGGGAGCGACGTTGATGCAATCCAGCATCAAGTTTGAAGGCGCCTTGATCGTGCAGATATTTGGTGACGGGCCGGTCAAGCTGGCGGTGGCCGAGGTACAACATGATCTGTCGCTGCGGGCGACGGCAACGGTTATCGGGCATCTGGAGTCAGCAACCAGCCTGAGCGCCATGGTGAATGTAGGCAACCTCGGACGCTGCGCGATCACGCTCGACCCAAAGTCCAGGATTCCCGGACAACAACCCTACCAGGGTGTCGTGCCACTTTTTGGCGACCGCGGCGAAAAGCTGGAGAAACTCAGTGATGTGCTGCAGCATTACATGTTGCAGAGTGAGCAACTCGACACCACGCTGGTGCTGGCCGCCGATGACAAGGTGGCCGCTGGATTGCTGATTCAGCGCCTGCCACCGACCGGTGTTGGCGGCTTGCCAGGGGGCCGGCGCGACCTGGCGAACGAAGACGGAATCGGCTTGAATGAAGACTACCGGCGTATTGCCATATTGGCAGCCAGCCTGCGGCGCGAAGAGTTGCTTACGCTGGAAGTGGACGACCTGCTCAGACGCCTTTTCTGGCAAGAGAATCTGTCGCGTTTTGCACCGTTGATTGGCACGGCCGCGCCCCGGTTTGCCTGCACCTGCAGCCGTGAAAAGGTGGGCGCGATGATTGTTGGTCTGGGCGCGCCAGAGGCGCAAAGCATTGTTGCGGAGCAGGGCCGGATTGAAGTCGCTTGCGAGTTTTGTGGTGTGCAGTACCACTTCGACCCGATCGACGCCGCGCAGTTGTTCCTCAGCGCGAGTGAACGCGTGTTGGGTAGTTCAACGGCCCAATAAGGCGGTGTCTCACTTCGCGATTTGTACCAGGATTTCGTTCGGCCTGACCATTCCCAATTCGAATCTGGCCTTCTCTTCCACCATTTCCATGCCTTCCTTTAGATCGCGTACTTCGGCCCCCAGTCGGTCATTGGCCCGGCGCGCCAGTTCGTTCTTTTCCTTCTGACTCGCAAGCTGCTGCGTCATCGCGGAAACATTCGGAACGCTGCCGCGCCCAAACCACAATTGCGCATGCAGAATGACCAGCAGCGCAATTAATGCCAGGGGAACAAGACGATAGCGCACGGTATCTCTGTGTCTGAGTACTAGCGCAGGTTGTAAAACGCCGAGCGGCCGGGATAACTGGCGATATCGCCCAGGTCTTCTTCGATTCGCAGCAATTGGTTGTACTTCGCCATGCGGTCGGAGCGGCTGAGCGAGCCGGTCTTTATCTGGCCGGCATTGGTACCGACGGCAATGTCGGCAATGGTGGAATCTTCGGTTTCACCCGAGCGGTGGCTGATCACGGCGGTGTAGCCGGCACGTTTCGCCATTTCGATCGCGGCGAAGGTTTCGGTCAACGTGCCGATCTGGTTGATCTTGATCAGGATCGAATTGGCGACACCCTTGCGGATGCCTTCCTGCAGGATCTTGGTATTGGTCACAAACAGGTCATCACCGACAATCTGAACCTTCTTGCCGAGGCGGTCGGTCAATATCTTCCAGCCATCCCAATCACCCTCGGCCATGCCGTCCTCGATGCTGATAATCGGGTATTTGTCGACCCAGGTGGCCAGGATGCTGGTCCATTCCTCCGCCGACAGCGACAGGTCGCCTTCGCCTTTGAGCACGTACTTGCCATCGGTA
>JANNGR010000386.1:0-4215 GCA_031403955.1 Betaproteobacteria bacterium
ATGAGCGGATGATCGCGGTGGAACATCTGCACATAATGGAGCTTGCCGTAGGCCCGAGTTCTATGAGATCGACGACTACCAGGTGCGCACGCCGACCGACATCATCGGCCAGCACATCCACCTGCCCAAGTGGGACCTGACCACCACCGACGGCGCCGCCAACGGCTGGAACTACGAAGACGGCACGCTCAGCCCGGGAACGGTGCGCGAGCGCATCCATGCCATCCGCTCGTTCAACAACTGCGTCGGCACGTATTCGGGTGACCCGCGCGACGGTTCCGGTGCCTGCCCGACTCCGAAGGAACACCCGTACTGGGCCAAGGTGGCGACGCAACTCGGCGGTCGCTTCCCTGAAGAATGGCTGGGTGCCCGCACGACGATCCAGAAGTGGTTCGCCGACCCGATCGTCAACACCGATGGCGTCGACCGTGGCCTGGGCATCGTGTTCACGCACGACCATTACGGCCCGTCGACCCACCAGCAGATCGGCCTGTACTCCACCGTGCTGACCGAACCTGCGGGCTCGGCCTGGGCGCACAACGAGACCGGCACGCCGCTGGGCTACAACCCCGCCACGGGCGCCCCCGGCCGTACCGACACGCGCCTGGACGGCAGCGTGTTCAGCGACGGTGGCCCCACCAGCTGGCAAGCGCAGATCAAGCCGCAGGCCCAGACCGGCGCGTACGCCAGCAATACGGTGAAGGCCGCGCCCTGCACGTCGGTCACGCAGAACACCGGAGTCGACTGCCAGACCCCGTTCCGCGAGTTCTACTTCGAGTACAGCGACTTCCAGCACGCCTACGAGGCGGGTGTCTATGTCGGCGCCGGCCAGGACGGCCTGCCGCTGGTGGGTACGGGTCCTGACCTGCCGCCGGTGGCCCTGAATACGGGCAACCTGCAGTTCAACGGTCAGGTCAACCAGGCCTTCCGCTTCTCGATCAACCCGCCGGGACGCCAGCAGTTGAGCAACGTGTTTCCCGACCTGTATGCGGAAATCCAGACCACCAACAGCCCGCAGAACATCCAGCGCAATCCCGATCCGCTGGCCCGGTTCTGCCCGGAACGTCCGTGCCCGATGGCCATCGACGTGCTGGACCCCGGCATGCTGGTCGTGAACTACCGTCAGGAACCGATTGCGCTGCGGGTCTATGACCCGCGCAAGATCGGCCCGGACGGAAAGCCCGGCATGCAGGCTGACGGCAACCGGGGTGACCTGGCCTATGCGCTGCAGTCGCGCAAGGATCGTGCGCTCAACCGCATGAACCAGATGCCCACCGGCAACACGGTGATCAACGGCACGAAGTTCCCGCCGCACATCAACTCCGGCGAGCTCGACGGCGGTGACCCGTTCACGCCGACGATGCGGGTCTATAACGGTGACCTGGTGCGCGTCAAGATCCAGGCCGGTGGTCACGAAGAAGAGCACGCCTCGACCATCCATGGCCTCAAGTGGCTGAAGGCTGGCTCGGGTCATGGCTCCGCCAAGAACTCCGGCTGGCAAAACGGCCAACCGGCCGGCATCTCCGAGCAGTTCACGCTCAGCACGCCGGTTCTGCCGGTGGACGCTGCGCGGGGTGACTTCTCTGACCACGCCTACGCGGTGAACTCCAGCGTGGACGGCTGGTGGAACGGTACCTGGGGCATCATGCGTTCGTACGAGAAGCAGCGCGCCGACCTGGTCAAGCTGCCCGGGACGCTCAGTGGCCCGGCCGTGGTGGCCAACGGTGCAGCCTGGAACGGCGTCTGCCCGACCAATGCGCCCATGCGCAACTACGACGTGACGGCCGTGCTGGCCAACACTGCGTTGACCAATGCGCTGGGCGCGACCATCACCCCGGCAGGCCCGGTGGGCACCATGCACGTCGGTGGCCCGCTGAACAATGCCGGTGGCACGCTGGTGTACAACAAGCGCAACTCGACGGTCACCGGCATGAGCCGCGACCTGCTGACGGGCGCGCCGATCGCCATCACCCACCAGGGACCGCTGCATGACCCGACAGGCATCATGTACGTTCGCACCGCCGACCTCGACGCCAACGGCAAGCTGCTGGCCACGGCGCCGGTGGAGCCTCTGGTGCTGCGTGCGCTGCCTGGCGAGTGCATCACGGTGACGCTGCGCAACAAGCTGCCGACAGCCAACCTCGTCAATGTTCCGCCCGGCCAGGGACAGATCCTGGACAGCGGTTCGTCGTTCGAGGTCCTGACGCTCGCGACCGATACCACCGTGTTCAACACGGCCGATGGTTCGGGTGCGTCGATCAACCTGGGCGGCTACGACGGCCTGGATTCCTCCGGCACCGCTGCGGTGAACCCGACCTCCACGTCGGCCATGCCGGACCTGGCCACGTTCTCGTTCCTGGAAGGGATCGTCAAGCGTGACCGCTTCCATCCGGAAGGCTCGACCGTGTTCAACGTCAACCTGATGCGTCCTTCGGCCTTCGCCGGTCTGCACCCGCAGCTGGTGTCTTTCGACGTGACGCGTGACGACGGCATGCCGGTGGGCCGCAATCGTGCCAACGGCCAGCTCGCAGCGCCTGGCGGCAGCACCACCTACAAGTGGTATGCCGGCGACATCGGTGGCAAGCCGGTGAATGGTGCCGTGACCCTGGTCGGGACGCCGATCGAATTCGGTGGCTCGAACCTGACGCCTGCCGACTTGATCAAGCAGAGCGGCAAGGGCATGGTCGGTGCCTCGGTGATCCTGCCGGCTGGTGCCAGATGGGTGGAAAACACCCTCGTGGCCGACCGTCAAGACGGCCTGGGGACTCGTGGCACGCGTGCGCAAGCAACGGTGTGCCCGGCGGGCAACGGCACCTGCTCGATAACGACGGCGGGCGCGTTCCGCGACTTCTCGCTGATGCTCAGCAAGATGGGCTCCCACTATTACAAGGATGGGTACCCGGTCGAGCACATCAACGGCGAAGGCGTGGGCATTCCTGAAGACAGCGCCGACACCGGCAACCTGTCGCTCAACTACGCGGCTGAGCCGCTGTGGTTCCGCTTCGGGTTGGTGCCGCAGGCTGCCTTCGGCCCGGTCGGTGCGGCGCCTCAACTGGCTGGCATCAACTACGCGCAGATTCCGAACTCGCACCAGGCCTACAGCAACACCCTGTTGTCTGCCGCGGTGACCTGCGATGCCAATAACGTCTGCACGGGTGACCCGGAAACCCCGGTCTTCCAGGCGACGGCGGGCAAGCAGGCGCGGATCCACATCACGTCGCCGCGGGGTGCCAAGCGGGGTTCGACCTTCGCCCTGCATGGCCATGTGTGGCAGCGGGACCCGTACATCTGCCCGGGTGAGTCGCGCAATGCCCTCACCGGTGCCTGCAACATGACGAGCGTGGGCTCGCGTGCCATCGGCACCAATCCGCTGGGCTTTGCGACGGCTGGACAGGAAGCGTGGGGCGGTCACCTGCACTACGACGTGGTCCTGCCCAGCGCCGGAGGTGGCAATGCCATCAAGGGCGACTACCTGAGCCGTGACATGGGTTCGTTCGGCAACGTGAACGGGATCTGGAGCATCGTTCGCGTGAAGTAAACAAGGCGTTTGGCGGCTGCGGGGCAACCCGTGGCCGCTCTTCCTTTCGGGCGGGGGCAAGCCTGACCTCTCACCGCCCGCCTGCTTTTTCCATACCGCGTTCTCGAGCGTGGTGCGCAAAGAGTCGATTCGACAGGGTCCGCTGCGGCAGACCAAAGAACCACGGGCACCCCGGTTCGGCACAGGCCCGCCGGGAGAAGACCCACAAACCCCGGTGCCGCAAGGCTGCCGACTTGTCCTTGACGAGAGGTGCATCAAATGAAGTTCAGCTTCCCCGCGGCGCTGACTGCGCTGGCCCTGGCCATGGCCGCCGCTGTCACCACCGGTCCGGCCGCACGGGCCGCCGATGCTCCGAATCCAGGCGCCACGGCCACCACTGCCGAAGCCGCTGCGTCCAGCGCTGTCAACAGCGAACGCCTGGTGCAAAAGGGCGTGGCGATCGATTTCTCGCTCACCCCGTCAGGCACCCCCCGGATCCTGAGCGAAGGCGACTTCGCCGACGTGCGCTTTCGCATCACCGACGAGGCCAGCGGCCAGCCGGTGCGCACCGGCACACCCGGCGCCTGGATGGACATGGCGCAGATCATCCAGGGCCGCGGTGCCGAGCAAAAGAGCTGCAAGGACAAGGTCTCGCTGTACCTCAAGGGCGTGGTCGGCATCCGGCCGATGGTCGACCT
>JANNGR010000387.1:0-3234 GCA_031403955.1 Betaproteobacteria bacterium
CCCCGTTGGCCACTTCAAATTCCCCCACCTTTGGCCACCCAAACTCCCCCAGGCAGGACGTGCTGATTATCAGTTGATTACTGGGTTTTGAGCAAGGCGTGTGGCGGCCTCCTTGAGCCGGTAACTCTTACCTTCGAATTCGAGCAGATGCGAGCGGTGCATCAAACGGTCGAGAATGGTGGTGGCCATTGTGTTGTCGCCCAAGTATTTTCCCCAATCCTGCACCACGCGGTTTGACGTCACGACGATACTGCGCCGCAATTTGTAACGCTGATGGACCAGCGTTTGCAATAACTCGCCGGCGCTGTCGCTGATACGCCTGGCCAGGAACAAGTCGTCGAGCACCACCAGGTCGGCGTCGAGCAATGGACGCAGTTGGCGCTGCTGATCGGCGGCGCTGCCCAGCGTGTATTGCACGAAGACGCTGTCAGCCTCCAGATACCGCACGTCATGGCCTTGCAGCGTGGCATGGTAGGCCACGGCCTTGGCGATGTGGCTTTTGCCGGTGCCGGGCTTGCCGATGATGAGCGCGTTTTGACCTTCGGCGACGAATTTGAGGGTATGCAATTCAAAGCAGGCCTGACGCGGCAGCTTCTGATTGAAGCGCCAATCGAAATCGGTCAGGGTCGCGCGTTCGTCCAGACCTGACTGCTGGAAACGGCGCGCCATCAAACGCGAGCGACGCCGGTCAAGCTCATCTTGGAGAATCATGGAGAAGGTATCCAGGAAGGGTTCCTGATTGGCTTGGGCTTGCAGGATGCGGGTGTCCAGGGTCGCGCGAATGCCAGACAGGCGCAATTCACGCAGTGCGCGCTCGATTTCGTTCATGGTCATGCTCATGGTGGGGATTGCTCCAAGGTGGGTTGCAAATCGGCGCTGGTTTGAGCGCCACGGGTGAACAGGTCGGCATAGTCATCGCCTCCCCGGATCAACGGGTCGTCCTGTGTCAGCACCAGCTCGCCCTGCACTGGCGCATCGAGGTTGGCCAGGGCTTGGGCAAGCAGGCGTTCGGTCAAAGCTTTAATCTGTTTGTAGCTGCGACCGCCATCCTGCAACGCCATGGCGCAAGCTTGATCGATCAGCCGGCGGGGGTAACGCCTGGCCAGGCCGACGATGCCCCATAGTCGGCGCTGGCCGACGCGCCCCTCACTGTCGAACAGGCGCTGGCACAGCTGTTCCGTTGCCGGACCGATCGCCTCGGCTTGGGCCAGAATGCGACGGGTTTCACGTGAGGGATTGAACGGTCGTTCATCGTTGGGCAGGATCACGCTGCCCGACCGTGCCGCACGGGGATGGGTGCGCAGCAGCGACTGAGAGGGGAGATCGCGGATCTCGAGGTGATGCTCGAACAGACGTATCAGCACGATACTGCCGATGCGGGCGGGACGGGCGGCATAGCTGCTGTGATCGATCCGTACGCAGGTGTCGTCGCAGACGGTGCGTTCGCATTCGGTGAAGTACTGGAAGCCCTGTAGCGGCAAAGGCTTCAATGCCAGCCTTTCCTCCTGGAACATGACTTCAACCTGACGTTTGGCGCTGCCGTGAATGCGTTGCGCCGCCCACTTGGTTTCCCAGTGCTCGAGGAAATCGTTCTGCTCCTCGATCGATTCGAAGCGCCGGCCTTTGAGCGCGGTACTCTGCGTGTGCTGGATCGCGTTCTCAACGCTGCCCTTGCGATTCGGGTCGCGCACCCTGGCCGGGTCGGCCACGACGCCGTAGTGCGCGAGCACCGCAGCGTAGACGGCGTTGAACTCAGGCTCGTACAGGTCGGGCTTGATGACGCCTTCTTTCAGGTTGTCGAGCACGACGTAACTGGCGCAGCCGCCGAAGTACCGCCAGGCTTGCTCGTGCAGCTGCGCCCACGTTTCCTGGCTGGACTTCCACACCACGCGCCGGAAGCTGCGACGCGAATAGCGAAGCGTCATCACGAACAGCCGTGGTCGGCGATAGCGGTCGGTGCCTGGATAACGGGTGCGCGCGCCTTCGCCGTAATCGACTTGCACTTCCTCGCCAGCGGCAAATTCCAGCCGGTCGAATTGCGCCGGGTCGTCCTCGATCAAGCTGCCGGCAAAGCGCTTGACGCTGTTATAGCTGGCGACAAAGCCGAACTGATCGACCAGGTCCTGGTAGATGGCGGTGAAGTTGCGGCGAAGCGCCAACTGGGCCTGTATGAAGGCGCGATGCGGCTCGCACGCGGAGGTCGATTGCCGGTCCGGTCCCGGTGGCCGGAGTGGGGGAATTTGGCCAGCCGAACCGGTGGCCACCCTGGGGGATTTTGCCTGCTCAGTTGTAAACCGCCGTTCAAGACCGCGTATCGTCTTGCGATCAATTTGCGTGATGCGCGCAATCTCGCGCTGGCTCTTGCCGGCGGCCAGTAGCGTCAATATCATTGTATGCAGATGCGGTTTCAAGACGTTCACTCCATATCCCCCTCGTTAGTCGAGGGGCGAAGATAACGTCCTGCCGGACTGACCTTAGAAAGCGAAAGAAAGACGCCTTAGCGCACCGTCAAACGCTCAGCAAGGGTGGGGGATTTTGAAGTGACCAGACCCGGGGGAATTTGACCGGCCAACGGGGGTTGGGAATCTCTTCGCACTTTGTAGCCTCAATCGCTCGTTGAAACAGGCGATCTTGCAGCGACTGTTGCGCAAAGGCTGGTTCAGTGGTGATCAACAAGACAAGCATAGAGGTAAAAACGCACAGAATAAATTTCATGTTCATGTGGATGTGCCTGTTTAGTGAGTAGTGAATGTGAGATGCCCAACGACCGAGGTAAAGGGCCGCGCGCTTTTGTTCGGTCCCGCGACCGATGGCAGCGAACTTGACAGAAATGTTGGGCGTCACTGTTTACCTTCTCCGGTTGCCTTCTCATTTCGAGCCTCAATGGCTGCCAATTTTTCAGAAGGAAGCTGGTCATACATTTCTTTGACGGATTTCGGATGCGAAATCATCTGATCGGTTATGGCGTTGACCAATCCAAAGAGGCGAAGTGCGGTGTCGCGGTCATCCTTCAGGTCTAAGGTGCCAGGGTGGACGGCCTCGTTGCCAATGACGCGTACTACGTCAAGCGCCTTTTGCACCAGTGGATTGAGACCCTTTGAAACTAAACTGGCAATGTCATCGTCGATGCTCTTCCCCTTCTCGCCGAGATGGGCGCAGAGCTTCTGAATGACGAGACGCATGAGTGCCGCCGCGCCTCGCGGTGAGGCGCTAACGATGGTTCTTGCCTCTTCG
>JANNGR010000388.1:0-1520 GCA_031403955.1 Betaproteobacteria bacterium
CACAGTGCGCGGCGCCGACGTGATCGCCCTGCCAGCCGGCCGCCATCGCCTCGCGGATGTTGGGCCACCGTCGAGGAGATCGCATCGACCGTGGTGCTGCTCGCCTCCGATCGTTCGTCCTACACCACTGGGACCGTGTTCACGATCGATGGCGGCATCGTCAACCGGGGTTCGCTGATCTAGTACTTCGTTCCATTAAAACAAATACATATCAAGTGAGACCTAAATCGAACTTATTCCATCGAAACACCACGGGAGCGGCATTGATCTCTGCGATGCCTGTGAGGATGCGTTGTCTCAGATCGTCTTTGGATGTAACCCGGATGTGTCGTAGGAATGTGCGCGCCATCTTTGAGAAGGCGCACTCGATCAAGTTGAGCCAAGAACCATGCTTGGGCGTATGAACATACTCGAAGCGCCCGGGGCGGCTGCTGAGATAGGTCATGGTCTCCTTGGAGATGTGGGCCGAATGGTTGTCCAACACCACGCGGATGATTGCGTCCTGGGGATAGTGCGCGTCGAGTTGCTTGAGCAAAGCGATGAATTCGACACTGCGGTGGCGCTCCTCGACGTTGGCAAAGATGTGTCCGGAGTGCAGGTCGATTCCGGCCAGGATCGACACTGTGCCGTGACGAACGTACTCGTAGTCACGCCCCACGCTGGTTGCCTTGCCCGGTACCGGCGGCAAATCGGGCGCGGTCACCCCGATGGCCTGAACGCCGGGCTTCTCGTCAACGCTCACGGTGTAAATGGGAGTGGGCCGTGCGTCGTGGACAGCGCCTTCGGTGTAGAGCGAAACGTCCCGGTAGACCATCAGGACTTCCTGCATCTTGCGGTCAAAATCCGGGTCGCGCTTTTCCAGGTAATAGCGAATCCTGTGCGGCTTGATGTCATGGTCGTCCAGGATGCGCCACACGGTGCTCTTGCCTGCATTGGCCAGACGAGCAAAGCCAGCGCCCTGGGCGCGTTCGCCAACAAACCGCGCCAGCGCCGAGATCGACCACAACTCGGCCGCCAAACCATGGTCCTTGGGCTTGGTGCACGCGATGCTGACCACCCAAGCCTTGGCTTCGTCGCTGATCTCGGGTTCGTGCGGCCGGTGGTACTTGTCCTTGAGCCCCATATGAACACCTGCGGCCAGCGCCTTGTCGACGCACCGGTAGATCATTGGTCGGCTGAACCCAAGACGGCGCTGAAGTTCGGTGATCGAAATACCATCGGCATAGCCCAGCATCACCTTGGCACGTTCCACTTCTCGCATAGGCGCCACCCGCGAAGCAGACAACTCCTGGAGCGTGGCCCGCTGCTCCTGCGTCAGCACCAACGACGGCCGTTCAGATTTTCTTGCCATGATCACCGCCTTCATGAATTGAAGAGGAAGCATGGCGATTATCATCTATTTAGTAACTGTATTGATGGAACGAACTACTAGGGGTCACGGGGGCGGCCATGATGGCATGCTTCTTTGGACGGCCAGATTGAATTGTTTGATGTCGCGTCTTGGCTCAATCCGGATCAAT
>JANNGR010000389.1:0-3663 GCA_031403955.1 Betaproteobacteria bacterium
GCCGGGTTCGGCATAACGGGCATTCAGTTCGGCGAACACCTGATCGGCCGCAATGGCCGGACCGCTGGCGATACCTTCCTGTATTGACTGCCGCAAATCGGCATTCAGCCGTTCCAGCATGGCTTCATAGACGCGCGGCGACAGCAGGTACGCAGCCGGCCGGTTGTGGTTGAGCACCGCCACCGGTTCGGAACCGGCCTGTTCGAGGACGGCGCTGGGGCTGCGTTTAAGTTCGGTGATGCTCACCGAGCGGGAAGCGAGAACCTGTTCCATGTCATGCCCTTTAATCAAGCCATATTAGACACTTTATTGTGGTCGAAATTTGGCATTAAGGTAAAGGGTAGGAAATTCAACCGCATGCAGCCAAGCATCGCACCTTGGCCGATCACGAAAACGCCGTGTGCGTCGTGCTGATTTCTTGACGATCGAAAACTCCTGTCCGCCCAGCCGCCTTCGGCTAGGCTATTTGCCCAAAGTTTCCACTTATAGCGCGGTTCAAAATTGCGGGACCACTTCTTATCCAACCAGTCATACAGTGTGCGTAGAAAGGAAGATGGTCAGGCCGCTGACTTTAGCCTGAAAGCGGCCTTGCGCTCGCCGACCTTCAGCCCGCGCGCGTTGACGATTTCCTGCGCGCGCCAGGGTTGCAACTCGGCCCGCTGTGTGTCGTCCAGCCAGCCCAGTTGCTCCAGCGCTTCAACCGTGGCGGCATACAGGGCCGGCTTGTTGGCGTCGATGATCTTGATAGTGAGCGCTTCGCCGCGGCTCTTGCTGGCTACCACCTGCACACCGTCGGCGCCGATTTTCGTGACCCAGTCGCCGCGGCCCGCGCGCATGAAGGCCAGGTCGTTGCGGCCGGTGCCGGAGACCAGGTCCGGGTGGCTTGTCATGGCCTGGCTCAGCAGCGCGAAACTGGCGCCGAATTCGCTGTCTTGCGCGCCGCTGGCCAGGCGCGCGTAACCGCGTGCCAGGTTGGCCAGTGGCAACGCGTAGTTGGGCGCCGAGCAGCCGTCGATGCCCATCTTGAACTCGTCAGCAACCATGCCGGTGGCGCGCGCCACGTCGCGGCGAATGGCTGCCTGCAACGGATGTGCCGGGGCTTCGTAGTCGTCCAGGCTCAGGCCGTGCTGGACGCAATAAGCCAGGAAACCGGCGTGTTTGCCGCTGCAGTTATTGTGCCGTTCGTCGTACACCAAATCTGCCGGCGGGGCGGTTCCCAGCGCTTCGAAAATGGCCGGCACGTGGCAGCCGCAACGCAACGCCTTGTAGGTCAGATTGGCTTTTTCCAGCATGCCCTGGGTCTGCGCCACGTGTTTGTCCTCGCCGTTGTGGCTGGCGCATAACATCGCAATCTGGGCGCTGTCAAAACCGAACTCGGCCGGGCCTTGCGCCTCCATGAACGGCAAGGCCTGCAGTGCCTTTAGCGTCGAGCGCGAGAACGTCATCCAGTGGGCATCGCCGGCCTGGGCGAGTAATTTGCCGTGCCGGTTGACAACCGCGACAGCGCCAAAATGCAGGCATTCGAGCGTGCCGCCACGCGTCAATTCAATCAGGGGTACAAGGTTCATGGCGGGATTGTCTCAGGTCGGGTCCGGCACGGCCCGTGCGGCAGGTCCGGGTTCAGCGGCCGCAGGCTGTCTCCGGCTTGACCGCCATGGCATCGGAACCTACCGCAGAATCAGGGCGATGATGGAAATTCGTTCTCCACTGCAGGCCCAGGTGGTCGAATGGCAGGTGCAACCCGGTGCTGCCGTCGCGGCGGGTGAACTGTTGGTAACTCTGGAATCGATGAAGATGGAACACGAGGTGCGCGCGCCAAGCGCTGGCTGCATCCGCGAGTTGTTTTTCGCTCCCGGCGAGACCGTCAATGCGGGCCAAGTGCTGTTGTGGTACGACGCGCTGGCCGAGGCAACCGGGCCGGCGGATGCACCTATGCCTGAAATGGCGCCAAGCCCTGCCGGCGCAACGATCCGGGCCGATCTGCGCCGAGTCATCGACCGCCATGCGTTTACGCTCGACACCAATCGGCCCGAGGCTTTGGCCAAACGCCACGCGCTGGGCTTGCGCAGCGCGCGCCAGAACATCGCGGAGCTGTGCGACGACGGCTCGTTCATCGAATACGGCGCCCTTGCCGTGGCTGCCCAGCAGACCCGGCGCAGTGCCGAAGACCTGATCCGCAACACACCCGCCGACGGCATGGTCACCGGCATTGGCAACATCAATGGCCGGTTGTTCGGAGCGGAGCAATCGCGCTGCGTGGTGATGTCCTACGACGCCACCGTGCTGGCCGGCACACAAGGCATGCGCAACCACCAAAAGACCGATCGCATGTTGGGTATTGCCTTGCAGAACAAGCTGCCAGTGGTGTTGTTTGCCGAAGGCGGCGGCGGGCGGCCGGGTGACGTGGACATGCCGGTGGTGGCCGGATTGCACATCGCCACGTTTGCCAGTTACGCACGGCTAAATGGCCAGGTGCCGGTGGTCGGCATAGTGGCTGGGCGCTGCTTTGCCGGCAACGCGGCGCTACTGGGTTGCAGTGACGTGATCATCGCCACCACCGGCAGCAATATCGGCATGGGTGGCCCGGCGATGGTCGAAGGTGGTGGCCTGGGGGTCTACCAGCCCGAGCAGATTGGCCCCAGCGGCGTGCAACATGCCAATGGCGTGATTGATGTGCTGGTGCCGGATGAAGCGCAGGCGGTGGTTGCCGCGCGACACTATCTTGCGTTTTTCCAGGGCCGGGTGAAAGACTGGTCGGCGAGCGACGCGTTGATGTTGCGCGGGGTCGTGCCGGAGAACCGTTTGCGGGTTTACGACAGCCGCGTCGTGATGGCCGGGCTGGTTGACCAGGGCAGCCTGTTCGAATTGCGCGGCGGCTTTGGCATCGGCATCCACACCGCGCTGGCGCGGCTGGAGGGTCGCGCGATCGGCATGCTGGCCAATAACCCGCAACATCTGGGTGGTGCCATCGATGCCGACGCGGCCGACAAGGCGGCGCGTTTCATGCAATTGTGCAACGCACACGGCTTGCCGCTGGTGAGCCTGGTCGATACCCCTGGTTTCATGGTCGGGCCCGACGTGGAGGAAAAGGCTCAGGTGCGCCATGTCAGCCGCATGTTCATCGCCGCCGCCCACCTGCGGGTGCCGTACGTCAGCGTGGTGCTACGCAAGGGTTACGGCCTGGGCGCGATGGCCATGACGGCGGGTGGCTTCCATATGCCCATGTTGACGGCCGCCTGGCCGAGCGGCGAGTTTGGCGGCATGGGGCTGGAAGGTTATGTGCGTCTGGGTTACCGCAAGGAACTCGACGCGGTTCCCGAGGGCCCGCAACGCGACGTGTTATTCGAGCAACTGGTGCAGGCCAAATACGACACCGGCAGCGCAATCAACATGGCCGCAACGCTGGAAATTGACGCCGTGATCGACCCAGCACATACCCGCGCTTGGCTGGTGCGTGTTTTGCAGGCCAGCTCCAACAGAACCGACATGCCGCCAACGCTGGCGGTGGACGCCTGGTAGCAGGGGGTGCGATTCAAAGTGATGTGGTTTGACTCAAGCGGCGTAGCGGTAGTTGGTTGCCCAGTATCCTTGCCACTCGCCGTTGGCGCGGTTGACCCGTAGCGCCAGCATGTTTTCGGCGTTGGCGGCGTTCCACCATGCACC
>JANNGR010000390.1:0-2717 GCA_031403955.1 Betaproteobacteria bacterium
GTTCTATCTTGGATTATCCACAACGTCTTAGACGTGCCGGTGGTGGACAAGGAGCACTGCTATTACAGCGTTCCCGCTGCTCCTGTTGACATGGTGGACCAGGACGTCGTGTACCACACTGAGATCTTCCGTAAGATCATCGAAGAACACGGGTACACTGCGCATCCGATGAATGAGGCGATGGCGATCATTTACAGTCAGTGTGCTGACACGAACTTCTCAGGTATTTCGATCAGCTATGGATCGGGGATGTGCAACGTGGCTCTGTCCTATCAGACGATGATGGGTATGAGCTTCTCGTTGGCTCGTGGCGGAGATTGGATCGACACTCACGCTGCCAATGCACTTGGGTCCACAGCTTCTCGTATCTGCTCTATTAAGGAGAGGGGTGGTTTTGACATTTCTGACCCTACGAAGGGTACACGGGAAAACCATGCCAAAGACAGCCGAGAGGTGGAGGCCATTGCTCTCTACATCCGATCCTTGATCCGGTACAGTCTGGAGAAGATTGCTCAGCGCTTCAAGATGGAGCGGGACACGGTCGAACTTCCTGACTCCCTCCCCTTCGTTGTCTCTGGTGGTACCACCAAGGCTGAGGGGTTCATGAAGGTCTTTGAGGAAGAGTACAATGCAGTGAAGAAGGGGTTCCCCATCCCCATCTCGGAGATCCGATGCGCCAAGGACCCGATGACCTCCGTCGCAGAAGGTCTTTTAGTCTTGGCTATGCAGGAACACGAGTGAGTACCTGACTTCTCAAAAGGTCGGGGAGTAGCGCTAGGAGCCCCGCCATCTACTACTACCTAATAAGTTCGCTCAAGCGACGTTTGATCCTGGAGCTTCAAGACGGGTTCAGTAAACACCCTGTCTATGAGAAGGTAGTACCTTTTATACAGAACAAGTACGCCTTTGACGAGAGGCCCCAGTTTGGCATTGTGGTCAAAGGATCAAGTGCCAACAAGGTGCAGCTCAGCTCGGAGAACTACGTAGGCACCGTGACCAGTAAGGTCATGATGGCCTATGTGGAGCAGCCAGCATACCTTCTGGAGTGGGCGAAAGAGGATTCGGCGACTCTCCGTGATAATGGGGATGTCATGCCTATCCAAGCTGGCGTCTATATCTTGGAGTGTTTGTCCGTACCTACTGACCCTGGGGAATACGGTACTTTCTCCATTAGCCCTCTGATCACGATTACAGACGACCCCCTTCTGTTGGTTGAGACTGGGGTGGAGCCGTCGACACCGACCCTGAGGGCCTCGCGATGCTGCGCTCACAGTTACCGCTCGACGCGCGCACGCGACTGCAGACCCACGAAGCGAGGTTCGAGGACTTCGAGTTCCCGGCCTGCGACCTGGTTTGGTCAGGGTGGAGTCTGCCCTATTGCCCGGCGGATCGCTGGCCTGCGCTACTTGGCCGCATTGCGCACGCGCTACGTCCGAACGGCCGCTTCGCCGGCGACCTCTTCGGTGATAGCCATGCCTGGGCCGCGGAGCCCGGGGTGTTCACGCTCAGCGAAGCCGCCTTGCGCGCACAGCTCGAAGGGTTGGTGATCGAGGCCTTCGACATCGAGGACGGCATACGCCCAAGCGGCGGCGGCCTGACGCGCTGGCACGCGTTCGGCATCGCGGTGCGGGTGCCGGCTTAGTCACTGTCGGTGGTGGACGCGCCCCACCCAATCAACGGGCTTCAGATCTACCTCGGGCGCCACGTCTGCCAGGCGGCGTCGGCAGCGTCGAAGTCGGCGCGCAGGGCTGTACGCATGACCGTCAGGTCTTGCCCCGTAACGGCAGCGGCCGCAGGCGCGACGCCGCGTCGCGCAGCCATCGGAACCATCACGGGTTGCGCACGCGGTTGGGCGCGGGCCTGCGTCAAGGTGGCCAAGGTCAGCGTCGCTTGGCGGTTCCAGATTTGCGCCGCCGATCCGACCTCGAAGTAGCGCCCGCCAAACCCCAGGTCGCACTGGTAGTTTTGATTGCGGCCGGTCCAGCGCATACGCCCCGCGCGCGTGAGCAGGTCGGCCAGGCGGGCGGCCATGTCGATGCCCGCGTCGGACCATGCCTGCAGGTGCGGCCGGTCGCTCAGCGGCCCGCGAAAGAGTCCCTGCTGGGTGCCCTCGTTTCGCAACGTGTCCCAGAACAACAGTGCTTCGCCTTTCGCCTGCTTGTCGGCGTCGAGCTGATGCAGCCAGGACGTTTCATTATCCACTGGCGTGCCGTTCTCCCGCAGCCAACGCAAGTTCGCAAAGCCCAGATCGACGGCCTGGCCGAAGTTGTGGTTGCTTTCTCCGGGCCCCGCGTTGGTGACGTTGCGCCCGCTGACGAGTAGCTCGTATTGCGTCTGGAAGCTACGCCGATCGCCGTCGCGGCACACGCCGACCGCAATGCCGTGCCGCTCATGGATGAGTCGGATCAACGTAGACACCTGCGTGCCAAACGCCGGCTGGAAGGTCAGTTGACCGATCCTGGTGACGGCCTCAGCCGCGTGCGCAGCGGTGGCTGCCACGTACACGATCTTGCTTCTGTGAAAATCCTGATCATTGAAGACGACCCCACCAGTTTGAAACTGACCAGCGAGGTGCTCCAGGCCGGCGGCGCCGTCAACAGCGTCCTCGACCTCGGCGACCGCCTGGCGTACCGCGCGATCGTGACCGCGTTCCAGCCGCGCGAGCTCCAGTTTCACGAAGGGCGCTATCTCGCGACCTTGACCGACTTCGGAACGAC
>JANNGR010000391.1:0-9784 GCA_031403955.1 Betaproteobacteria bacterium
TGTAAACATGACGAAACCATCAGTTTCGTGATCGATTGCCCGATCGACTGCATCGAGAAGATAAAGGCCTATCTGGACCGGCAGATGGCCGCCGGCGTATTGCGGTACGGCATGCATGTGTCGCAGACCGCGCTGATGACCTGCCTGGTCACGTCCCCGAGCGAAAGTCTGCATGTGCATTTCGTCGACGGTGGCGACGGTGGCTACACCAGCGCCGCCAAGACCATGAAAGCCGTTGCCCAAGCGGCGGCGGCCGGTGGCGGCTGACAACCTGTTGACACACCCCAGATGCCCGGCAAAACCCTGATACGCAACCTGCGGCTGGTGTCGGGCCTGGTGCTGATGGTGTTCGTGATCAGCCATTTGACCAATCTGTCGCTTGGCCTGCATTCCCTGGCAGCGATGGAATCCTGGCGCCCGCGCTTGTTGGGGCCCTGGCGCACGAGTTTCGGCGCAATCGTGTTGATCGGCGCCGCCGCGGTACATGCATTGCTGGGGTTGTACGCCATGTCGGCCCGGCGCTCGATGGCCATGAGCCGGACCGACATGGTGCAACTGGTGCTGGGCCTGTTGACGCCGCCGATGTTGATCAACCATGTGGTTGCCACGTCTGTCGCTGGCGATCTCGGCAAAGAATTCGACTCCTCCTATGGCCAGATGCTGGCGGTGTACTGGAGCTTCGCGCCGCTGTATGCGTTCCAGCAATTGTTCGTGGTCGTGATCGTATGGATACACGGTGCGTTGGGGCTGTATTCCTGGCTGGTATTGAAGCCGGTCTGGCGCCGCGTGGGTGGTCTGGTATTGCCGCTACTGTTCGCGATTCCAATTGTGGCGTTGCTGGGCTTCGCTGAAGCTGGCAAGGAGGTGCTGGACAAACTCGCCAACGACCCGGCCTGGAAAACGCACATCACCGAAAACCTGCTGCGTATCATTGCGGTGACGTCCCAACTGGAGACCTTGCAGACGCGCGTGATCGCGATCTATGGCGGACTGGTGCTGCTGGCTGCCAGCGTGATGGCGGCGCGCATGTTGCGTCACCGCTTGACGCCGGTTCAGGTGCTTTATGACGGTGGCCAGGTCGCGCGCGGACGCCGGGGTCTGTCGATACTGGAACTCAGCCGCGGCAACCATATCGCGCATGCGCATGTCTGCTCGGCGCGCGGGCGCTGCGGTACTTGCCGCGTTCAGGTGGAAAGTGGTGGCGAGTCGTTATCGCCGCGCAACGACCTGGAGGACGGCACTTTGGCGCGTGTGTTGGCCGGGCCCGGCGTGCGCCTGGCCTGCCAGGCCAGGGTGCTGGGACCGGGAGTGTCCGTGACGCGCCTGTTGCCGGCCTACGCCGACCCGTCGGCTGCGCGCCGCCCGCAGGATTGGGCCGGCGATTGCGCGGCGATTTTGCCGCAGGCCACGCCATGATCGGCGCGCTGTCAGATGCGAAAGCCCGCATCGCCGCGCTGGGCGCCGATGTGGCCCTGGCGCCGCAGGAATGGAGCGTTTTGTCGGGCTCCATGTCCACCGCGCTGATGAGTGGCACGGGGGTGCGCGCTGTCACCTACGGTTTGATCCTGTTGTTGATTGGCGGCAGCGTGGAATGGTTGTACTGGACCTATGCGTTCGGGCCCTGGCGGGTGATCCAGTCAACGCCGGCGGCGTCGCCGCGCCAGGCCTTGCGCCTGGGCTTGCGGCGGCTGGTGTTGCTGGCTTGTGGGGTGTTGCTGTTCACGCTGGCGACGCTGGCCGCGTCGGCTGCGCTTTCCTGGCCCAGTGGCGTACAGGAGATGGTGGTGGCTGTTGCGCTGATGCTGTTGGTGCTGCGCCTGGCCTGGGTCGTCGTGACTATTGTGCTGGCACCCGGACGCGAGTCGCTGCGGCTGGTGCCGATCGCGCCGCGCCGGGTGCGCTGGGTCGCGGCGACCACTATCGCCGTCGCCTTTTTGCTCGGCGCCGCTCGCCTGGTACCCGACTTGCTGGAACAGGTTGCCGACGCGCCCCATAGCGCCGGGGTATTGCGCCTGGTCCTTGCCACGTTCACCGCGCTACTGCTGCTGGTGGCGGTGTTTTCTTTTTCCGCTCGCACGCAACGTGGTGCGGGTGGCAGCCGTCACCTGCCGCGGTTTCCCAAGTCATTCGTGGTCGCGGCGCTGGTCGTGGCGGTGTATGCGTTGTGGCTGTTGAGCAGCACCGCGGTGGCGCTGATCGCTGCCGTGGTGGCGCTGGTAATCGTGTTGCAGATCATGCTGCGTGAACTGGTGTTCTTCTTTTGGGCCGATGTGATCGGGCGTGCCGTCGATGACGGCTCCAGCCAGCATGCGGACGCGGTTGATCCGACCCTGGTGCCCAGTATTGTTCTGTCGGCGGCACGCTTCCTGGTGGTGGCATTGGGACTGGGCGCCTGCGCGGTGGCATTGGACACCCCAGTGGCCGAGTTGGCGACACGCCAGGGCCCGCTGGTGCGTTTTGCTTTCAGCCTGCTGGGCGTGGCGGCACTGGCGTTGCTGACCAACCTGGTGTGGATCGCGGTCCGGACCACGATCGACCAGCGGCTGCGACGGATCGGGCCACATGATCCGCATGGCGAACTCAACCCCGAAGCCCGTTTGTTGACACTGCTGCCGCTGGTGCGCATCACGGCCGCGGTGGTATTGGGCGTGATGTTGTTGTTGTCGTCATTGTGGGCGATCGGTATCGAGATTACGCCGCTGCTGGCGGGTGCCGGCGTGATTGGTCTGGCGCTGGGATTCGGGGCACAGGCGTTGGTGCGCGATGTGATTGCCGGCATATTCTTTCTGGCCGAAGACGCGTTTCGGGTCGGTGAATACATCGAGAGTGGCACCACCACCAAAGGCACGGTCGAGCGCATCACGCTGCGCACGGTGGCGCTACGCCACCACAACGGGCCGCTGCACTTCGTGCCTTACGGCGCGCTTGGTACGGTGCGCAACAACTCACGCGACTGGGTGATCGAGAAGTTCAACCTGCCGCTGCCGATCGACGTCGACAGCGAAACCGTGCGCAAGCTGATCAAGAAAGTGGGCGAGGCGATGCTGGAGGATCCGGAGGTTGGGCACCTGCTGCGCGAGCCGCTTAAAGGCAAGTTGTATCGCATCGACCCGGGGGTCAAGACATTCCGCTGCAAGTTCGAGACTGCGCCCGGGAAACAGTTCGATGTGCGCGCCCAGGCCTTCAAGCGGCTCGAAGCTGCCCTAAAGTCAGTGGGAATTGGTTTTGCCGACGGTCGTCAGACGATCTTCATTACCCAGTCGCGGGATTCCGTGGCTATTGCGGGTGCGACGCCGGCATAGGGCGTTGCGGAAGCCCGGCCCCCATGCCCTTTATTATGATAGTATGATTTATCACTCTCCCAATAGGAGCGCGCCATGTTGCATCGTCGCGGCTTTCTGCAGATTGGTTGCTCCACCGCGGCCCTTTGGGCACCGGCGGCTGCTTGGGCCCAGACCAAGCCGGAGAAGATCACCATCCTGTCGCACCGGGTCCATATGTCGGTGTTGACGGGCGCCAAGGGTGGCGACGCTACCGCCGATTGGTCCAAACGCAACGGCATTGCGATCGAATGGGTGACACTCGACACCGGGCCGCTGCACGAGCGGCTGTTTCGTGAAGCCAGCCTGGGGTCAACCTCGATCGATCTGGCCTTCATGGTCAATACGCGCGCTACACCCAACGTTGCGAACCTGCTCGAACCGCTTGATGCGCTGATGCAGGCCAATCCCCTCGATGATCCGGGCGACGTGTTTCCCGGATTGATGGCCGCTATGAAGTTCGGTGGCCTGCAATACGCGATTCCGCAGCGCCACGCGACCACCGGATTTCATTACAACGAGGCCATATTCAAGGAACGTGGCGTAGCCATACCCAAGACATTTGAAGACGTGGTGGAGGCCGCGAAAAAGCTGACCTTTAACCGCCCCGACGGGTCGCAGGTGTTCGGGTTCCTGATCGAAGGCGACAACTATCCGAACGTGATCGACATGGCGCGCGCGTATGACGGCGACTTCATCACTTCAGATTTCAAACTGGGCGTCAACTTGCCGCCGATGCTGCGCGCCGTGCAGACCATGCGCGACCTGTATGCGGCAGGCGTGATTCCGCGCAACTGGGCCGCGATCAAAGGCGAGGAGGTCAACACCTGGATGCAGTCCGGGCGCGTCGCGATGACGATCAATTCGTTTGGGCGCAGCCAGTTTTACAACGACAAGGACAAGTCCAAAAACCCGGGCGAAATCAAGGTAATGGCCTTGCCGGCGGGGCGCGAGATGCAGGCCAGGTTTCCTGACGCGGCGCCTGCAAAGACCGAATTCTGGGCTATGTGTATCCCCCGGAGCGCGCGCAACAAGCCGTTTGCATGGAGCCTTATCAAGGAACTTTCATCCAAGGAAAATACCTTGAAGGCAGCGCTAAACGGCAACGGCCCGGTGCGCGCGTCGACTTATGCCGATGCGCGTTTTGCGTCCACCGTTGCGTACGCCGCCGCCGAAGCCGCCACTCTGAAGGTGGCGCGGGTACCGATACCGGCGTTCGACAACGCTGCCAAGGCGGGGGACGTGTTTGTGGAAGAACTGCAGGCCGCCGTGCTGGGCCGCAAACCGGTTGCGCAAGCCATGGACGATGTGGCCAAACGGGTCAAGCCTTTATTGCCGTGATCAGGACCGACGGCCTGACGGCGGCGTTGGGGCGTGTCCGCCTGGCGCATTTGCCGACACCGTTCGAGCCCGCGCCGCGATTGTCCGCTGCGTTGGGTGGGCCGCCGATATGGATGAAACGCGAGGATTTGAGTGGCCTGGCCCTGGGCGGCAACAAGCCGCGCCAGCTTGAGTTCCTGCTGGCGGCGGCGTTGGCGGATGGCGCGCAGGCGGTGGTCACTACGGCGGCCGTGCAGTCCAACTTCTGTCGCGCCTGTGCGGCGGCCGGAGCCAGGCTCGGACTGAAAGTCGGGCTGTTGCTGCGTGGTACCGGACAGGAAGATTTGCAGGGCAACTATCTGCTCGACAAGGTGCTGGGCGCCGAGCTTCGGTTCATTCCTACCCAGGATCCCTACGATGCGCTGATTCCCTTGTGGCTGGACGAATTCGTGGCCGATTTCACCCGCCGTGGGTTAAAGCCGTATGTGCTTCATCTGCCCGGTCGCACCGGTACGCTGGGGGCTGCCGCAATGGTCAGCGCCGGCGAAGAAATGGCGCGCCAGTTCGCCGAGCACAAGCTGATGCCACAAGCGGTTTTTAGCGCCGCCGGGTCGGGCCTGACGACCGCCGGTTTTGTGTTGGCGTTCAAGGCGCTGGGTTTGCCAATACGCGTGGTTGCCATCTCGGTGCAGCGCGCGGCGGACTTCATGGTGCCACTGATTGTCGAACGGGCAAACGCGGCGGCGCAATTGCTGGGTCTGCCCATCCGTGTTGACGCCAACGATTTCGATTTTGACGACCGCCACATTGGCAGCGGCTACGGCTTGCCGTCGCGTGACGCGGTGGACGCGATTGCGCTGGCCGGTCGCACCGAAGGTCTGGTGTTCGACCCGATCTATTCCGGCAAGGCGCTTGGCGGCATGATTGCCCAGTTGCGCGAAGGTAGCTGGCGCGGCGCGTCGCCTCTGGTGTTTTTTCATTCAGGCGGAGCGCCGGGGCTGTTTGCCAACGCGTCGCGGATGGCGCAGTGGTTACCAGCATGAGCGAATTGACCATCAGTAGTGTGCAAGCGATACCTTTGACGGCCTCGATGCAGGAGGGAACGCGCACATCGCAAGGTGTTTTTGGCCCGGTGTCGATGGTCTTGGTCGAGGTAAAAACGGTCGATGGAATTACCGGTTACGGGGAATGCCTGGCCCGGTTTGGCGCGCGCGCGTACGCCACCTTCATCAATGAAGTGCTGGCGCCGATGCTGGTGGGTCAAAGTGCGTTCGACATCCGGCGCCATTGGCAGCAGATGCGCTCGGCCTTGTCGGGCCGCCCCGGCGGCATGCTGATCGAGGCGCTGGCCGGTGTCGATATTGCCTTGTGGGACACCGTGGGTAAGGCGCTGGCGCAACCGGTGCATCGTCTGCTGGGCGGCATGGGACGCACCCGCATCGACTGTTATGCCTCTTCGATCAACTGGGCCAGTCTGGAGACCATGCAGGCGCAGACCCGCGCGGTGCTGGCGCTGGGTTTCACGGCGATCAAGGTAAAGCTCGGGTCGCCGGTTGGGCGGGCCATCGAATCCGCCACCCTGGTCCGGCAAGTGGCCGGCCCTGACGTCAAACTCGCAGCGGACGCCAACTGGGCCTATTCGCTCGACGAGGCGGTCAAGGTGGGCCATGCCTTGCAGGCGCTCGACTACTGGTTTTTTGAAGAACCGCTGCTGCCCGAGGATGTGGCGGGTTACGCCGATTTGCGCCGCAAATTGTCGATTGCCCTGGCCGCGGGCGAGAGTGACTACACCGTAATACACGCGGCGCAATTTGTCAAAGACCGGCTGGTGGGAATCATCCAGCCCGATGTGGCGCGTGCCGGCGGCATCAGCGAGACGCGTGACATCGCGGCCCTGGCGCATGCCTTCCACGTGGCTTATGCGCCGCATGTCGGCTGGTCCGGCGCGGTGTGTGTCGCGGCCAGTCTGCAGTTGGCCGCCGCGATGCCGGCTTGCACCAGTTTCGAATGTATGGTGGTTGCCAATCCATTGCGTGAGCAACTCACGACGGTCGTGGTGGGCGCGGCCACCAACCTGGTCGATGGCCAACTGGTTGTGCCCGACGGTCCGGGACTTGGGGTCGAGATCAACTGGGATGCGGTGCAGCGCTACCGCGTGGACTGATGAAACCAGGTGCGCGCCATTGGGTCATGGTGTTGCCGGCCCAGGCGTTGCTGGTGCTGGTGTTGTTCGTGCCGTCCCTGTACGTCTTCTGGTTGAGCCTGACGCGTTCCACCTACGGCAAGAGCCCGGTATTTGTGGGTTTCGCGAACTATGCCGCGGTGATGACCGACCCTTATTTCTGGACCGCCACATTGAACACCGCGATTGTCGTGAACGCGGTGGTGTTCGGCGAATTCCTGCTGGCGCTGGCGGTGGCGATGTTGTTTGCGGGCCGCATTCCATGGCGCCGCCTGATGATTGCGGTTGTGCTGGCGCCGTATGCAATCAGCGAAGTGGTGGCGGTGGTGATCTGGAAATACATGATGGAGCCGTATGCCGGGCCGGTGACACTGGCCTTGCGCGCGATTGGCTTGCCGGCCTTGGACTGGGCGGTGGAACCGGCACACGGCCTGACGATGGTGATCCTGTTGTCGATCTGGCACCATTTGCCATTCACTTTCATTATTTTGTACACGGCATTGCTCGGCATACCGCAAGATTTGTACGAAGCGGCAAAGGTGGACGGTGCCGGCGCATGGAACCGGTTCGTGGATGTGACGCTGCCATTGCTGATACCGGCGATTCTGGTTGCGCTGGTGTTTCGCTACATATTTGCCTTCCGCATCTTTTCCGAGGTCTGGTTGTTGACCGGCGGAGGCCCGGCGCGAACCACCGAGGTGCTGGCGGTGTACTTGTACCGCCAGGCATTTCGTTATGCCGAATTCGGGGCGGCGGCGGCGACCGGCTGGCTGATGCTGATTGTTTCGCTGTTGATGGGTTCCTGGTACATCTACCAGATGTACAAGCGAATGTTCGAACATGCAAGCAGCTAATCGATCCAAGGTAGTGCGGCGCGCGCGCAAGCGGTTGATTGGCGTTTTGCGCATGCTGGCGCTGGCCGCGGTCTTGGTCTGGTCGGCGTTTCCGATCGCGCTGATCGTGTTGTCTTCGTTGCGCGCGCCGCGCGATATTTTCTCAACCAGCGCCAACTTCGTCTTTGTGGCCACGACACAAAATTATCTGAACCTCTGGAAGCGCTGGCCTGATTTTTTCCGCAATCTGCTCAACAGCGTGGAGGTTGCGCTGGGTGCGACGGCGCTGACACTGGTCATTTCGTTCCTGGCCGGTTACGTCTATTCCCGGCGGCATGACAAGCTGTTGACGGCTTCGGCGTTTTTCATGATTCTGGTGCGGCTGCTGCCGCCGATAGTGATTACCTTGCCACTGTTTCCGGCCGTCAACTGGCTGATGCTCAACGACACCCGGACGGTGTTGATCCTGCTGTATTGTGCGTTTTTCCTCAGCCTGGGTACCTGGATCATGAAGGCCTTCATCGACCAGTTGCCCAGGGAACTGGAGGAGGCCGCGGCCATCGATGGCTCAAGCCTGCTGCAGACGCTGTGGCATATTGTGTTGCCGCTGTCGCACGCCGGGTTGATCGCGACCTCGGTGTTCATCATGGTATTTGCCTGGAACGATTTTCTTTTCGCGTTCATCTTCACCGCCGTCGACGCCAAAACCGCGCCGCTGGTGATTTCCGAGATGGTCGGTGCCATTGATGGTGTCGACTGGGGAATCCTGTTCGCGGCGGCAACGTTGCAACTGATTCCGATTCTTGTGTTTGTCGTGCTGGTTCAAAAATACCTGATTGCCGGTCTTGCCGCCGGTACCGCGAAAGGATAGTTTCATGGTTTCCGCCCACGCAACCCACGGCGACCCACGCCTGTCGCGTTTCGATCCACTGTCGCGCGTGATCTACTTCGACGATTTCGACCAGGGCATGAACGGCTGGACGGCGCTGGTCGGCAATTACGAAGGTTCGATCGACACCATGACGCGCTCCTACGCGCGCCATACCCAGCCCATGCTGAGCCAGATCACGCACTGGGACAGCGGCACCCATGGTTCGTTCGATGGCACCTACGCACTGAAAATCGCCACCCGCCCAATACCGGGTGAACGCAACACGGCCATCAAGCGCATCACGTTCCGCAAGGCCTCGCGTATCCGGGTCGAGACTTACTTCGCGTTCAAGCCGGAGGCCAACGAGTTGAAATTGTCCGACCTGGACGTACGTTCGGTCGGTTTGTTATTCGATTTGCAGGACGGCAAGGAGCGTGTGATGCCGCATTTGCGCTACCTGAATGCCCTGGACGGCCAACGCATGAACAAATGGCAGTTCAAGCAACGCAGCACGCCGTTTCGCGCCATCGGCAGCCGCAGTGAGACGGTTACCCACGACCACCTCAGCCCACAAGACTGGGAAGACATTCCCGGCGCTGCGCAAAAGCTCTGTTACAACGAAATTCCGACCAAGATCAACTGGCACTATCTGCGTTTCGATTTCGAGCTGGCAAGCATGCGCTGGCTCGGGTTCCAGTGTAATGACCAGGTATTCGATTGCCCTGGGATCGAGTCGATCAGCATACCCGCCATGCCCAACCTGGCATGTATGCTGAACCTGGTTTTTTTCTGCGAGTCCGACACCAGCAAACGCGCCTTTTTCTACCTCGATAGCGTGCTTCTGTCAGGGGCCGCTCGCTCTGCTCATTTCGCTGCTCTACGTGCTGGGGAAACTGCATCGGGCGAACGAATTCACCGCGATGCGGGCGGCGGGCGTGGGCTTCGCGCGGCTCACCGCGCCAATCTGGGTCGTCGGCGTGCTATGTTGCGCGCTTTCCTGGTGGCTCAACACCACCGTCGTGCCCTGGTCGGTGGAGGAATCGCGTTCGCTGAAGGACGAATTGGAATTCCGGCACCAGTCGGCGAAGGCGATGCCGCCGGATCGGATCGGCGCGGCATACAGCGTGGCCTTCGACAACCCGATTGGTCGCCGGATGTGGTTCTTCAACCGTTACAGCAAGGCGGCCGATCGCGGTTTCGGCGTCTCGGTCTCGGAGCTGGATCGCACGCGGCGCGAGGTGTCGCGCATCACCGCGGC
>JANNGR010000392.1:0-3005 GCA_031403955.1 Betaproteobacteria bacterium
ATCTTCGTGAACCAGGCGCGCGCCATCGGTTGCCTGGGCGCGATCGCCGCGAGCATCGGGCTTTTTCTTTTCGCCCAGAAAACCCGCGCCGGCACGTCGATGCGCGCCGCCGCCGACAACCCGACCGCTGCCACGCTGGTCGGCATCGACGTGGAGAAGTCCTATGCCGGCGCCTTCGCCATCGGCTCCGCCGCCACCGCGCTGGCAGGCGGCCTGATCGCGATGTATTACCCGTTTCATCCTTATATCGGCTTCGAGTTCGTGATCATCATGTACGCCGGCGTGGTGCTCGGCGGCTTGGGCAGCATGCTGGGCGCCTTCTGGGGCGGCTTCACGATGGGGCTGGTGCAACAGCTTTCTACCTATTTCCTGCCTTTCCAGTTGCAAAACGCGACCATCTTTCTGCTGTTTTTGGCCGTTGTGCTGTTGCGTCCCCAAGGCCTGTTCGGCAAGAGCGCGGAGCGCACCTGATGCTCTACAGTCCGTTCAAGGGCCCGGCCCTGGCCATGATCTTCGTGATTGCGCTGGTAATGGCCGCCGGCGGAATGCTGATTCGCGACCCCTACTACCAGTTGATTCTCAGCACCATTCCGATTTGGGCGTTGGTCGCGCTGACCTGGAACCTGTTCAGCGGTTATACCGGACTGATCTCATTCGGCCATTCCACTTTTTTCGGCCTCGGCGCCTTCACGGTGGCGTTGCTGGCGATCAAGCTCGGCATCTCTCCCTGGCTGGGCCTGGCCGCGGCGGCATTTATCGGGGGCATCGCCAGCATCGTGATCGGCGCCATCACGTTTCGCTTGCGCGGGCATTACTTCGCGCTCGCGATGCTGGCTTATCCCTCGCTGTTCATCTTCCTGTTCGACTGGATGGGCTGGCAGGAACTGACCTTTCCGATCCGCCGCGACCAACCTCTGCTTTTCATGCAGTTTGCCGACCCACGCGTCAATACGCTGATCGGCGTGACGCTGATGACCGCCGTCTTGTTGCTCACGCTGCTGGTGGAGCGCTCGCGCTTTGGCCTGGCCATGTTGTCGATCAAGCAAAACGAACCGGCGGCCGAAGCCGCGGGCATCGACACTTTCCGTATCAAGATGATCGGCTTTGTCGTCAGCGGCGCGCTTGGCGCGCTGGCGGGTGGATTCCATGCCGTGGTGCTGCAGGTCGTCACGCCGCACGGCGTGCTGGGTACCGTGGTTTCGGCACAGGCTTTGATCCTGACACTTTTTGGTGGCGTCGGCACCCTGTTTGGCCCGATCATCGGCGCCGTGGTGCTGATCCCATTGACGGAGGGCCTGCGCGCGCAACTCGGACACATCCTGCCGGGCATCCAGGGGGTGATCTATGGCTTGACCATCATGCTCGTCATCCTGCTGGCCCCCGAAGGCGTGTACTGGAAGGTTCGCGACATGCTGGCGCGGCGGCGGGCGGGACCAAGCGCGCCTTCGGCTGAGCCAGCCGTGGTGCAACACGTGCAGTCAGTGCCAGTTCGCGGCGTTTCCACCGAAGAGGCGAGTGGCGGGGTGCTGCTCAAGGTGTCGGGGCTGTCGAAGTCTTTCGGCGGACTCAAGGCGGTCCAGAACGTGAGCTTCGAGGTACGGCGCGGCGAGATCGTCGGCATCATCGGCCCGAATGGCGCGGGCAAGACCACGCTGTTCAATGTGCTCAACGGCTTCCAGAAGGCCAGCGCGGGAGCGGCCGAGCTGGACGGACACTCCACGACCGGGCTGCGTCCCAATGCGTTGTGCCACCTCGGCATGGGCCGTACGTTTCAGGTCGCGCGACCGTTCCAGCGCATGAGCGTGCTCAACAATGTAGTCGTGGGCGCCCTTGCCCCGAGCCGGAACGGTCCGGAGGCGATCGCCATGGCGCACCAGGCGCTGGCCATCGTCGGGCTCGACGCCAGGTCCGGCGACCTGATCAGTGGACTCACCAACCTGGAACTCCGGTTGATGGAACTGGCCCGGGCGCTGGCTTCGAAACCAAAACTGCTGCTGCTCGATGAAACTCTGGCCGGTCTGGGCGCCGTCGAGGTGGAGGAAATCCTCCAGGTGATCCAGCGCCAGCCGGCCGCCGGCGTGACGGTCGTGATCATCGAACACACCATGCATGCGATGACGCGCCTGGCTGACCGCTTCATCGTGCTCGACCACGGCCAGGTAATCGCCGAGGGACCTCCAGCGACGGTCATGGCGGACCCAGAGGTGATAAAGGCCTACCTGGGCAAGAAATGGATGGAGCTGCATGCTAAAGCTTGAGGGTGTCAGCGCCTCCTACGGCGCGATCCACGCCCTGCGGGAGGTGTCGATCAGCGTGCAGGCGGGCCAGTTCGTGGCCATCGTCGGACCGAATGGCGCGGGCAAGACCACGCTCTTCAAAACCATCTCGGGGCAGGTCGTGCCTGATGCAGGCAGTATCTTCTTCGAAGGCCAGGATCTGCTGGCGCTGCCAGCGCGCGCGCGCGCGCACCTCGGCATTGCGCACGTACCGGAAGGCCGCCAGGTATTTGGCAACCTTACGGTTTTCGAGAACCTGGATATGGGCGCCACGCCTGCCCGGGGGCGCGCCGAATGGGCGCGCAACCTGGAGCGCTGCTACGCCATGTTTCCGGTGCTGGCTGAGAGGCGCGGCCAACTGGCCGGTACGCTGTCGGGTGGCGAACAACAGATGCTGGCGATTGGGCGCGGTCTGGCATCGTCGCCCCGGCTGTTGCTGCTGGACGAGCCGTCGATGGGTCTGGCGCCGATCGTGGTCGACCTGATATTCGAACGTATAGAAGAACTGCACCGCGACTCCAAGCTGACGATCGTTTTGGTCGAGCAACGCGTGGTCGAAGCGCTCGATCCCTGCGACTGGGCCTACGTACTCGATGTCGGTCGCTGCGTCGCGTCGGGTCCGCCCGAGCAGATCATGAAGGACGCGCGTATCCGGCAGGCCTATCTCGGCATGGAATAACCCCAAACCCCAACCCCAACCCCAACCCAACCCCCACGGGAAAAAACCAA
>JANNGR010000393.1:0-7752 GCA_031403955.1 Betaproteobacteria bacterium
CCGACCTGAGCGGCAACTACCGGCTCGGCTTTACCGTGCTGGCGCTGGCGGCTGCTTGCGGGTCGGTGTTGTTCCTGCTCGCGAAACGGCCGGTGTAGGCATCTCGGTTGCGCCTTCAGGCCGGCGCGGTACGATTACCGGCACGTTGCCGACATCTTGCGTAATCTCCAAACCAGCCACCGCATGTCCACTAACACAACACTTCCTTCGCCCACCCTGATCGGCCTTGGCCGCATGGGTGCCAACATGGCACGCCGGCTGGCCCGTGGCGGTTTGGCGGTGCACGGCTTTGATCCGTCCGAGGCGGCGCGCACCGCTTTGGCCGGCGAAGCCGGCGTGTTTCTATATCCCACTCTGGCACAGGCAGTGCAGGCTCAGCCAGGACGTCGCCTGGTGTGGCTGATGCTGCCGGCCGGCCCCATCACCGGCCAAACCCTGCTTGCGCTGGAAGCCGAACTGCGCGCCGGCGATGTGATCGTTGATGGAGGCAACGCCAATTACCTGGATTCACAAACCCGCGCCAGGCATTGGAAGGCGCGCCGGATTGACTTTGTCGACTGCGGTGTTTCGGGCGGGGTATGGGGTCTGGCGGAGGGCTTTTGTCTGATGGCTGGTGGCGAAGATGAGGCGATCACCGCGCTGGAGCCACTATTCAAATGTCTGGCACCGGCACCTAAGCGCGGGTGGTCGCATTGCGGGCCAAGCGGAGCGGGACATTTCACCAAGATGGTCCACAACGGCATCGAATACGGAATGATGCAGGCCTACGCCGAAGGTTTCGCGCTGCTGGCCGGCAATACCGAGTTGAACATCGATCTGCATGCCATGGCAGAGTTGTGGCGCCACGGCAGCGTGGTGCGCTCATGGCTGCTGGACCTGACCGCAACTGCGCTGGAAGACCCGGCAGCGATGGACAAACTGGCGCCGATCGTGGCCGATTCGGGCGAAGGCCGCTGGACCGTAGATGAAGCCATACGCCAGGGAACGCCGGTGCCGGTGATCTCCGCCGCGCTGATGGCGCGTTTCACATCACAGGGCAAGGCGGATACCGCCAACCGTCTGTTGTCGCTGATGCGCAAAGGTTTTGGCGGGCACCAGACGGTTGAGAAATCCTGACCCTGCCGGATCAGGTGACTATCAGGTGCCGATTACCCCGCCGTCGCGCTTGCGAATGACGACCGTGGCCGAACGCGGCCGCCCGCCGGGCCGGTAGTCAGGCCAGTTGGAGTATTTGGTCGGCGACGACGGGTCGCTGCGTTCGCTCGGCGTTTCACCCGGGTGCTGAACACTCAGGAACATCGTCGTGCCGTCGGGCGTGAGTGTGCAACCGGTTATCTCGCAGTTGGTGGGACCGGTCAGGAAGCGACGCGTCTCTCCGCTGGCCGGGTCACAAGCCAGCATCTGGTTGTTGCCGATGTTCTTGAACTCGCCCTGGTACATCTGCGCCGCGGCGACGTCGGTCTGGATCCACATCACGCCGCGGCGATCCAACACCATCCCGTCCGGACAACCATAAATGTCGCCTTGGATGTTGCCTTTTGCTTCCGGGCGTGTATTGGCCGGATCGCCGGCCAGCACCAGATGGTTCCACTTGAATCCGGCGCCGTCGAAATCGCCCTCGTCCTTCCAGCGAATTATCTGGCCCATGGTGTTGTTCGCGCGCGGATTGGCGCTATCCACGCCCGGCATGTTGGGCTGCCCGCGCGCGCTGTTGTTGGTGAGCGTGCAATAGACCCAGCCGCTTTGCTTGTCAATCGTGAGCCATTCCGGCCGGTCCATCCGGGTCGCCTGCAGTAAGTCGCTGGCCTGGCGCGCCTTGACCAGCACCTCGCCCTGGTCGGCAAATCCATTGGTGGCCGTCAACGCGCCCTGGCCGTGCACCAGCGGCAACCAGCGGCCGCTGCCGTCGGCATCGAAACGAGCCACATACAGGGTACCGTGGTCCAGCAGTTCGCGGTTAGCCTTGGCGCCGCCCGCCGCGATCCGGTCGCGACTGACAAATTTGTAGATGTACTCAAACCGCGCATCCTCGCCCGAATAAACCACCGCCCGACCATCTTTGGTGACACCCACCCACGCTCCCTCATGCGCCGCCCGTCCAAGCGCGGTTCGCTTGACCGGCGTACTGGACGGGTCCATCGGGTCGACTTCGACCACCCAGCCGAAGCGATTCGATTCGTTCGGATGCTGCGTGGCGTCAAAGCGGGCGTCAAACTTCTCCCATTGGTAAGCGCCGTCCTTGCGCATGCCCCAGCGACGCTGGTGCGCGTTGAGGTTCTCGCCACCGCCAAAATAGAACATCCAGTTCTCTTCACCCGAGAGATAGGTGCCCCACGGGGTCTGGCTGCTGGCGCAGTTGTTCAGTGTGCCCAGCACCAGGCGGCCGGCGGGGTCGGCGGCGGTTTTCAGCATGGCGTGCCCGGCAGCCGGGCCGCCAAGCGCGAATGTCGTGTCCATGGTGAAGCGGCGGGCGAAACGCGACGGCCGAACCATTTGCCAGCTACCGTTTTTCAGCTCCACCTCGTAGACCGACAGGCCGTGCGCGTTTTGTGACTTCTTGACCTTCTCGGCGCTGAGGTTGGCAAAGCCGCCCACGTGCAGCAGGCCATCGTCGGTGTATTCATGGTTGATGGCGATAAGACCGTGCGTGGAACTGCCATTCAGCGCAAAGTATTCGACTCCGTCATGGTGCATGCCCATCTGCACCGCCTGGTCAGCCGCGTTATTGGAGGCATCAAACTTGAATGCTGGCAGGTTGCCGGGAATACCGATCGGCTCGCCCCAGGCGGCTATTGCGGTGGCGACATACGTATCGGGAACCACCAGCGCGTCGCCGTTGCCGATCGCGATACCCTTGAATCCAAGTTTCGGGCCGCTGGCTTGGCCGCCGATGACTGCGCAACTGGCCAGCGGCGCCAGCAGGGAGGCTATCGCGGCCACCGCGCCGGTACGCAACACGGTACGCCGCGCTGGATCGGATACATCGTGGATGCTCGGATTGGACGAGCGGTTGCTGTCTTCCATGGTGTTGAAGTCTTTAGCCACGTTCTCTCCTTGTTGGCAGTTGCGGGAATCACAATTTCATTCTGACACGACATAGTGACAAAACGGCGACTGCTAGCCGACCGGTGGCGCCTGGCCCGGCTACGCCTGTTCAGGCCCCGTAATTCAGCTTCAGCCCAGGTACCGGCCAGTCGTCGATAGCGATCAGTCGTCCACTGCCGGACAAAGTGACGAACGCGGTGCGCCGCTGCGGTCCACCAAAACACAAATTGGTCGTAAACCGGTCGGGCAGCGGAACATGGCTACACATCGCTCCGTCCGGCGAGACAACACTGATGCCGCCATGCATCAACGTGGCGACACAGATGTTGCCCAGCGCATCGATCGCCATCGAGTCGAAGCGCTGGTAAAACCCGCCCGGAGCGGCAACCACCATCCGGCCGCCGTGCGGAGACGGCCATGGGTCTTTGCGGACGGTGCCCGCGGCGGTGATGTCAAAGGCCCACACCCGCGCGCCTTCAGTCTCGGCGTAATACAAGGTGTTGCCGTCCGGCGACAGGCCGATGCCATTCGGTGTCAATACCGGGCGTGCAATCGCGTGCGCCGTTGCACCGTCCACGCCGCCGTAATAAACGCCGCCGCGGTCCATGTCGTTGGCGCGCACCTTGCCCAGGTCGGTAAAGTAAAAACCACCATGGGCGTCGAAAACGATGTCGTTCGGTCCGCGCAAGGCCACCCCATCAACCGCATCGAACAAACGCTCGCCGCGGCCGGTAGCCAGGTTGACGCGCTCAATCCGCCCGCCGGAGTAGTTGTCGGCCTGACCCACTGGCCGTACACATCCATCGCTCTCGGTCGCGTAGTTGAAGCCGCCGTTGTTGCAAATGTAAACCGCGCCGTCTGGGCCAATCGCCGCGCCATTGGGCCCGCCGCCGAGGTCGGCCAGCACCTGGATCCGCCCGTCCGGCGTGACCCGGCTCAGCGTGCCGCGAGCGATCTCCACCAGCAGCACCGAACCGTCGTCCATCGCGATCGGGCCCTCGGGGAACTGCAATCCGGTCGCGACCTCGCGTATCTTCATGCTGCGGTACCCTGCGTGGCGGTGGCATCGCTGCCCTTTTGCGTCAGAAACACCAGCAACACGATCAGCCCGATCAGCGGCACCAGGCAGATCAATTGCCACCAGCCGCTTCGACCGGTGTCGTGCAGCCTGCGGCTTGCCGCTGCCAGCGATGGCAGCAAGGTCGCCAGATAGAACACGCCGCCAAGCTTGGTGCTCAAGCTGGAAAGCAGCGCGCCGGCCAGCACGATGAACAGGAAATACCACCAGTATTCGGAGCGTGACGCACGTCCGCTGAAGTCGGCGTATTTGGAGAAACACACCTTGATCGATTCTTGAAATGTCATTGGGGTTCTTTCGTTGTGTTTTTGGTTGCCGGGCGAGGGCCTCTCTACCCAATAATCGCCTGCAGCCGCGCCAGCGCCTCTTGCACGATCTGGTCTGGTGCCGTTTCGACCTTCCTGGCACCACGCTGTTCCAAATCAAGCATGCGCACGGCATTTACCAGCACGGCACCCTGCGTCTGTGTGCCAGCACCCATCAGCGTTACCGCAAAGCCGGCAAATCGTGCCAGGTTGCCGCCTTGCGTAATCGGTGCTACCAGCGCGGTGCCTAGGGCATTGAACTTGCGCGTGGACAAGACTAGGGCGGGTCGCAGGTCGCCTTGCAGCTCTCGCCCCACGGTCGGGTTCAAACTGACACGAACGATGTCGCCCCGATCGAAGAAACGGGCACTCACCATACTTCACGGCCCAGCGGCGGCGTCTGTTGCCAGTCGGCCAAATCCTTCGGCATGGGCGCCTTGGGATCACACTGCGCCAGCAACTCATCAAGCGTGTACTTCCGGGCCATGGTACGAATCAGCAAACCATTGTCGGACGCCTCAAGCTGAACCGTCTGCCCTGCCTGCAGATGCATGGCATCACGCACCGGCTTGGGAATGACCAAGCCGACACTATTACCAAAGTTTCGAAGAACAGTTTCCATTCCAAGCTCGCGAAGTTTTACGTTGTCAAATTATGCCTCGCGACACCAACAGCGTCAAACTTAGTTTTACAACACCAAGCGGGTCCGCACCCGCCTCACAGCACCCGCTTCAAATAACGCCCGGTATGGCTGTTCTCGTTGGCCGCGATGTCTTCCGGCGTGCCCACTCCCACCACCTGCCCGCCGCCGGCGCCGCCCTCGGGGCCCATGTCGATGATCCAGTCCGCCGTCTTGATCACGTCCAGGTTGTGCTCGATCACCACAATCGTGTTGCCGGCGTCGCGCAGGTGTTGCAGCACCTGCAGCAACAAGGCTATGTCGGCAAAATGCAGCCCGGTGGTTGGTTCATCCAGTATGTACAGGGTGCGCCCGGTATCGCGTTTGGATAGTTCCAGCGCCAGCTTGACGCGTTGCGCCTCGCCGCCCGACAAGGTGGTCGCCGACTGGCCGAGCTTGATGTACGACAGCCCCACGTCGAGCAGGGTTTGCAGTTTGCGCGCGATCGCCGGCACGGCCTTGAAGAACTCGGCCGCCGCCTCCACCGTTAGGTCGAGCACCTGCGCGATGTTGCGGCCCTTGTAGAGCACCTCCAGTGTCTCGCGGTTGTAACGCTCGCCACGGCACACGTCGCAGGGCACATAGACGTCGGGCAGGAAGTGCATCTCGACCTTTTTTACGCCGTCGCCCTGGCAGGCTTCGCAGCGGCCACCGGCCACGTTGAAACTGAAACGCCCGGGCCCGTAACCGCGCTCGCGGGCCAGGTTCATTTCAGCCATCAATTCACGAATCGGTGTGAACATGCCGGTGTAGGTGGCCGGATTGCTGCGCGGTGTACGGCCAATCGGCGACTGGTCGACGTTGATCACCTTGTCGAAATGCTCAATGCCGTGGATCTCTTCATGCGCCGCCGGTTCGTCATGCGCGCGGTAGAGCTGGCGCGCCACGGCGGCGTACAGGGTATCGTTGACCAGCGTCGATTTGCCCGAGCCCGAGACGCCAGTCACGCAGGTCAACAGGCCAACCGGAAACTCGACGTTGACGACACGCAGGTTGTTGCCCGCGGCCCCGATGACACGAATCGCCTGCAACGCGCCCTGGGTGGCCATGTGCGCCGCGTTGCGCTCGGCCCAGGCCAATGCGGCGCTGCTGGGCGGCGCTTTGGACGCGGTCTTCTTTTCGGCCATTGGTTGCGCCACCGTGGGCAACCAGGGCGTGCGGCGCTTCGGTACGGCGATCGTCAGCACGCGTGCCAGGTATTTGCCGGTGAGCGACTCGGCGTTGGCCTGGATGTCGGCGAACCGGCCCTGTGCAATCACCCGGCCACCGTGAATGCCCGCGCCCAGCCCCATGTCGATCACATGGTCGGCGGCGCGCATCATGTCTTCGTCGTGTTCCACCACCAGCACGCTGTTGCCGATGTCGCGCAGGTGTTTCAGGGTGCCGATCAGGCGGTCGTTGTCACGCTGGTGCAGGCCGATGCTGGGTTCGTCCAGCACGTACATCACACCGGTCAGGCCGGAGCCGATCTGCGACGCGAGACGGATGCGTTGCGACTCGCCGCCGCTGAGCGTTTCGGCGCTGCGGTCCAGGCTGAGGTAATTCAAACCCACGTCGTTCAGGAACTTCAGCCGCAGCCCGATTTCGCGCACCACCTTGGCGGCAATCTCGCCTTTGGAGCCGGACATGTGCAACCCATTGAAATACGCCAGGCTCTCGCGCAAGGTGATGTGGCTGACCTCGAAAATCGCGCGCGCCTGGGAGCCATCACCAATCTTGACGTGGCGCGCTTCGCGACGCAGCCGGGTGCCGGCGCATTCGGTACACGGCTGGGTGCTGCGGTAACGCGCCAGATCCTCGCGCACCACCACCGAGTCGGTCTCTCGGTAACGCCGCGCCATGTTGGGCAAGATGCCTTCGAACGGGTGTTTGCGGCTCAGCCTTTTTCCCGGCGAGGCGCCGGAATCCATCACATAACTGAACTTGATTTCTTCCGCGCCCGAACCGTGCAGCAGGGCATGTTGCACTTCGGAAGGCAGGTTATCAAAAGCCGCGTCAATGTCGAATCGGTAATGGCTTGCCAGGCTCTCCAGCAAGGCAAAGTAATAAGCGTTGCGCCGGTCCCAACCCTTGATGGCGCCACTGGCCAGGCTCAAGGACGGAAACGCCACCACCCGCGCGGGATCGAAGAAGTCCATCGTACCGATGCCGTCACACGCCGGACAGGCGCCCATCGGCGAGTTGAACGAAAACAGGCGCGGCTCCAGTTCACTGATCGAGTAGCTGCACACCGGGCAAGCGAATTTGGCGTTGAACAGGTGCTCCGCCGGCCGACCTGGCGCTGCGTCGGACGATGCCGCCGCATCCAGCTCGACCACCAGCGCGCGGCCATCGGCCAGCTTGAGCGCAGCCTCGAAACTTTCCGCCAGGCGCTGGCGCAATTGGTTGCGTCCCGGCACATCGGCCTTGGCGCGCACCTTCAGGCGGTCGATCACCACGTCGATGTTGTGTTTCTCGGTTTTCTTGAGCCGTGGCAGGTCGTCAAACTCGTACGCCACGCCATCCACCCGCAAACGCACATAACCCTGCGCCTGCAGGTCGGCAAACAACTCGACAAATTCGCCTTTGCGTTCGCGCGCCACCGGTGCCAGCAGCATCAAGCGCGTGTCGTCCGGCAAAGCCAGCACGGCGTCCACCATCTGGCT
>JANNGR010000394.1:0-2618 GCA_031403955.1 Betaproteobacteria bacterium
GGCCGATCAACTGCGGCGATTGCAAATGGCCGCCAGTGAGCACGCCAAGCTGTTGTTTGTCATGCGTGGGGCGCAGGCCCAGGCCGAGTCGTCACCGGCAGTGCTGCGTTTGCTGGTGTCGGTGCAAGCCGGCAACGATGAGTTGCGCCTGGAGATCGTCAAGCGGCGTGGCCCGCCTTGTACACAGGCGGTGTGTATGCCGGCCCGCATCGGGCGCCTGGCTGCGTTGCTGGTCAGTAGCCAGGGCAGGGTGGGGCGCAGGTCCGGCCAGGGCGTGCCGGTGGCGGCAGTACCCGGACCTTTGATTGCGGAGTCGGCGGATGTACTGGATCGCGCTGCAACCGCGGCCTGACGGGGAGCCGCCAGTTGCTGACGCCACCACTGCCCTGGGTTGGTGGGCTTTGCAGTTCACGCCCAAAGTGGCCCGGCTGGAGCACGCCGTGTTACTTGAAGTGTCCACCAGCGAGCGTTTGTTTGGCGGCCGGCAAACACTTGTGGACATATTCTCAAGTTCAACCGTCCGATTGGACTGGTTAAAACTTCCCAGGCTGCTACCTCTTTGATAGCGCTTGCGCGGTTCGCGCGTTGCAACATCCGCTTCGTGACGCCGGTCCTGACTTCCGGTTCCGCCGCACCCATAACAATCACAGCTTGACCATCACGTGGCGAGCAACCGTATAGTCTTCGAGCGCATACATCGACATGTCCTTGCCATAACCTGACGACTTCAGTCCGCCGTGCGGCATTTCGTTGACCAGCATGAAGTGCGTGTTGATCCAGGTGCACCCGTACTGCAACTGTTTGGCTATACGCATCGCACGGCCTACATCCTGGGTCCAGACGCTGGAAGCCAGACCGTATTCGGAGTCATTGGCCCAACCCACGACTTGTTCCGCATCGCTGAAGCGCGTGATGGAAACGACCGGCCCGAATACTTCGCGTTGCACGATTTCATCGTCGTTTCGCGCGCCGGCTATCACGGTTGCCTCATAGAAGTATCCCGCGCCCGTGCGCAGCTTTCCACCGGTGGTGACTTCCATGTGACTGGCCATCTGGGCCCGCTCGACAAAACTCGCCACCCGGTCGCGCTGGCGGTCGGAAATCAGCGGGCCGAGTTCGACATCGTCTTCGTCCTGAGTGCCCATCTTGAGGGTAGAGACCGCGGATGTCAGGGCGGCCACCAGCTTTTCGTAAATTTTCGGACCAGCATAAACGCGGCAGGCAGCCGTGCAGTCCTGGCCAGCGTTGTAGTAACCAAAAGTGCGCACGCCGGCGACCACTTCCTCCAGGTTGGCGTCGTCAAATACGATCACCGGGGCTTTGCCGCCAAGTTCGAGATGGGTGCGCTTGAGGGTGCCGGAGGCGGCCTGGAGAATCTTGCGTCCGGTTGCGACGTCGCCAGTGACCGATACCATGCGCACTTGCGGGTGTTCAACCAACGTTTGGCCCACGCTGGCGCCGCGGCCACACACTACGTTGAGAACGCCCTTGGGCAGAATCTCCGAGGCAAGGCGGGCAAACAGCAGCGCAGTCAACGGCGTCTGCTCGCTGGGCTTGAGCACCACGGTATTCCCGGCTGCCAGCGCGGGCGCCGTTTTCCACGCCGCCATCATCAGCGGATAGTTCCAGGGCGCAATCGATGCCACCACGCCGATCGGGTCGCGACGGATCATGCTGGTGTACCCGCTCAGGTACTCGCCGGCAATGGAGCCGTGCATGCAGCGGGCGGCACCCGCGAAATAGCGAAAGCAGTCTGTTATGGCCGGGATTTCGTCCCCAAGGGCGCGCGCATACGGTTTTCCGCAATTGAGGGATTCGAGCCGGGCAAACTGTTCGGCGTTTGATTCGATCACATCCGCCAATTTGAGCAGCAGGTTGGAGCGCTCTCCCGGTGTAGTCCGCGACCATGCTTCAAACGCCCTGCGCGCGGCGGAGACGGCGCGGTTCACCTGTTCTTGCGAGGCTTCAGGAACTATGCACAGAACTTCCTCGGTGGCTGGATTGAGGATCGGCTCATCCGCCCCTTCACCTTTGACCAGTTGCTGGTCAATCAGAAGTTCGGTGGGAAACTGGATATTGATTTCGGCGAGATGTCCCATGGGCTTGGCTCCTTGTGGCGGGTCTGGAAAAAATACTCTTGAGGGCAGGCGGCTCAGCGGTTATGACTGTCCTCGTCGGCACGGGTCAGCCAGTAGGCGGCAACGATGGGGACGAATGTCAAGCCAATCATGATCACGGCTACCACATTGGTTACGGGTCGCTGGCGTGGACGAACCAGTTCCTGAAACATCCAGATCGGCAGGGTGGTCTGCTGTCCCGCCGTAAAGGTGGTCACGATCACTTCGTCGAAACTCAGTGCGAAAGCAAGCAGGCCACCCGCCAGCAATGCGGATCCGAGCTGGGGCATAAGCACGTGGCGAAAGGTCTGAAACGCGTTGGCGCCAAGATCCATCGAAGCTTCCAGCAGGGAAGGGCTAATGCGACGCAATCGTGCCACCGCATTGTTGTAGACCACGACGACGCAGAATGTGGCGTGTCCAATAACGATGGTCCAGAAACTGAACGGGATGTCCGCGGCGTGAAAGGCCGAGCGCAATGAAATGCCCGTGATGACGCCA
>JANNGR010000395.1:0-31514 GCA_031403955.1 Betaproteobacteria bacterium
CAACGTGCGGTTTCAGAATATCGAAGTGCTCGAGGTTGACGGCCTGGAAAGCGACGACGATTTCTACGTGTTGTCGACCCCGGTGGGCGTGGCCACCCGCGTGATCGGCGGCCTGGGCAGCGACAGCATCAATGTCGGCGGTGACGTAGCCGAACCGATCGTGATGCAGGACCTGGCCGGCGCCTCGGGCGCCATTGGGCATCTGCTCACCTCGTCCGACCCGCTATACCACCGGCTGCCGGTGGAAGGCGTGGACCTGACCGTGGCCCAGGCCCGGCTCGGCGCGGTGATCATCACCGAAAGCGGCGGCACGGTGGTCGAAGAAGGCGCGACCACCGATGTGCTGGCGCTGGACAGTTATACCGTGCGCCTGGCGGTTGCACCGGCGGCCGGCACCAAGGTTTATGTCACGGTATCGGCCGCGCGCTCGCAGCGCGACGAAGAGGCCGCCGGCGGCGATTCGGTCTGGCTGTCTCGCACGCTGCCGTCGAGCTTCACCCACACGGTGCAGCTAAACGGCGCGCCCGATGTGCTGGAAGACCGCGCGCTGGTGCTGGTATTCGACGTCTCCAACTGGGACGACGAACAGACGGTCTACGTCTATGGCGCCGACGACACGCTGGCCGAAGGCGAGCGCACGGTGGCGGTCAGCCACGCCGTCGCCGCCGTGGTCGAGACCGCCGCGACGCTGGTCGCCGACATCGAGGCGCAGGCGGACACGCTGGCCACGTTCGACCAGGTGGCGGTGCGTAATGTCGAGGTGCGGGTAATCGACGATGACGCGCCGGGCCTGATCATTACGCAGAGCAACGGCGAGACGCGGGTGCTCGAGGGCGATCTGACACCCGATATCGATGGTGATACGCAGGGCATTGCCGACAGCTACAACCTGAAGCTCGCCCGGCAGCTGACTGGAGCGCAGACCGTCACCGTGACGCTGACTTTCAACGCCGCGCAACTGCAGCTCGGCGGCGTCACTCCGGCCGGCACCGGTGTTGCGACGGTGAGCTTCAACGCCGTCAACTGGAATACCGGCGTGAATGTGTTGGTGCAAGCCACCGACGACATGACGCGCGAGGCCTTCAAGCGCTCGTTTATCGACCACACCGTGACCGCGGGCCCAGCGGATTACCCGGGGGTTGTCAAACAACTTGCGGTGCAGGTGTTTGACGACGATAGCGCCGGTGTCATCGTGGCTGAGAGCGACGGCGGCACACATGTGGTGCTGGACGATCCGGCCACGCCGCTGGCCGACGAATCGCTGTCCGACACCTACACCGTGCGCCTGACCTCGGTGCCGGCGGCCAACGTCTTCATCCAGATCAATAGCGACGGCCAGGTCACGACAGCTCCCGGGCCGTCGCCGACCACACTGAGCTTCACCGCGTCCAACTGGTACAAGCCGCAGACCGTCACGCTGACGGCGAATCCGGCCTACGTGCCTGGCACTGGTGGCATCGATACCACGACGCAAAAAGTCTTCGCGCCGCGCCCGCATCTGCTGTCGCGGCTTGGTGGGCCGCTGGCGGTGGAAGGCGGCTCGCTGGGCGAGCGCGCGCTGGTCGCCGCCATTGTGTTGCCGAAGGAACTGAACACCGGGCTGTTGCAGATCGGCGTGCAGCCGGACGAGCGCGATCAGATCGATACCCTGAACCTGTTCGACGATTCGAGCCCCGAAGACCGCAACGGCACGCTGAGCGCGACCAACCTGTCGGGTTTTGACATGGCGCCGAACCTGAATTTCGGCGGCACCAACGCACTCGGCGAGCCGTCGGTGTTTGCGGGTGGCGTCACCTTCGGCAATGCGCTGACCGGCAAGTCGTCGATCGAGGTGCTGAACCTGATGATGGGCGAGGGCAACGACACACTCGCCATTACCGGCACGCTGCAGGCGGCCGACGAAGGCACCGGCGCCAATCTCGGCCCGGCGCGGCACGGCACGATCACACTGGTGCACGGCGGCGGCAACCTGGCCGTCACGCCCGGCGGCAGCCCGGTCATGGGTGACCGCATCACCGTCACCGGCGGTGCCGGAGCGGCCTCACCCTTGGTGGTCTACGGCGATACCTCGCAGGACGGCCTGTGGTACAGCGGCGCCACCGACGAGGTGGTGCCGCGCGCCGACAACCTGGTGCCGGGCGACAAGTTGTTCGACCAGGCGGGAGGTGCCGACGACCAGTTCCGCTTCCCGCGCGCGAATCCGTTCCGTTTTGCCGGCAATGATGTGATCGATGCAAGTGCCCTGTTCGGCGCGCTGGATGCCAATACCCCCACCTTTGGCATCGCCATCTACGGCGGCGCCGGCAACGATTCGATCACCGGCACCCAGGCCGGCGATCACCTGGCCGGAGGCTCGGGCGACGACACCATCGTCGGCCAGCGCGGCATCGATCTGATCTACGGCGATTCGGGCTTCAACGTCGATGCGATCACACGTACCTTGCTGGTACCGACGCTCGACGACGGCGTCGGCTCGCTCGCATTCGGCCCGGTGCGCGACCAGATGCTTGCCGGCAGCGACACCATCGATGGCAACGAGGGTGACGATGTCATCTTCGGCGACCATGGCGTGGTGCTGCAGAACGCGCCGCGCGGCACCATCCACCCGACCTACAGCGCAGCGCTGACGCGCCAGGCGGTGTTCGGTTATGCCACCAGCGACACGATCGAGGCGCAGTTTTCGTTCGCGCCGAGCGACAAACTGCTGACCACCGGCTTCATCGAGGTAATCGCGACCGAGCGCGCCAGCAACGGTGCGGCCGATACGGTGCACGGCAACGCCGGCCGCGACCGCCTGTTCGGCGGCAATGCCGGTGACACGCTCTTCGGCGATGCCGACCCGGACGTGATCTTCGGCGACCATGGCCGCATGAGTTATGTCGGCGCCGACTATTTCGGCACCGGCGACAGCAATCGCGCCACCCTCGACGAGATCGTCAGCATCGATGTGAATGTCGGCGGCAACGACGTGATCGACGACGACGCCAGCGACGACATAATCCTCGGCGGCCAGGGCAGCGACACCATCACCGCCGGTGCTGGCCAGAATATTGTCTTCGGCGACCACGGGCAGTTGCTCGGCGTCGATAGCGGCCTGAACCGGCCTATCAACGACCCGGTACCGACCAAGACCGACGACGACTACCAGATGCAGGTGCTCGGCCGTGTGGTGTCGATCGCCACCGCGGCGGCTGACGGGGCCGGCGATACGATCAGCACCGGCATCGGCCGCGACATGGTCTTCGGCGGGCAGGGCGCCGACACCCTGCATGTTTATGCCGACAAGGGTGGCACGGCGGCGGCTGACGGCAACAATATCGTCTTCGGCGACTATGGGCTGGTCGACTACCTGGCCGAAGAAATCTTGCAGGCCAGCGCGGCCAACCCGCAGCGCCCGAACGATATCGACCGCATCTGGTCGATTGACAGCGCGCTCGGCGGCGTGGACCTGATCAACGTCGGCGATGCCAACGACATCGTTATCGGCGGCGTCGGCGGCGATACGATCCACGCCCGCGAAGGGCACAACATCGTGCTCGGAGACTCGGGCCGGCTCACCGCGGCAACCACCGACGATCCGGCCAGCCGCTGGTCGGTACACGAATTCACCATCGGCGAGATCGTCAGCACCGCGTTCGATGACGGCGGCGCCGATAACGTCGATGCCGGCGCGGGTGACGATATCCTGATCGGCGGGCGCGACGGCGACAGCATCGATTCGGGCCGCGGCGACAACGTCGTCTTTGGCGACCATGGCCAGATCCTGACGATCACGAACCAGGGCTTCAATACCGTGATCGGCACGCCGCGTTTGCCGGGCGAGCATCCACTGACCTACGCGCTGATCACCTCCATCGTTCCGGCTGGCGAGATCGGCGGCGCCGACATCCTGACCACCGGCATCGGCCGCGACATCGTGATCGGCGGCGCAGGTGGCGACAGCATCAATACCTTCTCAGCCACTGGCGGCGGCTCCACCGCGGCCGGCACCGCGGCGCAGGACGGCAACAACATCGTTTTTGGCGACTATGGGCTGGTTGATTACCTGTCCGAAGAACTCGCGCAGAGTTCGGCGCCGGCGGTCACGCTGCTGCAGTATGTGCGCAGCACCAACCCGGCGGCACTGGCCACCGGCGTGGCAACCAACCCGATCCGCGCCGCCGATATCGACCGCATCTGGTCGCTCGATACCGCCACCGCATTCGGCGGCAGTGACACCATCACTGCCGGTGACCGCAACGACATCGTGCTCGGCGGCACCGGCGGCGACACCATCGTCAGCGGCCTTGGGAACGTGGGCACCGGCCTGGGCACCGACATCGTCATCGGCGACAACGCGCACATCACCGCCGACGATACCGACTACCCGGCCACGCCTTTTGCGGTGCATGAGTTCACGATCTGCGAGATTACGACCGTGGGCTTCGCCGATGAAGACGGCGGCAATGACCTATTGACGCTGAGCGACCTGAACGACGTGGTCTTCGGTGGTGCTGGCGCCGACGAAATCTATGCCGGTGGCGGCAACGATCTCGTTTTCGGAGACCAGGGCCGTATCGAATGCGCCAACAACCAGCCGTTCGACCCGCCGACCAGCCTGCCACCGATCTGCGCCGATCTTTTCCCCGAAGGCAAGTTGATCTTCGAGGCGATCAATACCGCGACCAATACCGGCAGCGGCGACGACCTGATCTACGGCCAGGACGGCATGGACGTGATCCTCGGCCAGCAGGGCAATGACGTGTTGTACGGCGGCAATGACGACGATATCGTCATTGGCGGCAGCAATGTGGCCGGTGCGCTCGACGGTGACGACCGGCTCGACGGCGGAGCCGGCCACGACGCGATCGCGGGCGACAACGCCGAGATCTGTTACCGCCCCGACAACCGCGACCCACGCATGCGCGCGCTCGTCGGCAGCGCCATCTACGGCGTGACCGAAGGTGTCAACGACGGACAGGCGCTGGTCATGGGGCTGGGTGCCGGAGCTGACGTCTACCCGGCGTTCACCGACCCGCGCGGCAACCTGCCGGGCAATATCAACCCGATCCACCGCGAATACCACATCGAGCTGCTCGACCACGACGATACGATTCAGATGCAGCCCGATGTGGCGTCGATCCGGCTGTGGGGTGAGGATTACATCGCCGGTGGCGCCGGTGAGGATGAGATCTTCGGCCAACTCGGCGCCGACGTGATCCAGGGCGACGGCAAGATCGGCACCGATCCGCGCACCAATGTCAACCCGGCCACGGGGCTGCAATATGAATTCGCCGGCACGCCGACCGCCTTCGGCGCCAGCCGCGCCACGCCGATCGGGCTGGAAGGCATCGGTGACCTCACTGTGGTCGCTTCGTACGAAGCCAGCACCGACGGTGACGACTACATCGAAGGCAACGGTGGTGGCGACGTGATCTTCGGCAATTACGGCCAGGACGACATAATCGGCGGCAGCTCCGACCTGTTCGCATTGACGCTGGCCACGCAGAGGCCCGACGGTAGCGACCTGATCTTCGGCGGCGCCGGTACCGACATCACGCGTAACGACATCGGCCAGGCCAGCACCGCGCGCAGCGCCGGTTTGCCGGCCGCGTCACCAAACGACCTGATCGACAACGCCAAGGGCGCACATGCCCACGACGCCGACGTGATCGCCGGCGACAACGCCCGCATCCTGCGCCTCGTGGGTGTCAACGGCGCGCAGCGCACGAATGCCGATACCAACGCCAATGGGGTCTGGAGCACCGGTGGCTTGCTGAATTTCAGCTACGACATAAACGGCAGCGCGGCCGATGGATATGGCAGCGACCTGAACGCCGCCACCTACGACCGCATAATTGCGCGTGCGGTGCAGTTCCTCGACTACCACGAGGGTGGCAACGACTTCACGCCCACGGCGAACAGCGACCGGGGCCTTGGCGACGAGATCCACGGCGAATCAGGCGACGACCTGGTCTACGCAATGACCGGGGCCGATATCGTGTTCGGCGAAGGCCAGGACGACGACCTGATCGGCGGTTATGGCAACGACTGGATCAGCGGCGGCACGGGTGCCGACGGCGTGATCGGCGACGACGGCCGCATAATCGTCAGCCGCAACGCCACCACCTACGGCGAAGCGTTACACGGCGTGATCGCGCTGTTGCCCGACAACGGCGATACCAAGACTTTCAACGGCAACATGCTGAACGAGGCGATCGCGACGCCGGGCACGATCCAGACCGCCACCGCGCATATCGGCGGCGAGCTGAAGAAGGCGGTCAACCTCACACCCTTCAGTTTCGACCCCGACTTCAACGGCAATTGGGACGAGTTCACCACCGGCGAAGGCAAGAAGCGCGGCGCTACGCCTGATAACCCGTTCCCGCACAACGCCGACGACATAATCTTCGGCGGGCTGGGTGGCGACTGGTTGCACGGCGGCTCGGGCGACGACGCGATCCTGGGTGGCGAGGCGCTCGATACCGCTTATACGCAGGTCTACAACACCAGCGGCGCGCTGGTCGGCGTGGCACGCAGCGACTACCGCCGGCCGTTCAACCCGGTCGATATTCTGCGTTTCAACCCGGTAGACGTCGACGGCTGGCATTTCGACCGCACGCGCCGCGCGGGCGAGTTCGCGCTTTACGACGAATACGACCCGTTGCGCAAAATCACGCTAAATGCCGACGGCACGGCTAACAAAACCGACGCCGGTGGGCTTGAGTGGTTTCTCAACTTCTCCACCACCGAGGGCAGCTACGTGCCCGCCGGCACGAACCCGAATGCGAATGGCCAGCAGGTTGCGGCCTACCCCGAGGCGTGGAACGATGGCGCCGACCGCATCTTCGGCGACCTCGGCAACGACTGGATCGTCGGCGGCACCGGCAAGGACACGATGTATGCCGGCTTCGGCAACGACCTGCTGAATGCCGACGACAACCACGCCACCAACCTGTTGCGCAACGACCAGCCCGATACACAGGTAAGTTATGAAGATCGCGCCTTCGGCGGTGCCGGGCGCGATGTGCTGATCGCCAATACCGGCGGCGACCGCCTGATCGACTGGGTGGGCGAGTTCAACAGCTACCTGGTGCCCTTTGCGCCGTTCGGCATGGCCACCGTCAGCCGCACGCTGCAGCCGCAACTGGCAGAGTTCCTCTATACGCTGAGCGCCAGCGATGGTGCCGATCCGACCCGCTGGGCCGACACCAATGCCGACCCGGCGCAGCGCTTCCGCAATGGCGAGCCCGAAGGCGAGCTGGGCGTGATCCGGCAGAAGGATTTCGCCTGGCAGAACCAGACCGGCGCGCCGGCCGATCCGCAGGCCGGCAATATCCCGGGCGGGCATCGCGACGTGCTGCGCAGCGCCAATTTCAACGATGGCCAGATGCAGACTCTTGCGCCCGACAGCGGCAGCTGGCAGGTCAGCGGCGCGGCGCTTCAGGTGGCGTCCAATTCACCACAGTCCGATGCGGTGGCGGTGTACCAGGTGGGCGATGCGTTGCCGTCGTATTACGAGGTTAATGCTTCCGTGAAGGTGATCAAGCCTACCGGCGGCTGGAACGGCAACAGCTACATAATTTTCGACTACCAGAGCGCGACCAACTTCAAGTTCGCCGGGCTAAACGCCTCGACCAACAAGCTGGAGATGGGCCAGCGCACGGCTTCAGGCTGGCAGGTCCTGAAGCAGGCCGCGTTCCCAGGCGGCATCAAAAATGACACCTGGTACAACCTGCTGCTCAGCGTCAACGGGCTGACCGCGCAACTGATCGTCAACAACAGCAATGTATTCAGCCATACCTTCAGCCCGACCGTGGTGGACGGCTGGAGCTACGGGCTGAACTGGGGACTGGTCGGATTCGGTTCCAACAAATCGCGCGGGGCGATGGACAATATCTCGGTGCAGGTGGTGCCGCCGACGGCCACCGTCACCCGGACCGACGACTTCACCACCAGCGCGGGTCCGATGATCACCGCCGTGGCCGGGTCGGCAACCGGCACCTGGACAGCGGCCTCGGGACGCCTGGGCGGCACGCCGCCGGCAGGCAATGACAGCGCGATCCAGTTGCTAAACTTGTCGGGCGTCACGCAGATGCAGACCACCTCGCTGCTGGAGCTGAGCGCCACTTTCAACACCGCCGGCCGCTCGGGCATCGTCTTCGACCGCTACAGCGACACCGATTTCAAATTCGCCGCCATCGACACTGTGACCAAACAGGTGATGATCGGCCACCGCAGCGGCGGCAACTGGAAGGTCGATGCCGTTATCAGCAACACCACGCTGAACGCGACCACCGACTACAAACTCGGCGTCACGATCAAGGGCTCGACGGTCAGCGTTACGCTGAACGACCAGGCGGCGCTGGGATTTGTCTTCAACGCCGTTGGCGCCGATGGCCGCTTCGGCCTCTTCACCAAGGGGGTGAGTGCGAGTTTCAACACCGTCACGGTGAAGACCAACGATGCGAGCGTGCCGGCGGCGCAATCCAGTGCCGCAGGGCTGGCGGCGTCGAACCCCAAAGCCGCGCTCGACAGCGCGCAACTTGACGCGCTGGTGGCCGAGGCGCGGCGGCGTTGGGCGAGTGTCGAGGATCCGTCGCACGCCGCGATGCTCGACCGGATTGAAATCGCCACCGCCGATCTGCCGGGCGGGCAACTCGGCGAATACGCCGATGGGCGTATCACGATCGACATCAATGCCGCTGGGCACGGCTGGTTCGCCGACCCCACGCCGGCTGATGACCGTGAGTTCGGCGGCCGGGGCGCCGTGCTAAACGCTGACGGCGAAGGCAGCGCCGCCGGGCGCATGGACCTGTTGTCGGTGCTCAGCCATGAGATGGGCCACGCAATGGGACTCGGCCATGCAGGTGGCGGCGTGATGGACGAGCAGCTACTGCCGGGGCAACGTGCAACGCCTGACTTGTGGTGGACAACCGCGGGCGGCACAAACACCGCGACGCCGCTGTCCACCAGGCTGGTTGATCCCGCGCCGGTTGCCGCGCCATTCTCGGATTTGCCAGGGCCTTCGCTTGAGCCGGTGCGGATTGACTGGAGCGTGCCGCCGCTAGCGTCCAGAGCGTCGGCCACGGTACCGCCAAAGGCCGCTGCGAGCGGGTGGCAGGACCGCTTTGTCAGCCACCTTGGCGCGCCGGTCGAGCGGCTCAACCCGAACGCCGCGTTGCGGCTGCATGTGTCGGCCGTGCCGGTGTTGGCACCGCGCGCGGTCGAGTTGGCGAGCCGGTGATGCCCACAAGGCCACATGCATCCATCGCCAGGTTTGTGAATTGATGTGATAGGAGTTGCCCCATGCCAACACAGTTGTTGATCTACGAGACCGCGGTTCCGGTGTCGTTCCAGCGCCATGGCCAGTGGTCGGTAGAAGTCGGCGCGGACTATGCATTTAGCCGCGGCATAAACGCGCTGCCGTTGATGGCGGTGGAGTTTCCGCGCGCCGCGACCGAATACGCGATCGTTTTCGCCGATGGTGATGGGCAGCCGATGCCAGCGGCGATCCTTGGCATCCGCGGCAAGGAGAACCTGTATTTGTCGAGCGAAAACCAATGGCAGGCCAAGTACTTGCCGGCATTTTTGCGCCGTTACCCGTTCGTGTTTTCGAGCAGCAGCGACGGCAAGACCTTCACGTTGTGTGTCGACGAGGCCTTCGCCGGCTTCAACCAGCAGGGTCGCGGCCAGCGGCTGTTCGGCGATGACCGCAAACCGGCGCCGTACACCGACAAGGTGCTCAAGTTTTTGCAGGAGTACCAGGCCCAGTACGAGCGCACGCGCCTGTTCGGCCGGCGCTTGAAGGAGCTCGGGTTGCTGGCGCCGATGCAGGCGCAAGTGACGACTCCGGCCGGTGAGAAGCTTAAGCTTGGCGGCTTTCTGACGGTGTCGCGCGAGAAATTGCGCGCGCTGGATGGTGAGGCGCTGGCGTCGCTGGTGCGCTCCGATGAACTCGAGCTGATCTACCTGCACCTTTATTCGATGCGAAATTTCGACCGTGTCAAGGACCGGCTGGTCGATTCGCTGCCTGCGACCGACGCACCGGCCGCCGTGGCGGCCTGATGCAAATGGCTGACGCCCAGCGCTTGCGCGTCGTCTGATGCAGGCCGCGGCACCGGTTTATTCGATTGCCGGGGAATACCGCGCGCGCGCGGAGTCTGCCGCCTGGTCACGCTTCGCCGGCGCCTCGGATGAGCAGGAATTCTGCGCCAGTTGGTTGGCGCTTTTGTCGGCGCGAATCGATCGTGCGCGAGCGGCGCTGCTGCTGATCGGCGAACACGAGACTGGGCCCTTCACGGTGGCCGCCGCCTGGCCCGACCCGCAGCGCGACCTCCAGTACCTGGGTGCGGTCGCGCAACGCGCACTGTCCGGGCGTAGTGGTTTGGTGGCCTCGCCTGACGGCGGTGAAGCGCTGCCCGACGGCGCGGCGTATGTGGGTTATCCGATCGAGGTCTCCGGACGGCTGCACGGCGCGGTGGTGTTTGACATCGGCGCCGGTGCCCACGGCGACCTGCAGGGGGCGCTGCGGCAGATTCACTGGGCCAGCGCGTGGCTGGTGGACCATTTCCGCCAGCAGGCGCTGCGGACCATGCAAGCCGAGCTTGCGCGCGTGGCGATGCTAAACGAGCTGATGGCCACGGCACTGCAGCAGCGACGGTTGCAGGCTTCGGCGCTGGCGGTCGCCAACGATCTGGCGGCGCGCCTGCATTGTGATCGGGTGGCGGTCGGCTTCGAAGAACACGACCGTATCACGCCGCTGGCCATGTCGCATACGGCGACCTTCGATACGCGCTCCGACCTGGTGCGCTCGCTCAGCGAAGCGATGGACGAGGTGCTCGATATTGGTGTTGCGGTGGTTATTCCCAAACCCGCGGGCGACGAACTCGGCGCCATCGCGCACCAGCAGGCGGCGCTTGCCCTGGATGCGCAGGCGATGTTGTCGGTGCCGCTGGTGCATGAGGCGCGCATGATCGGCGTGATCACCCTCGAGCGGCAAAAGGGCCCCGAATTCACGCCTGAGGAGCAGAGCAACACGGCTGCGGTTGGTGTGATGCTGGCCCCGGTCTGGGCGCTGCAGCGACTGAGTGAACGGTCCTGGGCCCGGCGCGTCCACGACGGCTGGATTGGGTTCACGCAGGCTCTGTTTGGTCCGCGCCACCCGGGCGTCAAGCTGATTGGCGCACTGTTCGGGCTGGCGCTGCTGACGCTGTGGTTCTGGCAGGTCGACTATCGTGTCGCTGCCCGCACCGTGATCGAAGGGTCCACCCAACTCGCGAATGTGGCCCCGTTTGATGGCTTCATTGCCGAGGGCCTGGTGCGTGCCGGTGATAACGTCAAGCGGGGCCAGTTGATGGCGCGGCTGGAAGATCGCGACTTGAAGCTCGAACGCGCGCGCTGGGCTGCCGAACGTGAGCAGTTGCAGCGCAAGTACCAGGTGGCGATGGCACAGGCCGACCGGGGGGCGATGGGCGTGATAGCGGCCCAGACGCACCAGGCCGAGGCCCAGCTTGCACTGGCCGACGACAAGCTGGCGCGCGCGCGGCTGGTGGCACCGTTCGACGGTGTGGTGGTGTCGGGTGACCTGAGCCAGGCCATCGGCACGCCGGTGGAGCAGGGACGCACGTTATTTGAGGTAGCGCCGCTGGAGGGATTTCGGGTCGTGCTGCAGGTCGATGACCGCGACATCGCCCGGCTGGTGGTCGGGCAACGTGGCGAGCTTGTGTTGTCGAGCCTGACCGATCAGGTGTTGCCGTTTACGCTCAACTCGATTACCTCGGTCGCCACGCAGCACGAGGGGCGCAACGTCTTTCGCGTTGAGGCGCAGATGCAGGGGGCGCCGGCGCGCCTGCGGCCGGGCATGGAAGGTGTCGGCAAGGTCGTAGTCGGAGAACGCAGCCTGTTGTGGATCTGGACCCACGGATTTTTCGATTGGCTGCGCCTGTCGTTATGGACATGGATGCCCTGAGCGGTCGTGAATCTTTCTACTGCGCGGGCCGATCTGACGTCTGCGGTGCTCACCGTACAGGCGTACGGCTCCGCTCCTCGACGCCACCTCGACCCGCTCGCTACGAAATCTTCACAACCGCCAAGCACGCGTTCGGCAGGCCCACGACGAGCACACAGGGCCGCCCTTGGTGCGAATGCTCCGGCTCGGCGGGACCGCGCGAGGCGCGTAGGCGGTTCCAATGAGCGCTGACGCCCCGCTGCACAGCAGCTTGTGGTACCGCGTGGCGCCGTTGCGGCCAAAGCTGTTGACGCGCGCGCGCCTGCACCGCCACCACTACCGCGGCGAGCGCTGGTATCTGCTGCAGGATCCGGCTTCGGGCCGTGTGCACCGGCTCATGCCGGCGGCGCGGCTGGTGCTGGCGGCGATGGACGGAAAACGCAGCGTTGAAGAGTTGTGGCGGCTGGCCCAGCGCCAGCTCGGCGACGCCGGACCGACGCAGGACGAAATCATCCAGTTGCTGGGCCAACTGCACGCGTCCGACTTGCTGAGCACCGACGCCTCGCCCGATGTGCTGGAAGTTTTCGAGCGCGGGCGCAAGCAGGACAGCGCAAAGCGCCGGCGCTCCTGGGCCAACCCGATGGCGGTGCGTATACCGCTGTGGGACCCTGGCCGTTTTCTGGATCGTTTCGTGCCGCTCTGGCGCTGGCTTTGGGGCCTGCCCGGGGCCTTGTTGTGGCTGGCCGTGGTGTTGCCGGCGCTGGTGATGGTGTTGCCGCATTGGCCCGAATTGACCGGCAACCTGTCGGATCGGGTGCTGCAGGTTGACAACCTGCTGCTGGTCGCGCTGGTTTTCCCGGTTATCAAGGCGCTGCACGAACTCGGGCACGCCACCGCCACGCGCGCCACCGGCGGCGAGGTGCATGACATGGGCATCATGCTGCTGGTGCTGATGCCGGTGCCGTATGTCGATGCCTCTTCCGCTACCGTGCTGCCATCGCGCTGGCAGCGGGCGGTGATCGGAGCGGCCGGCATGCTGGTCGAACTTTTCGTCGCGGCGCTGGCGTTTTATGTCTGGTTAGCGGTGGAACCCGGCATAACGCGCGCGGTGTGTTTCAACGCCATGCTGGTGGCGGGAGTCTCGACCCTGGTGTTCAACGGCAATCCGCTGCTGCGATACGACGCCTACTACATCCTCGGCGACCTGACCGAGTTGCCCAATCTGGGCCAGCGCGCGACGCGCTACTGGGGTTATCTGCTTGAGCGTTATCTGCTGCGGGTGCGCGATGCCACGTCGCCCGCCCACACCACCAGTGAACGCGCCTGGTTCGGCTGGTATGGCCTGCTGTCGTCGATTTACCGGCTGTTCGTCACGTTCGCCATCGCGCTGTTCATCGGCACCCAGTTCTTCTTCTTCGGCGTGATTCTCGCGCTCTGGGCGGTGCTGATGATGGCCGGCATGCCTCTGGTGCGCGCCGTGCGGCATTTGCAGACGCGGCAGACTTTGCGTGAGCGCCGCGTGCGCATCGTCGGCGCCGCCAGTGTGGTTGTCGTGGCCGTCGGCCTGCTCGCGGCGCTGGTGCCGTTGCCGCAACGCACGCTGGCCGAGGGCGTGATCTGGCTGCCCGAGCGCTCCACGCTGCGTGCTGGCGCGGATGGCTTCGTCAGCCGCGTCGAGGTGCGGCCCGGCACCGCCGTCAAGGCCGGGCAGCCGCTGGTGCAGCGCATCGACCCGGCGCTGGACGCGCAAATCCGGGCCCTCGAGGCGCGCGTGGCTGAACTCGAAGCCACCCATGGCATTGAAATGGTGAATGATCGCGCGCGTGCGCAAATCGTGCGCGAACAATGGCTGGTTGAGCAGGCGGGGCTCGACCGCGCGCTTGAGCGGGCCGGCGCGTTGCTCGTCGCCGCCGAAGTCGACGGCGTGTTCACGCTACCGGCCGCGCAGGACCTGCCAGGGCGTTGGCATCGTCAGGGCGCGGTGCTGGGCTACGTGCTGGGAGCCGACGAGCCGATCGTGCGCGTTGTCGTCGAGCAGGCCGAGGCCGACCTGGTTGGGGCTTCCACGCGCAGCGTGGCGGTGCGGCTGGTTGACGATATTGGCCGCGTGATCGCAGGCCGCATTACGCGCCAGGTGCCGGCCGGCCGTGATGAGGCGCCGAGCAAGGCGCTGGTCGCCAGCGGTGGCGGCCGGGTGGCGGCGGACCCGCGCGACCCCGAGGGCCGCAAGACGTTGGAGCGTGTGTTCCAGATCGACCTGGCGCTGAACGAACCGCTCGGCCGCCAGGCTGCCTTCGGACAGCGCGTGTATGTTCGCTTCGACCTCGAACCGGCGCCGCTGGCCATCCAGGTCGGGCGCGTGTTGCGACGGCTGTTCCTGCGCCACTTCAATGTCTAGCGCGGCGCTGCTTCGTTTGCAGCCCGGCGACCTCGCGCCCGGGCGCCCGTATGCCGAGCGCGACGAACGCGAAGCGCCCTGGCATGACCGTGCCGCATTGGCGCTGTGGCACGGACTGTTTTGGCCGGCTCTGCGGCCGCTGCGTGCTGAAGGACGCCAGCGCCGTGCCTTCATCGCCCGAGTCGAGTCCCATGCGGCGGCGGCCGCCGCGCTCGGCGATGTTGGCTTGCGCCAGCGCGCGGCCGCGCTGCGCCACCGTCTGCGTGCCAGCGGTTTTGGGCCCGACCCGGTTGCCGAGTGTTTCGCGCTGGTGCGCGAGGCGGCCAGCCGGGTGCTTGGCCAGCGTCACTACCCGACTCAGCTCACCACCGGCTGGTTGTTGCTGCAGGGCACGCTGGTCGAGATGGCCACCGGCGAAGGCAAGACCTTCGCCGCCACCCTGCCCGCCGTGACGGCGGCACTGGCCGGATTGCCGGTGCATGTGATCACCGTCAACGACTACCTCGCCGCCCGCGACGCCCAAACCATGGGCCCGCTGTACCGCTTCTTCGGCCTCGACGCCGGTGCCATCGTGCACGGCATGACGCGCGAGCAGCGCCGCGCCACCTATGCCGGCCATGTCACCTATGCCAGCAACAAGGAGCTAGCGTTCGATTACCTGCGCGACCGTGCGGCACTGGGCGATCGCGCGAGTCCGCTGCATCTGGCGGTCCAGAGCCTGCGCGGGCAACCGGCGCGGCGCGGCGAGGCCTGCGTATTACGCGGGCTGGTATTCGCGATCGTTGACGAGGCCGACAGCGTCTTCATCGATGAGGCGCGCACGCCGTTGATTCTTTCCGCGACGGTGGGGGGTGGCCCGCGGCGCGACACCTGTGACGTGGCGCTGACCTGGGCCAGTGAGTTGGTCGAGGGCGAGCATTTCACGATTGAACGCGCCGCGCGCCGCGTACACCTGTCGGAATCCGGGCGCGACACCGTAGCGCGGCTGCGCGAGGCGGCCTCGGACGGCGCGTTGTTCGAGTCCGAGCGCGCCTGCGAGCAGGCGGTGCACCGCGCGCTGGTGGCCACACACATGTATACACGCGACCAGCACTATGTAGTCGTCGACGGCAAGGTCCAGATAGTCGACGAGGCCACTGGCCGCGCGATGCCGGACCGCGCTTGGGAGGACGGCCTGCACCAGATGATCGAGGCCAAGGAAGGCCTCGAGCTGACCGGTCTGCGCGAAACACTTGCCCGCATAACCTACCAGCGTTTGTTCCGTCGTTATCTGCGCCTGGCCGGCATGAGCGGCACCGCCACCGAACTGGCGGCCGAGATTGGACGCACCTATGGACTGCCGGTGGTGCGGGTGCCGCTGCACCGGCCATCGCGGCGCGTCATCCAGCCACCGCGTTGCCTGCCCGACGCAGCGGCCAAGTGGCAGGCGGTGGCCGAGACGGTGGCACTGGTCGCGTTGCAGCAGCAGCGGCCGGTGCTGATCGGCACCCGCACCGTAAAGGCTTCGGAGGAACTGGCGGCGGTGTTGGCGGCACGCGGCATACCGCACGTGGTACTCAATGCCAGGCAGGACAGCCTGGAGGCGCAGATAATCGCGCGCGCCGGCGAAGCCGCTCGGGTAACGGTGGCCACCAACATGGCCGGGCGCGGTACCGACATCTTGCTCGGGGCCGGCGTGGCCGAGCGCGGCGGCCTGCATGTGATACTGACCGAATACCACGAGTCGCGCCGCATCGACCGCCAGCTATTTGGCCGCAGCGCGCGCCAGGGCGACCGCGGCAGCGGCCAGGCGATCGTCGCGCTCGACGACGAACTGTTCACCGCGCACGCGAGCGCGTTGGTGGCATTGCTGGCACGCTCCGGCCGTGCGCTCGGGCCGGTGCCACTGGGCCTGTTGCGTCGGCTGGTACAGTGGTCGGCCGAACGACACAATCGGGACGTGCGCGAAGGCAGCCTGCGGCAGGATCGGCGCTTTGCGCAACTGCTTGCATTCAGCGGGAGAGGCGAATGAACAAACTTGGGCCGGTCGCTTTGGTGGCGGCGTTTGCCGCGGGCTTGCCATTGTCCGGCGTGGCCGCGGGTTTCGACTGCCTGATCGAGCCTTCGCAGGTGGTGGAGGTGCGCGCGCCGGTGGACGGCATTATTGCGGCGGTGTTTGCGCGGCGCGGCGACATGGTGCGCAAGGGGCAGGTGCTGGTCGAGTTGCAGTCCACGGCCGAACGTTCCGCGGTAGAAGGGGCGCGTTTTCGGGCCCAGATGGACGGCCAGATCGCGTCCGCCCGCAGCCGCCTCGATTACGCGACTTTGAAGGCCAGGCGAGCCAGCGAACTGCAACGCGAGAACTTCGCGTCGACGCAGGCGCGTGACGAGGCCGAAGCCGAGCGGCGCCTGGCCGAGTCTGAACTGGCGGCGGCGATCGAGGGCCGTGAACTGGCCCGTATCGAATACCGCCGCGCGGCGGAGACCCTGGCCCTGCGTACGCTGGTGGCACCGTTCAATGGCGTAGTACTTGACCGCATGTTGCACCCGGGCGATCTGGCCGAGGCCGGTTCCGGGCGCAAACCGGTGCTGAAGGTGGCGCAGATCGACCCGCTGAATGTCGATATCGTGTTGCCCGCGTCGTTGCACGCCGTGGTGAAGCAGGGCGCGCGTGCCGTCGTCTCGCCGCGCGGGGCGCAGGCACAACATGTTGCCACGGTAGCGGTGGTCGATCGCGTTATCGACCCGGCCAGCGGAACCTTCGTGGTTCGCCTTGAACTGCCCAACCCGAAGTATGAAATTCTTGGCGGCGTGCGATGCACCAGCGAGATTGCCGGCGTACCGGCGCCGGCCGAAACACCCCGGCTGGGCGCGAGATCCGCGCCTTGAGTGGCGGCCGGGAACTGGTCCGGCGCGCCTGCAGCCAGGGTGCTCCTATACTCGAAGACGACCGTCCAGGAGACCCATGATGACCGATCACCAAACCGGCACCGGGCTGCAACTTCGTTCCCTGATCAAGAGCAGTGGCGAGCTGGAGCTTTCGCTTGCCAACGTCCCAATCCCCGAGCCCGGAGCCGACGAAGTACTGGTTCGCATAGAGGCCTCGCCAATCAATCCCTCGGACATCGGCCTGCTGTTCGGCGCTGCCGACCTGAGTACGGCCAAGGCGTCGGGCACCGGGGACCAGCCGGTGATCACCGCCACCGTTCCCGAAAAACTGATGCCAGCCATGGCCGGGCGCGTCGGCCAGTCGATGCCGGTTGGCAACGAAGCCGCTGGTCGTGTGGTGCATGCCGGCGCGTCCGAGGCTGCGCAGGTGTTGATGGGCAAGACGGTGGCGATTCTCGGCGGCGCGATGTACGCCCAGTACCGCTGTATCAAGGCCGCGCAATGCCTGGTTTTGCCAGCCGGCACCTCGAGTGCCGAAGGCGCTTCGTGTTTTGTCAATCCGCTGACTGCATTGGGAATGGTGGAGACAATGCGGCTCGAAGGTCACAAGGCCCTGGTGCACACCGCGGCGGCCTCCAGCCTCGGGCAGATGCTTAACCGCATTTGCCAAAAGGACGGCATTGCCTTGGTGAACATTGTTCGCAAGCCGGAGCAGGAGGCCATCCTTAGAGCGATCGGTGCTGTGGTTGTGTGCAACTCCAGCTCCCCCACGTTTATGCAGGATCTCACGCGTGCCCTGGTTGCCACTGGCGCCACCATCGCCTTCGATGCCATCGGTGGCGGCAAGCTGGCCGGGCAAATTCTCAGTGCAATGGAAGCGGCAGCCAACTTGGGCGCCAAGGAATACAGCCGCTACGGGTCCACCATCCACAAGCAGGTCTACATTTACGGTGGACTGGATCGCGGCCCGAGCGAGTTGCAGCGCAATTTCGGCATGGCCTGGGGAGTCGGCGGCTGGTTGTTGTTTCCGTTTCTGCAAAAAATAGGATTCGCCGGCGCGCAGAAGCTGCGTGAGCGGGTAGTGGCTGAGTTAAAGACCACTTTTGCCAGCAAGTACACCAGGGAGATATCGTTGGCCGAGGCCTTGCGGCTGGACGTAATCGCTGTTTGCAGCAAACACGCCACCGGCGCGAAGTACCTGATCAATCCGAACCAGCCCGGTTGAGCCGCGTGGAGCTACTACCTGGATGAGTCTGGACTACACCACGCTTGAACTGCTGCGCCAGAGCCACCCCGCCTGGCGGCTGTTGCGCTCGGATCACGCGGCGCTGGTGGCTAGCTTTTTGCAGCGCGTATTCATCGCACCCAATGTGCGCGGTATGGCGCAGGCGGATCTGGCCGAGGCGCTGGAAGACGAATTGTTTGCGCTGCGCGAGCGGCTGGGTGCGGAGGTTTTTCCAAAGACCGCCCTCGACTACCTGAACGACTGGGCCGCCACCGAAAAGGCCTGGCTGCGCAAGTTCTACCGGCAAGGTTCGGATGAACCGTATTTTGACTTGACACCGGCCACCGAGAAGGCGATTGCCTGGCTCGGGACGCTGACCGAACGCAGCTTCGTTGGCACCGAGTCGCGCTTGCTCACGTTGTTCGAATTGTTGAAGCAGATGAGCCAAGGCAGCGAGGCCGACCCGCAGGCGCGTGTCGCCGAACTGTACAAGCGGCGTGACGAGATCGACCTCGAGATAACGCGCGTTCTGGCGGGAGACATCGCCTTGCTGGACGACACGGCGCTGAAAGACCGGTTCCAGCAATTCATGGCGCTGGCGCGCGAATTGCTGAGCGATTTTCGCGAGGTCGAGCACAACTTTCGTGCGCTGGACCGGCGCGTGCGCGAACGCATCGCGTTGTGGGAGGGAACCAAAGGCACGCTACTGGAGGAAATCATGGGCGAACGGGATGCGATTGCCGACACCGACCAGGGCCGCAGCTTTCGCGCATTCTGGGATTTCCTGATGTCGAGCAGCCGGCAGGAAGAACTTTCCAGCTTGCTTGAGCGCGTGCTGGCCCTGCCTCCCGTGGCCGCGCTCAAGCCTGACGCCCGCACGCGCCGGGTGCATTACGACTGGCTGGAAGCGGGCGAACACACCCAGCGCACGGTGGCCCAGTTATCGCAGCAATTGCGCCGTTTTCTGGACGACCAGGCTTGGCTGGAGAACCGCCGCATCATGGACATCCTGCACGGCATCGAAGCCAAGGCACTGAGCTTGCGCGCAGCGGTGCCAGCGGGGGTGTCGATGCGTATTGCCGACACCGCCGCCAGCATCGAGTTGCCAATGGAGCGGCCGCTCTACGCCGCCAGCGCGAAACCCTTGCTCGCCGATTTTGCCCTGGAGACTGGTGACGACGATGTCGACGCCAAATTGACGATGAAGGCGTTGTACGCGCAGGTCGTGATTGACAAGGCGCGTTTGACTCGCCATGTGCGTCACAGCCTGCAGGACCAGGCGCAAGTCACCTTGCGTGAGTTGTGCGAGACGCAGCCGCTGCGCCATGGGCTGGCGGAGTTGGTGGCATACCTGCAGATCGCGGTGGAGCAGTCGGCCAGTGGCCAGACCGAGCTGGTTGCGAGCCCGGGGCAGAGCTTGCCGCGCCACAACTGGAGTGCGTCGCACGGCAGCTTCACGACCCTGTTCGATGAAACGGTGACCGAGACCATCGCCTGGACCGGCCAGGGGCCGGACGGCCTGGAATACGCCAAGCGGGCTAGCTTGCCACGCGTGATTTTTGTGAGGTAAACATGGCGCAACAAGACCGGCAAGACGGGCCGGACGAAATTCAGGCGCAGCGGCCAACTGCCGAGGTCGTGGCGGCGGGAGATTTGTCGGCACTGGTGATTCCTTTGCTAAAAGGCGTGCTGTACCAGGAACTGGATGCCAGCCTCTGGAATTCCCTGATCAACCTGCAGGCCCGGGTGCGCGACTATGTGGCGGTACTGGGTCTGGAACTGGTGCTGGATGAGGCCGAAGGTTATGCTTTTTTGCGCTCGCGCCAGCCCAACGATGACGACCCGGCGCCCAAGCTTGCGCGCCTGATCGTGCGCCGCCCGCTGTCGTTCCCGGTCAGCTTGCTGCTGGCGTTGCTGCGCAAGAAGCTGGCCGAGTTTGACGCCAGTGGCGGTGACACCAGGCTGGTGCTTTCTCTGGATGAAATCGTTGAGTTGTTGCGGGTGTTCCAGCCCGAAAGCAGCAATGAGACCCGGTTGATCGACCAGATCGAGACCCATCTCAACAAGATCGCGGAGCTAGGCTTCCTGCGCCGACTAAAGGCCAATGTGGCGAATCCGGGCGCTCGCGCTGTGGTGTTCGAGGTGCGACGCATACTCAAGGCGTTTGTCGATGCGCAGTGGCTGGCTGAATTCGACGCGCGGCTGGCCGCGTACCAGGTTCAACTTGGCGCTGGAGCGTTGGGGGCAGCCGATGAATGACCTTCAGACGCTGGGCCTGGATTTTGTTGCCGACGACGCGCTTTCGGGCTTTCGCCTGCGGCGGCTGGAGGTTTTCAACTGGGGCACGTTCGATGCGCGCGTCTGGGCGCTAAATCTCGGCGGCAAGAACGCGCTGCTAACCGGCGATATCGGATCGGGCAAGTCGACATTGGTCGATGCGATCACCACATTGCTGGTGCCGGCACAACGTATTGCCTACAACAAGGCCGCTGGCGCCGACAGCCGCGAACGCAGCTTGCGCTCCTATGTTCTCGGGCATTACAAGTCCGAGCGCAACGAGGTCAGCGGAACCGCCAAGCCGGTGGCGCTACGCGACCACAACAAGTACTCGGTGATCCTGGGGGTGTTTCATAACCAGGGTTACGACCAGACCGTCACGCTGGCGCAGGTGTTCTGGATCAAGGACGCACAAGCACAACCGGCACGTTTTTTTGTTTGCGCGGAGCGTGTTTTGGCAATTTCCGACGCCTTTGCCAATTTCGGTCCGGACATCGCGGCGCTGCGCAAGAAACTGCGTGCCTCGGGCGCGGAAGTGTTTGACAGCTTTCCGCCTTACGGGGCCTGGTTCCGGCGCCGCTTCGGGATCGAGAACGAACGAACAGGCGCTGGAGTTGTTTCACCAAACCGTGTCGATGAAATCGGTCGGTAACCTGACCGATTTCGTGCGTGGCCACATGCTCGAAGCTTTCGACGTTGCGCCACGCATCAAGGCCTTGATTGGCCACTTTGACGATTTGAACCGGGCGCACGAGGCGGTGCTGAAGGCCAAACGGCAAGTCCATCTGCTCGCCCCGCTGGTCGATGACTGCGCTCACCATGCCGCCCTGGTGGCACAGGTTGACGAGCTGCGCGCCGGCCGCGATGCCTTGCGCTGTTACTTTGCCGCCATCAAGCTCGAACTGCTCGACAAACGTATTGTCGCGCTGGAGGAAGACTGGCAACGGCTGGACCTGCAGGTCCAGCGGACTGAGGAGCGGCTGGCGCGACAACGTGGCGAGCAGCGCGACCTGGAGCGTGACATCGCGCAAAACGGCGGCGAGCGCATCGCGCAGATTGAACGCGCCATGATCGATAAACAGGCGGAGTCCGAGCGGCGGCGTGTCCGGGCACAGCGTTACAACGAGCTGGCGCGCAGTGTCGGATTGCTCAACATGACGACGGCGATGGACTTCCTGGCGCAACGCCAAAGCCTGTCGTCCATGAGCCGCCTGGCACTCGACCAGGAAGCCGGTTTCCTGAACCAATGGACGGAACATTCGGTGGCATTGCGCCGGGGCAAGCAGCAACATGACGAGTTGGCGGCTGAAATCAACAGCCTGAAGGCCCGGCGCAGCAATATTCCGGCTGAACAGGTGGCGATGCGCTCCGGGTTGTGCAAAGCACTCGGTTTGCCGGAGGCCGATATGCCTTTTGCCGGCGAACTGCTGCAGCTGCGTGACGATGAACGGGTCTGGGAAGGCGCGGCGGAACGGCTGATGCGCAACTTCGGCTTGTCGCTGCTGGTACCCGAAGAGCATTACGCACCGGTGGCGGATTGGGTCGACAAGACGCAGCTAAAAGGACGGCTGGTCTATTTCCGGGTCCGCCAGGGTTCGCGCGCTGAATTGCCCAACCTGCACCGCGATTCGCTGGCGCGCAAGTTGACCGTCAAACCGGATTGTGCCTTCTACGATTGGCTGGAACGCGAGCTGGCGCATCGTTTCGACGTAGCCTGCTGCGCGACACAGGAACAATTCCGCCGTGAGACGCGCGCCATGACACGCGCCGGCCAGATCAAGGCGCCGGGCGAGCGGCATGAAAAGGACGATCGGCATCGGCTCGACGACCGAAGCCGCTATGTGCTGGGCTGGACCAACGCGGCCAAGATCGCCGCGCTCGACGCATCAGCGAAGAAACTCGGGGCTGGCTTGGGCGAGTTGGGCAATCTGATGGGCAAGATCCAGGCCGAACAGACGATGCTGAAGGAACGGCTCACGGTATTGTCCAGACTCGACGAATACACCGAGTTCCGCGAACTGGACTGGCAGTCGCTGGCGGTGGAACTGGCTCAACTGGCGGACGAGAAACAGGCACTGGAAGCCGCCTCCGATGTGCTAAAGCAACTCGGCAAACGGCTGGACGAAGTAGTGGCGGCGATCAAAGCCACGCAGGCCCAGTCGGAGGAGCAGCGGGACAAACGATCCAAGGCGGAGCAGAGAAAGTCCGATGCACAAGCCTTGTATTTGCTGACCAAGGCGGTATTGGACGAGCCGGGCGTGGCCGCCCACCAAAAATGCTTCGAGAGGCTCGACGCCCTACGTGGCGAGGTGCTGGGCGAGCACCATTTGAGTGTCGAATCCTGCGACAACCGCGAGCGCGCGATGCGTGACTGGCTGCAGGCCCGTATCGATGGTGAGGACCATAAGCTGAAACGGCTGCGCGACAAGATCATCGACGCCATGCGCGCTTATTGCACCGCGTTTGTATTGGACACGCAGGAAGTGGATGTCGCCATCGAGGCGGTTGACGAGTACCGCAACATGCTGGGCAAGCTGAAGGCCGACGACCTGCCGCGCTTCGAGGCGCGTTTCAAGGAGTTGCTGAACGAGAACACAATTCGCGAGGTGGCCAACTTTCAGTCGCAGTTGGCGCGCGAAAGAGAAACCATCAAGGAGCGTATCGCGCGCATCAACGAGTCACTGACGCAGATCGACTACAACCCGGGCCGCTACATAGTTCTGGAAGCACAAGCGGCACCGGATGCCGATGTGCGCGATTTCCAGACCGAGTTGCGCGCCTGTACCGAAGGAGCCTTGACCGGTTCTGACGATGCCCAGTATTCAGAGGCCAAGTTCCTGCAGGTCAAACACATAATCGAACGATTCCGCGGGCGCGATGGCTTGTCGGAACAGGACCGGCGCTGGACCACCAAGGTGACCGACGTGCGCCACTGGTTCGTGTTCGCCGCCAGCGAGCGCTGGCGCGAGGACAACAGCGAACATGAACATTACTCCGACTCGGGTGGCAAGTCGGGCGGGCAAAAGGAGAAGCTGGCCTACACCATTTTGGCGGCCAGTCTGGCCTACCAGTTCGGTCTTGAATGGGGAGCGTTGCGATCGCGTTCGTTTCGCTTCGTCGTGATCGACGAAGCCTTTGGACGCGGATCGGACGAGTCGGCCCAATACGGCTTGCGCCTGTTTGCACAACTCCGGCTGCAGTTCCTGATCGTCACGCCGCTGCAAAAGATCCACATCATCGAACCTTTCGTATCGAGTGTTGGTTTTGTCCACAATGAGGAAGGCCATGCCTCCAAGTTGCGCGATCTTTCGATTGAGGAATACCGTAGCGAGAAGGCGAGGTTGCTGGCATGAGTTCGCCACCTGAGTCGCCAAGAAGTGGTGAACCGATTGCGACAGCGCTCGCGCGGCGCCACGCCGTGGCGGACCAGTGGACCAGGCCCGCCGATCTGCGTGCCCAGGTGCAAAAGTCGTGGGACCGCGGTGAGCTGCTGGCCAGTCTGGTCACCGGCGCGCCGTTGTTCCCGCTGCGTTTGACGCTAAAGGGCCCCACGTCGGCCGAGATGGCCGAGCACTTCGACGAAGTACGCGCCTGGATCGTCGAGCTGCGCACGATGTTGTGGTGCCGGGTCGCCATGCGGGAGTTCAGGCACCGGGTGTTCGGTGCCAACGCGGTGCCGCGGGAGGCATGGATCGATACCCTTCAAGCGGCGCTGGCGCTGATCGGCAAGCAACGCGACCTGGCCCGCTTCACTGGGCTGGTGGAACTGACACGCATGCAAGCGCCGCAATTGTTGGACTGGTTGGCCAAACGGCCGTTGCGCGCATTGGAGTTAAGCAGCGTGTGGCCTTTGTTGCTGGACATCGTCGCCTGGCGCCAGGCCCATCCTCGCCCGGATGTGTATCTCAGACAGGTTGACATACCGGGCATGCATAGCAAGTTCATTGAAGCCCATCGCGCGGTGCTGGTGGAATTGCTCGATACCGTCTTGCCGGGCGGTAGCGTCCATCAGGCGGCGTCTGGAGTGAGTCAATTCGCTCGGCGTTACGGGTTTCGTGACAAACCGGTGCGGATTCGCCTGCGTATCCTCGATCCGCGGTGTACGCTTTTGCCGGGTCAAAACCTGCTGGACATCACGCTGGATGCCGAAAGTTTTGCCCGGATCGAGTTACCGGTTTCGCGGGTATTCATAACCGAAAACGAGATCAACTTTCTGGCCTTTCCGCAGCTGCCAGACAGCCTGGTAATTTTCGGCGCGGGCTACGGGTTCGAGATGTTGCGCCAGGCCGAATGGCTTGCGCGCTGTCGCATCCATTATTGGGGTGATATCGACACCCACGGCTTCGCCATTCTTGATCAGTTGCGCAACCAGTTTGAGCATGTGCAATCGTTTCTGATGGACCGCGACACCTTGCTGATGTCTGTGTCGCAGTGGGGTGAGGAAGGCCAACAGACGCTGCGCGATTTGCCCCGGCTGAATGCGGCAGAGGGGGCGCTGTACGATGATTTGCGCGACAACCGGATCCGCAAGCATCTGCGTCTGGAGCAGGAAAGAATCGGCTTCGGCCGGGTGCAATCCGCGTTGGCGGCGCTGCTGTAGTTCGAACGGCGGTAGCCGGGCGTGGCTTTGCGATACTCCTGCGCATGCAGTTGCAGGAAATCCTCTATTCGCAGGGCTTTGGCACCAGGCGGGTGTGCGCCGGCCTGATTCAACACGGTCTGGTGCAGGTGTACCAGCGCTCAGACGACACCTCGCCGGTACCGTGCACCGAACCGACTACGGAATTGACGGCGCTTGGGCTGCGTTTTCGGGTCCAGGGCGTTGACTGGCCGTACCACGAAAAAGCCTACCTGATGCTGCACAAGCCGGCCGCAACCGAATGTTCACAAAAGCCGTCGACTTACCCCAGCGTCTACTCCTTGTTGCCCGCGCCACTGCGCATGCGCCCGCAAAAGTCAGCGGTGCAGGGCGTGCAGGCAATCGGGCGGCTCGACCAGGACACCACCGGGCTGCTACTGCTGACCGATGACGGCAAGTTCATCCACCGCATGAGTTCACCGCGCCAGCAGGTTGGCAAGGTTTATGAAGTGACGGTTAAACATGCTCTGGATGAAGTGCTGGTCAACAAGCTGCTGCACGGTGTGGTGTTGGACGATGACCCGAAACCGGTGCGCGCCGCGGCCTGTGAGGCGCTCGCCAGCCACCATTTGCGTTTGACGCTGCAGGGGGGCAAGTACCACCAGGTCAAACGCATGCTTGCGGCGGTCGGCAACCGGGTCGAGGGCCTGCATCGCTCCTGTATCGGTGCGTTGCATCTTCCTGCCGATCTTGCGGCCGGGCAATGGTGCTGGTTGAACCATGCCGACCTGAGCAGTCTTGGCGTCTGAATCGCGCGGGCCGCCGGCTCATTGGAGTACCTTCGTGCTGCGCACTGCGGTGCTCTTCGCCTTGGGAGCGGCCCGGCGGCTCAGGCCACCCGGGCCAGAAAATCCCTTATCAGGCGCGTCGTTGCGTCGGCCTGGTCGCGTTGGGGTGAATGTCCACAATGCTCCAGAGCCACGCGGTCCAACTGGCCGGCGGGCAGATTGATCTGTTCGATTTGTGCCAGCGTTCCATAAGCATCGTCGGTGCCTTGAATCGCCAGCACCGGCGCGTCGATGTGCCGGCAATCTTCGCGAATGTCAAAGTCGCGGAAGGCCGGATTGAGCCAGGCGTCGTTCCATTGCCAGAACGCGCAATCCACATTCGCGTGGTAACGCGCAAGCCGCTGGCGCAGGTCCGCGGTTTCGTAGGCATCTCGTGCCTGTTCAATCGACTGAACCGACCGGTCTTCCACCATCACATGCGGCGCCATCGCGACGCAGGCGGTCACACGGCAGCGGCTGGCATGTAATAACGCGATGCTCGCGCCATCCGAGTGGCCCACCAGCACCGGTTGTAGCAGCCCGAGTTGGGCCAGCAGTACCGGCAATACCGTGAACGCTTCATAGTGCATGTAATCGGGTTGCAGCCGGCCGCTGCGCAGTCCGTCGATGTGTGACGGGGCTCCACGCACGTCGGGTACCGAGTCAGACTGTCCGTAGCCGCGGCGGGAATAGACCCAGCCGGCACGCCCGGCGGCGCGGCACACCGATGCCGGCCAGTCACGCCACATCGCCACCGAGCCCAGCCCTTCATGCAGGAACACGATAGCCGCGCGTTGCGCCGCGCCGTCTGGGGCCGGGATATGCGCGATCTCCAGCCGGACTCCCTGGACATCGATAGGGTTCATGGCCCGGATGCTACGACATGGCTGAAACGAATCGGCGCCCGGCGGCGTTATGCTTGTGCCATGCATTTGTTCCTCGACTCTTTCTGGCGTGCCGTGGCGTATTGCGTGCGACCGCGCGTGATCGCCCTGTCGTTTTTGCCGCTGATTCTGATGGTCGGACTGGCGCTGGGTTTGGGTTATTTGTACTGGGAAGCGGTACTGGATTGGGTGCGCCTGGCGCTGGAGGCATCGTCGTTCATCAACACGCTATTTGACTGGTTGCAGGGTATAGGTGCTGGTGGGCTTAAGCCGGTATTGGCGCCGTTGATCGTGATTTTTGCGGTCACCCCGGTGATCGTGCTGGTTTCGCTGTTGGTGGTGGCGCTGTTGATGGCGCCGGCGCTGGTGTCCCTGGTTGCCGAACGTCGTTTCCCGCAGCTTGAACGAAAACACGGAGGGTCCTGGCTGGCAGCCACCTTCTGGTCCCTTGGTTCGACCGTGCTGGCCTTGATAGCGCTGATCGTGTCGATTCCGTTATGGGTTGTGCCGCCATTGATCCTGATTTTGCCGCCGTTGATTTGGGGTTGGCTGACCTACCGCGTGATGGCCTATGACGCATTGGCTGAGCACGCCAGCCGGCAGGAGCGACTCGAGATTTTTCGCCGCTACCGCGGCTGGCTGCTCGGCATTGGGGTATTGACCGGCTTCCTGGGCGCCGCGCCGAGCGTCTTGTGGGCGTCTGGTGCGTTGTTCGCGGTGGCGTTTGTCGTGCTGGTGCCGGTTGCGATTTGGGTCTACACGCTGGTATTTGCTTTTTCGGCGTTGTGGTTCGCGCATTTCGGCCTGGCGGCCTTGCAGGCTTTGCGCGCCGAGGCGGCGGTGTCCGCGGCGCTAGCCGCGGTGCCGGCGCCGCATGTAGTATTGCCGGATGCAACAAACTGAAAACCCAAACCGGTCGACCGGGCGTGTACCCGACATCGGCCTGATCATTATTGGCGATGAGATCATGTCCGGTAAACGTGCCGACAAGCATCTGGCCGCGGTGATTGAAAGGCTGCACGCGCGTGGCCTGCAGCTAGCTTATGCCGACTATGTCGGCGACTCGGCGCCACGTATCACGGCTACCCTAAAGCGGGCATTCGCATCGGGTGATCTGGTTTTCTGTTGCGGCGGAATTGGCGCCACGCCGGATGACCGTACGCGCCAGTGCGCGGCGCAGGCGCTTGGCGTGGAACTGGAGTTGCATCCGCAGGCCAGGGCGCTGATTCAGGAACGGATGCAGGACGCGGCGCGCGAGCAAGGCGTCGCCTTCGAGCCCGAGCGCGCCGACAACAAGCACCGTTTGAACATGGGTGTGTTTCCGGTCGGTGCGCAGATCATTCCGAACCCTTTCAACAAGATTCCCGGCTTTAGCTGTGTTGCCACGCCCGGTATTGCGCTTGGCGATGCAGCAGTACATTTCGTGCCCGGGTTTCCGGTGATGGCGTGGCCGATGATTGAATGGGTGCTCGACACGCACTATGCACACCTGTTTCAGCGCCGTGCCTGGATGGAGAAATCGGTGGTAGTTTTTGGCGCCATGGAGGCCGCGCTGACGCCGCTTATGGAAGACATTGAGCGGCTTTTTGCCGGCGTCAGGGTGTTCAGCCTGCCCAGCGTTGACCACCCGGAGTACGGGCGTCATATCGAACTTGGCGTCAAGGGCGAAGGCGGCGGTGTCGCAGACGCGTATGCGGCGCTGTTAGCCGGTTTGCGTCAGTTAAACGCCAGGCTGGGCCCCGAATTGGTGCGATCCTTCGATGCACCAGATAAGGGCATTTCAAGTTAGCTGCCCCAATTGGGAGCGCACTTTAAGTGGCTCGCGCCAAAACACAGGGCAGAATACAGGGCTTCGCAGATTGTCCGTGGCGTCACCGCTGGCACAAAAACTGCGTTTGTACCACCGTAGAAAATTTCAACAACCGCGCAACAGGAGTATTTGATGGCAAAGACCGTCGCAGACGTGATCAAAATGGTGAAAGAGAACGAAGTCAAGTTTGTTGACTTTCGCTTTACCGACACCCGTGGCAAAGAGCAGCATGTGACCGTGCCGGTGTCGCATTTCGACGAAGACAAGTTTTCCTCCGGACATGCGTTTGACGGTTCATCGATCGCTGGCTGGAAGGGTATTGAAGCTTCGGATATGTTGTTGATGCCCGATCCGAGTACCGCCAACATCGACCCGTTTTTCGAAGAAACCACGCTTTTCATGAGCTGCGACGTGGTGGAACCCGGTGATGGAAAAGCGTATGACCGCGATCCCCGTTCGATCGCCAAACGCGCCGAGGCTTACCTGAAGGCATCGGGCATGGGCGACACCGCGTTTTTCGGTCCGGAACCGGAGTTCTTCATTTTCGACGACGTGCGCTGGGGCGCGGACATGTCGGGCTCGTTCGTCAAAATCGACGAATACGAGGCCCCATGGAACAGCGCCAAGAAGATTGATGGCGGCAATCGGGGCCACCGTCCCACCGTGAAGGGCGGCTATTTCCCGGTGCCGCCGGTGGACAGCACGCAGGACTTGCGCTCAGAAATCTCGCTGATCCTGGAGACTCTGGGTGTGCCGGTGGAGGTTTTCCACCATGAAGTTGGCGGTGCCGGCCAGAATGAAATCGGCACCCGATTCAGCACGCTGGTGCAACGCGCCGACTGGACCCAAATCCTGAAATACGTGGTCTGGAACGTGTCCAATTCCTACGGCAAGACGGCTACTTTCATGCCCAAGCCGCTGGTTGGCGACAACGGTTCAGGCATGCATGTGCACCAGTCGGTCTGGAAAGACGGCAAGAATCTGTTTGCCGGCGACGGTTACGCCGGTTTGTCCGACTTTGCGTTGTATTACATCGGTGGCGTCATCAAACATGCTCGCGCGTTGAACGCTATTACCAACCCCGGCACCAACAGCTACAAGCGCCTGGTGCCCGGCTATGAAGCGCCGGTGAAGCTGGCCTACTCGGCCAAGAACCGTTCTGCCTCGGTTCGTATTCCGTATGTGTCGAGCCCCAAGGGGCGCCGGGTGGAAGTGCGATTCCCCGATCCATCGTCGAACCCGTACCTGTGCTTCGCGGCGTTATTGATGGCCGGCCTGGATGGTGTGGAAAACAAGATTCATCCTGGCGAAGCCGCCTCCAAGGACCTGTACCACCTGCCGCCGGAAGAAGACGCCAAGGTCCCAACCGTTTGCCACAGCCTGGATCAGGCTTTGGACTATCTGGACCAGGGCCGTTCTTTCCTGACCAAGGGCGGTGTGTTCTCCGACACCATGATCGATGCCTATATAGAACTCAAGATGACGGAAGTCACGCGCATGCGCATGACCACTCACCCGATCGAGTTCGATATGTATTATTCGTTGTAGCCGGGTTGGCTCCGCGGTCTTTTCAGGGGATTGCGGGGCTTTGCTTGAAAGGACGGCCCAGGCCGTCCTTTTTTGTGGATATGGCGCATGTTTGAACTTTCAGCCCAATTGACGCATACTGGCAAGCCGTCCCTGCATGTTTGGAGACGTGGAGATAACATGAAGCACCTGATATTGTTACCCGCTCTGGCTGCGTTCCTTGCATCTGGCAGTTATGCCCAGGGTCCCATCTACCGCTGTGGCAACGAATACACCAATACCGTGCCCGATTCCCAAAAGGGGCAATGCAAGCTGATTGAAGGTGGAAATGTCACCGTGGTGCAGGGTTTTCGCCCGCCTGCGGCCGCGCCGGTACGGGTAGCGGCAGCGACTCAGACCGGCTCGCGCGTTGATTCGGCGGAGCAAAAGGCACGCGACTCCGATGCGCGCCTTATTCTGGAAGCAGAACTGAAGAAGGCGGAAGCCCGCCGCAATGAGCTGGCCGGCGAATACAACAACGGCGAACCCGATAAGCGTGGAGACGAGGCGCGCAACTACCAGAAGTACCAGGACCGGGTGGCGGAACTCAAGGCCAGCCTGGCCCGTCAAGATAGCGACATCGCAGGTATCCGTCGCGAGTTGGGGCGTGTTCCTGCCGCCAAATAGCGGGCCCGCGACGCTGCCCCACGACTCCATTTCAGCCGGCCCCGCCGCGGCGCGTTTTCGCTCTTTTGACCTGCTGGCCACGTTGGTGGCGGTGCTGCGCGCGGACGGCTCGGTTTTGTTCGCCAACGCGGCGCTGGAAGACGCGCTCGGCACCTCGCGCCGGATCATCGAAGAGTCGCAGTTCGCGGACTGTTTTACCGAACCCCAGGCCCTGCGCAACGCCGTGCAGGCAGCCGGTGGCAACCAGTTCGCGGCCCTGCGCTACGATGCATGGCTCAGGCGATTGAGCCATGATCCGATTCCGGTACACGTCATCGTCACCCAGACCGAATTGCCCGGGGAAATCGTCGTCGAGTTGCTGCCGCAAGAGCAGCAGGCCCGGCAGGACCGCGAGGAACGACTTGCCGACCAGGCGCAGGCCAACAAGGAACTGATCCGTAATCTGGCGCACGAGATAAAGAATCCTTTGGGCGGCATCCGGGGCGCGGCCCAATTGCTTGAGATGGAGGTACTCGATCGCGGCC
>JANNGR010000396.1:0-20723 GCA_031403955.1 Betaproteobacteria bacterium
CTGCGACTCCCACCATTTTTCGCCCTTACCAAGGCTTGTTTATTGGACTGACCGGTACCTGTAACAAGATACTACGGTGACCAAACCATCTTCAGTCGGGTAAACCCGAAGGTGAACGGTAATTTCCCACAGAATGGGGCGGCCTGATGCCTATCGTGTCTTGAAGGAGCGCACCACCAGCCAGGCCGCCACCAGCACGATTGCGAGGAAACTCAGGAACGACCAGTTGGCAATCGAGCCGCCCAAAAAGGTCCAGTCCACCTTGGTGCAGTCGCCACCGCCTTTGAAGATCATCGGTATCGCGCGTTGCAGCGGAAAGGTCTCGATCATTCCGTAAAAGTCGCGCCCGCACGAGACCACCTCGGGCGGGTACCACTGCAACCAGCTCTGGCGCGCCGCCACAAAGGCGCCGAAACCAGCAGTGGCAATCAATACCAGCGCGCCGGCGCCGTGCGCACCGCGCCGGCTGGTGACCGCAGTAAGGCCAGCCACAATTGCCACCAGCAGCAATGCATAACGTTGCACGATACACATCGGGCACGGCTCCAAACCCACTACATGCTGCAAATACAGCCCATAGGCCAGCAGCGCCACACATCCAACGCAAATCGCCAGCAGGGTCTGGCGCACGCTCAATCGACTCGACATTGCAACTCCGAAATGAAAACTGATCGATTGGACACCAGAACGGCATGGGGCCTAAGAAAGCGGCGACAATTTCCGCTTGGCAATCGATCACGTTGGAACAAGGAAACATTTCATGGCACGCATGGTTCACTGCATCAAGTTGGGCAAAGAGGCCGAAGGCCTGGACTTTCCGCCCTACCCCGGCGAATTGGGCAAACGCCTATGGGCCGAAGTGAGTAAGGAGGCATGGGCGGCCTGGCTTAAACACCAAACCATGCTGGTTAACGAAAACCGCCTCAATCTGGCCGACGCACGCGCCCGGCAATACCTGGCGCGGCAAATGGAAGCGCATTTTTTTGGCGGCGGAGCCGACGCGGCGCAAGGGTACGTACCACCCAGCGCGTGATCCAATTCGGGCATGGCCGCGCCGGAATCGCAATTCTTGCTGATGGCCTGTGGATTGCCGAAAGCGTGGCAAAACATCCCGGTCTGGAAAATCCTCGACACCGGCTTCGGCGACGGCAGCAATTTCTTCACCACCTGGCAAGCCTGGGCCGATGACAACCATCGGCCGCGCTTGCTGCATTACGTAGCCATCACGCCAATCGAGCCCGGCCGCGACGCGGTGCTGCGCCGCATTGTTGGATTCTCTGCACTCGCCGCTCACGCTGCAGATCTGGGCCGGCAATGGTTCGGCCTCTTACCCGGTTTTCATCGGCTGACGCTGCAACGCGGTCAAGTACTACTCACGCTGTGTATCGGCCCATTGCAGCCGATGTTGCGCGCGCAGCAATTCCTGGCGGACTCGGTCTATCTGTCGGGACGGCAGGAAAATGCGCCAGATGCGCCCGCTTGGGACCGATGGTCTGTCAAGGCGCTGGCACGCTTGTGCCGCCGTGGCACCGGCATCGGCGCAAACGCTTGCACGGCTCAGGCGCGTGGCGAGCTTCTGCAAGCAGGATTTGCATTTGATGGCCTTTCAAGCAACGATCTTCCGGCAGTCTCAATCGCCAATCACCTTCAGGGCCAATACCAGCCGCGCTGGGAGACCGGCTCCAGCCGGCAAACATGGCGCGCTGCGCCATCGGCGGTTTCGTCGTGCGTCGTGGTTGGCGCCGGCCTTGCGGGCGCCACAGTGGCGGCGGCACTGGCACGGCGCGGCTGGCAGGTCACGGTGCTTGATATGCAGGCCGACGCGGCGGGTGGGGCCTCCGGGCTGCCGGTGGGTTTGCTGGCCCCGCAACTGTCGCGGGACGACAGCGCTCGTTCGCGCCTTTCACGCGCCGGCGTCCGGCTCACATTACAGCTCTGCGACCGTCTGTTGCAACACGGAGAAGACTGGTCCTGCTCCGGTGTGATGGAGCTGCGCGGCGGCGACGCGCCGGCGATCTGGCATGCCCACGCCGGGTGGATCAAACCGGCATGTCTTGTGCGAGCCTGCCTGGCCCAGGCCGGTGTGCGGTTTGCCGGCCGCAGCAAAGTGCAATCGATCACGCGTGACGCCGGCCAATGGATGCTTCTGGACGCGGCGGGCCAGGTACTTGCGCGCGCGCCGCAATTGGTGGTAACCGCTGCCTTCGACTCGGCGCGCTTGCTTGACGGCCGGCTGACGCCGATGCGTTCGGTTGGCGGTCAGATATCCTGGGCCCCGCAAAGGAGCGACGGCGCGACAACCTTGCCAGCGTATCCGGTCAATGGCCTGGGCAGCTTTGTGGCGCATGTGCCGCTGGCTGGCGCGCCGGCTTGGTTTGCCGGTGCCACCTATGAGCCTGAGCCGGCGCTGGCCGACAGCGCAGCCGACGGTCACCGCGAAAACTTTGAACGCCTGGCGCGCCTGCTGCCGGCCACCGCGCGCACACTGGCCGAAGACTTCGCGCTGGCTCGCGTGTTGGCTTGGCGGGGCACGCGTTGTACCACGATCGACCGCCTGCCCGCCCTCGGGCCGCTGGACGTCGGGCCACAGCCCACCTTGTGGGTCAGCGCCGGCATGGGTTCGCGCGGCCTGACTTATGCGGTCTTGTGCGCCGAGTTGTTGGCAGCACAGCTTGGGCGCGAGCCTTTGCCGATTGAGGCCCGCTTGTTGAAATCAATCAACCCGATGCGCGGGCAACTGCAAAAGCCCTGCTGACGCGACCGGCAGTGGGCCTCAAACCATCTGCAACACGCGAAAAACATGGCCCGGGTCATAAGGCTTGTCGAGCACGGCGCGGCAACCGGCCTGCTCGGCGCGTTCGTGCATCTGCCAGGAATTATTGGTAGTTGTCACCACCACGCTGCCAATTGGCGGATCATGCGCAACCAGGCGCTCGACCAGACTCCACGGTTGGTCCGGCGTGTCGACGTCAACGATAACCAGGTCGTAATGGCGTTCCTTGACCTTGCCCAACGCCTTTACCACCGACTCTGCCTCGTCCACTTCAATCAGGCCGGCCAGTGACAGGCGTGCACGCAGGTATAGGCGCTCATCGCGCGAAGGGTCCACCAGCAAGGTGACGCGTACACCGGGGGGAATGACCGTGACGGCGTCTCCCTCCAGCTCGATGTCGATATCAACTTCGGCAGTGGCAAACAATTGGTCCATCGCATGCAAGACCGCGGTCCAGTTGATAGGTCGGGGAAACACCCGCCAGGCGTGTGCCGGCGCGCCGGAGCCGACACAGATCAGTTTGAGATTGCGGTTCAATGTCGGTGACGCGAGAGCCAGGCCGGCCTCATAACTTTCCACGTCAATCAACGCGATGTGCGGCATGATGGGCGCGTCAGGGGTCCACAACGCATAACATGTGGAGCGCTCCGCTGACAAGCGAAACACGGTATTGAGCGCGTGGCGCTCCACGTCGCGAAAGCCCACCACTTTTACAAATACCGTGGTTCCCATGGTTATCAATGTTCCTTTATGGCTTCACCGGGCTTAAATGATGCTTCCGGCAAGTCGGGAAAACCAGACCAAACGGTGCGCCGTCCAGACTTTGTAGCCCATAATTCTTTGCAATCTTTTACCAAAGGGTCAGATTCTTGCATGCCAACGAGTTTGATCTGGGCCAATCAATTGATTTAACCATGATTCTTGTCGCCGGCTCAGCCAATCTTGACTTTGTTGTTCGGGCGTCGCATATACCGGCCCCTGGCGAAACCGTGTTGGGTCATACATTTGCGACCTACCCGGGTGGCAAAGGCGCCAATCAGGCCGTCGCCAGCGCTCGCGCAGGCGGCGCTATCACCCACATGTTGCTGGCGTTGGGTGAGGACACCTACGCCGCGCCACTGGAAGCCTCGCTGCAGGCCGCCGGCGTGCAGTTGCACACCGTGCGCGTCGCGGACGTGGCCACCGGCACCGCATTCATCTGCGTATCGGACGACGCCGAAAACGCCATCACCGTAGCACCCGGCGCCAACCATGCGCTGCGGCCGCGGCATCTGCCCGACCTGGATGGCTTCACCCATCTGCTGCTGCAACTTGAAACCCCGCTGGAAACCGTCATTGCCTATGCGCGGCGCGCGCGCGCGATGGGTGTGCAGGTGGTGCTCAACGCCGCCCCGGCGCAATTGCTGGACGCGGAGTTGCTAGGCCTGGTTGACGTGCTGATTGTCAACCAGGGCGAACTGGCCAGCGTCGCCAATTGCGCTGGTTCGATTGCGCGCTGCCTGGAGAGCCTCAACCTGCCAACCGTGGTCGTGACCTTGGGGGCGCGCGGTTGTTGCGCGCGGGTTGGCGTGGACCACCCGGTCTACCTGCTGCAGCCGGCGTTCCCGATCAACCCGAAAGACACTACCGGCGCTGGCGACACTTTTTGTGGTGTGCTGGTCGCGGCTCTGAGCGAAGGCAATGGTATGGCCGCTGCGTTGCGCCGCGCCAGCGCCGCCTCCGCGCTGGCCTGTACCGAGAGTGGCGCGCAGTCGAGCATTCCCACTCGCGATCTGGTTGCCAGTTTTCTGCATCGGCAAAGCGCCAACAGCCCGGAACAAGAGGCCGACCTACGCCAATTTTGCGGCCTGCCTCAATCCAACCAGGCAACACCTGCATGACGCAACCGGCCAAGATCAAGGTGATTTACGACACCGACCCAGGTGTCGACGACGCGATGGCGCTTTATTTTGCGATGGCCCACCCGGCTATTGAACTGCTCGGTATCACGACCACTTTTGGCAACGTCAGCGTCGACCAGGCCGCGACCAACGCGTTGTACCTGACTGCGATTGCCAGCCGCGCGATACCCGTCACAAAGGGTGTCGCCGCGCCCTGGTACAAATCGCCAGAGGCGCCACCCGCGCATATTCACGGCGCCGATGGGCTGGGCAACCTTGGCGCGCGCCGTCCGGTGAACCAGCAGCTCGACCCGCGTTCGTCGGCACAGTTCATTGTTGACATGACACGGGCGTATCCCGGGGAAATCACGCTGGTGGCGGTAGGACCGCTTGGCAACTTGAGCCTGGCGCTCATGCTGGAGCCGCGCTTGCCACTGCTGGTGCGCGAAGTGGTGATCATGGGCGGCACGGTGGCCGAACCGGGTAATGTTTCCCCGGTGGCAGAGGCCAACATCTGGAACGACCCGCACGCCGCCGACCGGGTGTTTACGGCCGGCTGGAAAATCACCATGGTGGGGCTTGACGTGACGCACCAGGTAGTCATGTTGTTGGCGCAGTTCAAGACCATCGCCGCCAAGCACCAACACATCGCCACCGACACCCTGTGCCAGGCGGTAGATTTCTATTCCAGGTTTTACAGCGGCCTGTACCAGCATATTGCCAGCACACCGGGGTGTTTTGCACACGACCTGCTGGCCTTCATTTACCTGGTTGATCCGCGACTGTTCACGTTCGAAACCAAATCGGTGCGCGTAGCCACCGACGGCCTGGCGCAGGGCCAGACGATCGTGAACCGGCGCGACTTCATCGACTACCCGCAGGGCGGCTGGGAAAAAGACACACCGCGCACGCAGGTGTGCATGCAGGTCGACGCGTTAGCCTGCAATGCGCTGTTTGAAGAGACCCTGCTGGGTGACTGGCTGACACGCTGAAAACAGATGGAATTCCGCCGGTCCAGTGGTACACCTGCATCCGTTTGCAAGTAGTGGGGAGAACTGACCGAGCAAGAACACCGGCTTCACGGCGGGCAATTTCCTGGTTGACCGATAACTGCCCACGCGACGGCGCAAAAGGCAATCTATATGGCACTATTGCCATAACAAAATCACAATAAAGTCGTTTGCAATATAACGATTGACGCCTACAGTCCGTGCCTATGCATGACTTGGCGTTCGTATTGGCTGGATTTGTGGTTGGCCTGGTGGTCGGCCTGACCGGTGTGGGCGGCGGGTCCCTGATGACACCGATTTTGATATTTTTCTTCGGTGTCAAGCCCTATCTGGCGATTGGCACTGACTTGTTGTTTGCCGCTTTTACCAAGATGGGGGGGACGATTCGTCTGGCACGCGCCAAATTGATCGATTGGCGCGTGGTTTTTCAGTTGTCGGCAGGCAGTATTCCGGCCGCCGTATTGACCTTGTTGGCGCTGCGCGAGATCGGGCCAGCCAGCGCTCTGGTGCAGGGCCTTATGACCACTGCGCTGGGTTTCGCGTTGCTGCTGACCGCCGCGGCCACGCTGTACAAGGCGTTCCGCGGCAAAGCCGCTCCAACACGGGTAATGTCCGGCCAGGAGAAGCAAGCGGCAACACCCTACCACTGGAGCCTTCCGCTGCTGTTTGGTGCCGTCATAGGAACCCTGGTCACGTTGACTTCGGTCGGCGCTGGCGCGATTGGCGTGACGGTGTTGTTGATCCTCTACCCGCTGCTGCCATTGCCACGCATTGTGGCTGCCGATATCGCATACGCGGTGCCGCTGACTATGGTCGCCGGCCTGGGCCACGCCTCCCTGGGTTCGGTCGACTGGTCACTGTTGGCCAAGTTGCTGGCCGGTTCGATTCCCGGCATCTGGGTCGGCTCGCACCTGATGGCACACACGCCGGAACGCCTCATTCGTTCACTGTTGTCCATGTTGCTGGCATACGCCGGCTTGAAACTGATTGCCTTATGAAACCCTGCCGAACAGTCCCCGGTCGCGCCGCGCGACGTTTTGCTTGAAGACATAGACCATGTACCAATACACCGAATTCGACCGCCAATTTGTCCACAACCGCGCTGCGCAGTACCGTGACCAGCTTGAGCGCAACCTGGCGGGCAAACTAGGTGACGAGGAATTTCGCCCTTTGCGCTTGCAAAACGGCTGGTACATACAGCGTTTTGCGCCGATGCTGCGGGTCGCGGTGCCATATGGTGAGTTGTCCAGCGCGCAATTGCGCGTACTTGCCACCATCGCGCGCGACTTCGACCGCAAGGATGAAAACAAGCTCGACACCGCCAACCCCGGTTTGAGCGATTTGCATTCGCTGCCGTCGGGTTATGCGCACTTCACGACGCGCCAAAACGTGCAGTACAACTGGATTCCACTGCACCGCAGCGCCGATGTCATGGACCTGCTGGCCAGCGTCAACATGCACGGCATACAGACTAGCGGCAACTGCATCCGCAACATCACCAGCGACGAGCGTGCCGGCATCGCCGGCGACGAGATTGCCGACCCGCGCCCGTATTGCGAAATACTGCGGCAGTGGAGCACGTTGCATCCCGAATTTGCTTTCTTGCCGCGCAAGTTCAAGATTGCCGTGACCGGCGCCAGGGAAGACCGGGCCGCCATCCACTGGCACGACGTGGGCTTGCAACTGGTGCGCAGGGCCTACGGCGAACTCGGTTTCAAGGTGCTGGTTGGCGGCGGCATGGGCCGCACGCCGGTGATTGCCAGCACGATCCGCGAATTCCTGCCATGGGACCAGATCCTCAACTACCTGGAAGCTGTAATTCGGGTCTACAACCGTTGGGGCCGGCGTGACAACCTGTACAAGGCCCGGATCAAGATTCTGGTCAAGGCTGAAGGCGAACGTTTCACGCGCGAGGTGGAAGCCGAATACCAGCAGATAGTGGATGTTGACGGCGCACCACATACGATTTCGCAGGCGGAACTGGGCCGGGTAGCGGCCTCGTTTGTTCCGCCCCTGTTGCAGCAGTGGGCCACGGAAGCTTCGGTAGTGCCACCGGTTGTGGCATCACTTTCCGACAAGGACCAGATTGAATATCAGCGCTGGTTAAAACAGAATGTTGCCGCGCACAAAAACCCTGGCCTGCGCGCGGTCACGTTGTCGTTCAAGCGCCTCGGATATGCGCCCGGCGACGCAACCGCCGACCAGTTGGTTGTCGCCGCGGATCTGGCCGAGCGTTTCAGCGCCGGCGAAGTTCGGGTCACGCACGACCAGAATCTGCTGCTGCCATGGGTGAACGCAGAACAGTTGCCTGCGTTGTGGCACGCCGCTCGCGCGGCCGGCTGGGCCCGCTCCAACATCCGGTTACTGACTGACATGATCGCCTGCCCGGGAGGTGACTTCTGTTCGCTGGCCAATGCCCGTTCGCTGCCGATTGCCGAGGCCATCACGCAGCGCTACCAGGACATGGACGAATTACACGACCTGGGTGAAATCGACCTGCATATCAGTGGCTGCATCAATTCCTGCGGCCACCACCACAGCGGCCACATCGGCATCCTCGGCGTGGACAAAGACGGCCAGGAGTGGTACCAGGTAACACTCGGCGGGTCGGACGGCTCGACCCTGAGTGGCGCCGCGGTGCCAGGCAAGGTGGTCGGCCCGTCGTTTGCAGCGGCTGAAGTTCCAGACGTGATTGAAGCGCTGCTCGACACCTACCGCGTCTACCGCACCAGTGTCGGCGCCAAAAGCGAGACGTTTATCGACACACTGCGCCGCGTCGGCGCGGACCCGTTCAAGATTGCCGCCAACGGTGCCCGGGTCAGCACCGGAAGAGCTGCCCACACCCGTGAAACCGAGGCTGTTTGAGCATGAAAACCACTATCAAACTGATTTCCGCGGACGCGCATTCGCAAGCCCCCGACGGCCAAGACGTGTTGGGCATCACGAACGACATCGATCCGCGCACCCTGACGCTGGACGGTGTGCAGCGTGTCGACCTGCAATTTCCGAAATTCAGCGATGGCAGGGCCTTCAGTCAGGCCTTCCTGTTGCGGCGCCGCCTTGGCTTCAAGGGTGAAATCCGGGCCACCGGCGACGTGCTGGTTGACCAACTGGTGCAAATGCAACGCAGCGGCTTTGACAGTGCCGTTCTACGCGCTGACCAGGACCTTGCCGTGGTGCAGCGGCAGTTCGATCGCTTCAATACCTATTACCAGGGCGACGCAATTTCAACCGCGCCCCACTTTGCACGGGTTGCGTGATGCGCGCCGTTACGCTGCACGCCAAGCCCAGCGACGGCTTTGACAGCAAGCTGGCGGAGACCCGCACGCTGCTGCAGCACGCCGTGGACGAGCATCCGCGCAGTGTGGGCGATTTTGCCGCGACGGTGACCCAGGCATCGAGCCTGGGTGCCGAAGACATGGTGCTGAGCCACCTGATCAATGAACTTCGGCTCGACGTCACCATCTTCGTGCTGCAAACCGGAATGTTGCACCGTGAGACACTGCAACTGCTGGACCGGCTCAAAGCCACGTCCCGCATCCCGATTGAAATCTACCGTCCGCAATCCGAATCGGTGCTGCAGTTTGTGGCCCGCGAGGGACAGGACGCGATGTACAAAAGCGTAGCGCTGCGCAAATCCTGCTGCGGCATCCGCAAAATGGAACCGCTGGAACGCGCGCTGGCTGGCAAAAAGGCGTGGATCACCGGTTTGCGCCGCGAACAATCGGGCGCCCGTTCCGAGGTTCCGTTGCGCGACACCTCTGACCCGCGCCGGGTCAAGTTCAACCCGCTGGCCGCCTGGACCTGGGGCGACGTATGGCACTACATCCGCCTGCACAAGGTCGCCTACAACCCGCTGCACGACCAGTTTTTTCCCAGCATTGGCTGCGCGCCATGCACCCGTGCGATCAGCCTCGGGGAAGATTTCCGCTCCGGCCGCTGGTGGTGGGAAAAACGAGACTGCCAAGGAATGCGGCTTGCACGCCGTCAACATAACCCCGATAGAGGAAACCACACCATGAACGCGCGCACCGAACCCGCTTTGCTGGCGCAACTCAGCAACCAGCACCTGGACGCGCTGGAAGAAGAAACCATCTTCATATTGCGCGAGGTCGCGGCGGCATTCGAGCGCCCTGCGTTGCTCTTCTCCGGCGGCAAGGACTCACTGGTACTGCTCAAGTGCGCTGAGAAGGCGTTTGGAGCTGGCCGCATTCCCTACCCCTTGCTGATGATAGACACCGGCCACAACTTCGACGAAGTGACCGACTTTCGCGACCAGCGCGCCCAGGAACTGCAGGCCAAGCTGATTGTGCGCAATGTCGAGGACTCGATGGCTCGCGGAACGGTTCGCCTGACGCACGCGGGTGAATCGCGCAATGTGCACCAGTCCGTCACGCTGCTCGAGGCGATTGACGAGTTTCGCTTCGATGCGCTGATTGGCGGCGCGCGCCGTGATGAAGAGAAAGCACGCGCCAAGGAGCGTATTTTTTCCCACCGCGACAGCTTTGGCCAATGGCAACCCAAGGCGCAGCGCCCCGAGTTGTGGACGCTGTTCAACACCCGTCTGCAGCCGGGCGAACACTTCCGGGTTTTCCCGATCTCCAATTGGACCGAGCTCGATGTGTGGCAATACATCGAACGCGAGCACATCGCCCTGCCCTCGCTGTATTACTCCCACAAACGCGAAGTGGTGGAACGCAAAGGGCTATTGGTGCCGGTTACGCCGCTCACGCCCGCGCGCGAAGGAGAGGTCGTGACGAGCCGTGATGTTCGTTTTCGCACCGTGGGCGACATCACGTGCACCTGCCCCGTGGCAAGCCTGGCCGGCAGCGCGGCTGAAGTCGTTATTGAAACCCTAGCCGCCGACGTGAGTGAACGCGGCGCCACGCGCATGGACGACAAAACGTCTGAAGCCTCGATGGAAAAGCGCAAGAAGGAAGGGTATTTCTGATGGACGTTCTTGATCTGGCCAAACAGGAGCTTGATAAACCGGCCAAGACACAGCCCAATGCACCGGCGGACGACACCAGACCGGCACTGCGGTTCATCACCTGCGGTTCGGTCGACGACGGCAAAAGCACGCTGATCGGCCGCCTGCTGCTGGACAGCCGCAGCGTGCTGCAAGACCAGCTTGCCAACGTGTCCAAGAGCGGTGCCATCGATCTTGCCCTGTTTACCGATGGGCTGAGCGCCGAGCGCGAACAGGGCATCACGATCGACGTTGCCTACCGTTATTTCTCCACTGCCAACCGTAAATTCATAATTGGCGACGCGCCCGGCCATGAGCAATACACGCGCAACATGGTGACTGCCGCCAGCAGTGCCGACGCAGCCCTGGTGCTGGTGGACGCGACCAAGCTGCCGTGGCACGGCGACATTTCCAATACGTCTGTGCACACATTGCTGCCGCAGACGCGGCGCCACGCGTTGCTGGTCAAGTTGTTGCGTGTGCCTTCGCTGGTATTCGCCGTGAACAAACTTGACGCGGTCGCCAATCCCGAGCTGGCCTTCACCAACATCAGCGCGGCATTGAAGGTGTTTGCCGAAGCGGCCGGCATCAACGCGACCGCTATCGTGCCGATATCGGCTCTCAACGGCCACAATGTCGTTGCGGAAAAACCGGCGTGGTGCGGCTACCAGGGCCCCAGCCTGCTGCAGATTCTGGAGCGACTGCCGGTCACGCCGGCGGAAACATCGACGCCGTTTTCCTTTCCAGTGCAATGGGTTGAAAAGTTCTCTGCATCCGCCGACACCAACCAGGGCCGGCGCATTTTCTGGGGACGGGTTGCCACCGGGGTCTTGCGCGTGGGCCAGGCAGTCTCGATCTTGCCGAGTGGGCAAATCGCCACAGTGGCGCAAGTGCTTGACCACACGCGCCAGCCCGATGAGGTGTTGGCTGGCCACAGCGCCGGAGTTGTGCTGGACCGCGAGGTGGACGTTTCACGCGGTGACTGGTTGCTGGCCCATGGCGGCGCCACCAATTTCCTGACCCCGTTAAGGACCGTGCGGGCGACCGTTGCCTGGCTTGACGACGAACCGCTGGTTGCCGGACGCACCTACTGGGCGGTGCACGGGCACCGCTGGGTGAAGGCGAAAGTCAGCCGAATCGTGCACCAGCTCAATGTGCACACGCTTGCCGAAGAAGAAGCCAAGCAACTTGAACCCAACGCGATAGGCCATGTGGAACTCAGCTTGCAGGAACCGATTGCCGCGTTGCCGTATGCGCAGTCGCGCGCGCTCGGCTCCATAGTATTGGTCGACACCGCATCCCACAAAACAGCCGGGGCGGTGTTGCTGGATTGATTCTTCCGACACAGCCTTTTGGTTCGCAAGGCCACCCGCCGAATCCGGTCATGGAAACCCAATAAAATTCAAGGTTCAGACCTATTCGCCCAGCCGACCGAAAAATGACCCACACCGTCACAGAAGCCTGTATCAAATGCAAATACACCGATTGTGTGGACGTCTGCCCGGTAGACTGCTTTCGCGAAGGGCCGAATTTCCTGACCATCGATCCGGACGAATGTATTGACTGTGCGGTTTGTATTCCCGAATGCCCAGTGAATGCGATCTATGCTGAAGAAGACGTGCCGGCCGACCAGCAGCACATGACCAAACTGAATGCCGAGCTGGCCAAATTGCCGACCTGGAAAACCATCACCAAACGCAAGGCGGCGCCGCCTGACGCGGATGACTGGAAAGACAAGACCGACAAGCTAAAGGAACTGATCCGCTGATCTGCGCCATGCGAAGAATATGGAACCTCAACTGAATCAAGCCGTGATCAATACGGCGCTCGCCCACGACCAACCTCCGCGTGCTGGAGCGGATGGCGCGATTGAGACCGACGCCGTGATCGTGGGAGCTGGTCCGGTCGGCCTGTTCCAGGTGTTCGAACTCGGCCTGCTGGAGATCAAGGCCCACGTCATCGACTCGCTGCCGTATGCGGGTGGCCAGTGTGTTGAGTTGTATCCCGACAAGCCGATCTACGATATTCCCGCGGTGCCGGTATGCACCGGGCAGGAACTGACCGATTCGCTGCTAAAGCAAATTGAACCGTTTGGCGCCGTGTTCCATTTCGGCCAGGAAGTGACGGTTGTCAACAAGCTCGTTGATGGCCGCTTTTATATGCAGACCTCCAGGGGAACGCGGTTCCTGACCAAGACCATTTTCATCGCCGCCGGCGTGGGAGCGTTCCAGCCGCGCTTGCTGAAAGTCGACGGCCTGGACAAATACCAGGGCTCACAACTGCATTACCGCGTCAAGAGTCGAGACGATTTCACTGGCAAGAATCTGGTCATCGTCGGCGGAGGGGATTCGGCGCTCGACTGGGCACTGGACTTTGCCAAGGACAGCTCGCACCAGGCCGAAAGCGTCATCCTGATCCACCGCCGTGACGGCTTCAAGGCCGCGCCGGCAAGCGTGGCCAAGATGAAACAGTTATGTGACGCCTATGAGATGCAATTCATTGTGGGGCAGGTGACTGGCTGTGAAGAGAAACACGGCAAACTCACTGGCGCCAAAGTCACCGGCGCCGATGGCGTGACGCGCGTGGTGCCCTTGGACATGTTGCTGGTGTTCTTTGGCCTGAGTCCCAAACTCGGCCCGATCGCCGAATGGGGCCTTGACATCGAGCGTAAACAACTCAGGGTCGACACCGAGAAGTTCTCCACCAGCGTACCGGGCATTTTTGCGGTGGGCGATATCAACATCTACCCGGGCAAGAAAAAGCTGATCCTGAGCGGCTTTCACGAATGCGCACTGGCCGCGTTCGGCGCCGCTCCGATCGTGTTTCCGGACAAGAAGATTCACCTCCAATACACGACGACCAGCCCCAAACTGCACAAGGTGCTTGGCGTAGAGACGCCGGTGTTCGATTGAGGGCGATCGACTCGAAACGCAAAGCTATAATCGAAAGCTTGTTCCTCGATAGCTCAGTTGGTAGAGCGCCGGACTGTTAATCCGTAGGTCCCTGGTTCGAGCCCAGGTCGGGGAGCCACTACAAGCCTTACTCGGCATAGAAAGCCTGCTACTCAATTGCTAGCAGGCTTTTCTTTTTCCGGCGCGAAAGTGTAATTCCTGTGTAATTGCGTCAGGGGAACCCTCAAGACGTTTTCACCTTGTACCGCTCCGATAGCTTGTCCATCGCCGTTTGAATGTGCGCGCCGTTCTGGTGGCTGTAGCGTTCGACCATGCTCAGGTTCTTGTGGCCGCTGATCCGCTTCACTGTGGGCAGGTCCACACCAGCCTGCACCAGGTGCGTGATGGCCGTATGGCGCAGCGTGTGGCGCACCACCTGTCCCACATCCAGCCCCGCCGCCAGCACACAGCGGCGAAATGGTTTGTCGAGATTGACCGTGCGCCCTTCCTTAGCTGCGGGTGACGGAAAGAGCCATTGTTCGCCGGGTCGCAACGTGGCGACATAGGCAGCAAGGCATTCACCAAGGTCGGCGGTAATGGGCTGCTCACGCGCCCCGGCCTTGGCCCTGGGGATGTAAATGACAAGCTGTTGCAGGTTGATGTGCTCTCGCCGGATGCTCAAAATCTCGGTCTTGCGCATGGAGGTGTCCAGCCCGATCTTGATGAACGGATGAATCTGGCGGTTCTGGTCGCCTTCGGCCATTTTCAGGAGCCGCTCGATTTGCTCCACCGTCAAATAGGTGATGCGCCCCGAGTGCTCTTTCAGGCGTTTGATGGTGGCGGGCCTGTGATCCACCCAGCCCCACTCCACCGCCTTGCTAAACAGGTGCGACAGCGCCGCCAGTTCGCGGTTGATCGTGGCGGGTTTGGTTTCGCCGCCGACGGATGGTTTACCGCCTGGGCCATTGGGGCGCACAACCAATTCGCCGCCGCGCTGTTTCTTGTACCGCTCCACGTCAAACGTCGTGATCTTGGCAAGCTGGGTGTCACCGAAAAAAGGTGTCAGGTGCATGTTCAGGCGGTAGCCCTTCATGGGCAGGTCTTTGCCGTCTTCCTGCACCAGCTTGGCAAGGTATTGGCTGGCTGCCTCGCTGAACGTCAGCGCCAGCTTGCGGCCCTTAGGCAGGTTCAGACGACCGGCTTTCGCATCCTGGCGCGCCTTGTCGATAAATTCCTCTGCCTGTGTGCGCGTGGTGCCGTCAGACTCGCGCCCAATGACGCGGTGAATGCGCTGGCCGTCGACCATGACATTGATGCTGAACACGCCGTCGCTGTTGGCCTGGCGCTCAAAGGTGATGCCGTGCTCGTTGAGTTTGTCGCCAGCAGCAAGCTTGCGCATGGCAGGGCGGGTGAGTTTGGTGAAGGTTTTGGACATGGTTTTTCCCTGGCTCAGAAGGGAATGTCATCGTCCATGTCATCAAAGCTGGGCGTAGGTTTGGGCTTTGCTGGTGCAGCTACCGGTGGCGGTCTGGTCGGCGCGGCTACAGGAGCGAGTCGTGCTGGGGCTGGCTGGGCAGCAGGCAAGCTGGGCGCACCACCTTTGTAAATCGTGCTGAGGTTTGCTTGTGTGGCGATGACCCATTTACGCGCCGCCTCAGGGCCACCTTCATGGGCAACCAAAAGTGAAGCCCAAGCCCGGCGCAACACCGGAAATACAACGTCTTCTAGCTTCGCCCAATCCCAAGTGCGATTGCCGTTATTGCGTTGCATGGCTGGGGACAGGAGCTGGCTATCGGTAAGCAACTTCCAACGCTCTTGCTCCTCGTGCGTCAGCAATTCGGGGAAATGAATCGCCAATCGGGCAAACCGCTCTGATTCGTCAACATCCCATAGGCTCTTTTCCATGTCCTTTAGCGAGACTGAATCGTCACCGTTGTAGCCTGAACCCTCGCGCAATGTCAGTTCACCGAAGCTCTGCTGTACCGCCCATTCAATGAAGCTTGAAAGCGTGCGTCGCTGCTTGCGCGCTGCCAAGTCCGCCAAGTAATTGAGTTGTGCGTCCATCCGTACTGTGACGATCACAGAACGGGCCAGTTTGCCGCCACCACCCTTGCGCTTGCTTTCCGGTTTTTCTGCTGCCATGTCGTGTCCTTTGGTTCACAGGTTCTATTACCTTCTGTGAAAGTATATCACTACAATAGTTCTTTGACAATCCATTACTTAATAAATTATTCTCGTAGTGTCTTAACTTACACAGCAACAAATCATGACGCAACCTCAAATCAAGTCCATCGAAGTAGTCACTTACCCGGACGGTCGCATGGATACTTGCAATACCTCGAAGTACACCGGCCTTTCTGACAAGACTTTGGCCATGATGCGCTGCAACGGCAATGGCCCAAAGTTCATCAAACGCGGTCGCATCTTCTACTTTCAGGCCGATATTGACGACTGGATGAATGCCAACGGACGCATGACCAGCACCGCCCAGGCCAAACACGCCGCTTCCTAAATGGACCCAGCGGCCTAAGAGGAAGTAGCGATGAACGACCTGATCGACCAATTCAGGCAGGGCATTGCGGCGACGGGACTAACGCCGCCGACTGAAATCATTGCCGACGGCGCAATCCACCGGTTCAGCCCCAACGGCAAACCCACCCATAAAAACGGCTGGTACATGCTGCACACCGACGGCATCGCCGCAGGGGCATTTGGGGACTGGCGCGAGGGTTTTAAGCAAAACTGGTGCAGCAAGGCGGACACCTCCATGACCGAAGCGGAACGGTTTGCGAACCGTGAGCGAGTCAAGGCCATGCAGCGCCAGCGTGAAGACGACATGGCACAGCGCCAGCAATTGGCAGCAGCAGCCGCACTCAAGCGCTGGACGACAGCAACACCTTGCACCCAGCATGACTACCTGACCCGCAAAGGCATCCAGCCCCACGGCGCAAAGATTGAGGGCGACAAGCTTTTGATCCCGATGCGTGACCCAACAGGCGCGGTGCACAGCTTGCAGACCATCGCACCGGACGGCACCAAGATGTTTATGTCGGGCGGCCGGGTCAAAGGCTGTTACTTCGGTATCGGTAAACCCAGGGGCGCGCTGATCGTGTGCGAGGGATTCGCCACCGGCGCAAGCATCCACGAATGCACCGGCCATGCGGTCGCTGTCGCCTTCAATGCCGGAAATCTTGAGGCGGTCGCGGTGGCGCTGCGCACCAAGGACCCGGCCTTAAAAATCATCATCGCCGCTGACGACGACCACCAGACCCCCGGCAACCCTGGCATGACCAAAGCCACTGCAGCAGTGCAAGCAACGGGGGCCACCCTGGCCGTACCGGTGCTTAAGGCGACGGCAGCATGAACAACATGACCGACTTCAACGACTTGCACCGATTGGCGGGGCCGGACGCGGTAAGGGAGTGCATTGATTCCGCTATCAATTCAGTAGCTGTTCCCGCACATTCCACGGAGGCTATAGGCATAAATGATGTATGGCCTGACCCAACACAACTGCCCAATGCCTTACCGCCAGTGCAACCCTTTGATGCAGAGCTGTTGCCCGTGGCTTTGCGGGCCTGGGTGATGGACATTGCCCACTTGATGCAGTGCCCGCCAGACTTTCCAGCCGTGGGCGCAATTGCGGCGCTTTCGAGCCTGATCGGCGCACGCCACGTTATCCAGCCCAAAGCACGGGTTGACTGGCAAGTGGTGTCGAATCTTTGGGCGCTGATCGTGGGCAGGCCCGGCGTAATGAAGTCCCCCGCGCTGGGTGAAGTGATGAGGCCCTTGAACCGGCTGGAGGCCGATGAGCGGGAGTTGTGGCAGGCCGCGCATGACTCATGGGAGCTTGATTACAAGGTGTCCGCCATGCAGGACGATGCCAACGAGAAAAAAGCCAAAGGCCATGCAGCCAAGGGCGAAACGGCAGCAGCACGGCAGTTGCTCGAACCGGGTGATACCCCGCCAGAACCCATAGCGCGTAGCTACATCGAAAATGATGCCACGGTCGAAAAGCTGGGCGAAGTCTTGCAAGAAAACCCGTGGGGCTTGTTGGCGTATCGCGATGAACTCTACAGCCTGTTGACCTCGCTGGACAAGCCCGGTCAAGAAGGTTCGAGAGGCTTCTATCTGCAAGGCTATGACGGCAATCAGGGTTACAAGTTTTCCCGAATCATCCGTGGCACCACTTACATTCCTCGCGTCTGTCTGGCCATGCTGGGCGGCACCCAGCCGGGCAAGATTCATCAGTATGTGCGTGATGCAGTGGCTGGTGGCAGTGGCGATGATGGCTTGTTGCAGCGTTTTGGCTTGACCGTTTGGCCAGACATTGCAGGCGAATTCAAATACGTTGACCAGTGGCCTGACACGCCCGCAAAGCAGACCGCCTGGGCTGTATTTGAGCGGCTGGCACAGTTGCAGCCTGCCACCGATACCGAGGCCGTTGTCTGGCGCTTCAGCCCCGAGGCGCAAGCCTTGTTCATTGAATGGATAGTGCCGTTCGAGAACGAGATTCGTGGCGAAGATCTGCACCCGGCAATGGTTTCGCACCTGGCCAAGTACCGCAAACTCATTCCGGCGCTGGCGCTGATCTTTGCCTTGATTGACACTCCAGACAGCGGCGGCATCGTTCACGAAACTGAATTGGTTCGGGCGCTGGCCATGGGCGACTATCTGCGCAGCCACGCCAACCGGTTATATGCAGCGGCTGTGATCCCCGAGACCACCAACGCGGCAACGCTCCTGGCCAAGATCAAAAGCGGCAAGCTGGCTGACCGTGACGGCGTTCTGCTGGGCAGCTTCACGCCACGGCAGGTCTACCAGAAACACTGGGCCGGACTCGACACACCGGGCGCAGTGCGCAAGGCTGCCGACTTGCTGGTGGATTTTGACTATCTGCGCCCGGACTCAGTGCAGAGCAGTGACGCATTGGGCAGGGGCCGACCCAGTGACCGCTATTTGATTAACCCGGCGGTATTCAAAGGCGGTGCCGTATGAGTTGGCTGGCACGGCTGAAAAGCGGTAAAGCGCCAGAGAAGGACGCTTCAAAAACTACAGAAACCATTTTTGTAGTTTCTGTAGCCCCTACTTTGGCATCTTTGCAGAAAACCGAGGGGGCAACCGTAGCGGCCAATGACCCGGCACCTACGCCCACGCCCACGCCCACATCGGCAATGGTTGACATTGGCACAGTCCGACCGCCGGGCCTTTCACCGTTGATGTTGGCCGCATCGCTGGCGCTGGATGCTTCCATCGTCGCGGCGGGCGCATTACCCGGTAGCGATCCTGATGCCCACTGCTGGCCGCATTCCACGGCCATGAACGGTACAGAGATTGATTTGTTCACTGCGCGCCTGAACCGGTTCACCGACCAGGGCTTGACCGTTACCGACGGGGAAGCGCTAGCCGACAAGCTGGTGGTTCGGGACCGCGAAGCCGACGACCGGCGGTTTTGCCTGGAGTGCAGGCACTTGTCTGGTTTTGGTCAGACAAGCTGGCGCTGTAGCAACTGGCAAGCCGCTGGTGTTGGCATTCGCTCGCGTGACTCGCAGTTGCCTGCCGATCTAGTCGTCCAACTCCAGCGCTGTGACGGATTCATTGCGCACCCCACATCCACACCACAAGGAACCGGCGATGAGCACGACCACCACTGACAAAACTGACGAAATAGCCGACGCCAATCCGCAACCCTACGAAGTGGTGCGCTTCAACGCCATGAAGCACGGCATCCTGAGCCGCTACACCGTGCTCAGCCACGAGAGCCATGCGGACTACGAAAGCCTGGTTAATTCGCTGATGGACGAACATCTGCCCGCTGGCGCGACCGAGCAGCATTTGATTGAGGAACTGGCCAGCGTGATCTGGCGCAAGCGCCGAGTGCTACAGGCCGAGGGTGCCACCATCAATAAGGGATTGAAGGAATCGGCGCGCAGTGCCAAGACCGTCATCCCGGCGGCGGCACCGTTTGAAACGGGGCTGTCTGGTGAAGGCACCGACATACGCGACCTAATGGATTTGAAACCGGAAGACGTCACCGAAAGCCAGCGCGCTGCACGCCATGACCTGGATGCCACCAACAAGGCCAGCGCCATCCTGCGCAAAGGCGGCGACCGCGCCTATGACAAGGCCCTGCGCGCCCTGCTGCCCGATTCACGGGAGTGGTGGGAAAGTTATGTGGATGAAGAGGGATACGCCGCCAATGCTGAAGGCTTGGCCAGCTTTATTACCGAGCACCTTTCACCCCTGTGCTTCCAGCAGGAAAAAGAATCCCGCCACCACGACGCGATCGTGAACCAAACAATTGGCGAAGGGCTGCAAGCCTACAGGCTGGAGAAGCTTTCGCGCTACGAAACGCATCTGGACCGCAAATTTGAACGCACTTTGGCCATGCTGATCAAACTGAAAGACCTCCGAGGCAGCCGCGCGGCGTAAAACATGCGTACTTTTCGACAGCACGCAAAACACCATGCACCCAACAGCCATGCGGGTTACAGCCGGTTTATGCGAATCCTGGTGCTTGACGACCGCTTAACTTGCCAATTGATTTCGGCAAAAACCGGAGAATAAAAATGGGTGGACGCGGAAGTGGGCGGCGCAGCAGCTACAGCGGCAAGCCGGAGACCAGTGATTCCATGCCGCTGGACATTCGCAGGATCAGCCGTAAGGGCTTGCTGGTGCCGGGGAATAGCTTTAGCTGGCAGTGGCTGGTGAACGACCGTCAGGTGGCGGGCATCAGCATCCGGGTGTATTGGCAAAGCATGGTGCTGTCCTACCGCATGAAGAGCACTGGCGAAGTAGTCGAGCAACGGGTGGAACGCAAACCTCACCCTGCCACCTGGGGGGCAAGCGCCACTGGTTCACCTGCTCACGGTGCGGCAAGCGGGTGGCAGTCCTCTACGCGCCAGGCCGGTACTTTGCCTGCCGCCAGTGCGGCGGGCTGGGCTACGCCACACAGAAAGAAGGCGCAGGGGACCGGGCATCCAGCCGTGCCGACAAGCTGCGCAAACGCCTGGGCTGGGAGGCTGGCATCTTGAATGGCGACGGCGGCAAGCCCAAAGGCATGCACTGGAAGACCTACCAGCTGCTCAAGAAACACCACAATGCGTTGGTGCAGGTCAGCTTGCACGACATTGGCCGCAAGCTGGGTTTCCTGCACGAGTTGCTGGCGGGGTAAATCTGTTTCGCATAATGCCACTGTTC
>JANNGR010000397.1:0-21310 GCA_031403955.1 Betaproteobacteria bacterium
TCCCACGCCGGACGTGTCGCTCGCCGCATTGGAGGATCGCAGCCATCCGGCCTGGCAACGTTTGAAGATCGAAGAGTTGCTGGCGCAACAACTCTCGCAGTTGCAGTCCAAACGCGCCCGTGAGGGCCTGCGCGCTCCGGTGTTGCGCGCGGACCCAGGTGGCTTGTACCAGCGGCTGCTCGCCGTGCTGCCATTTGCCTTGACCGGTGCGCAGCGCCGGGTGGGTGCCGAAATCGCCAACGACCTGGCCAAACCGGCGCCGATGCACCGGCTACTTCAGGGGGATGTGGGCTGCGGCAAGACGGTGGTGGCGGCACTGGCCGCCGCCATTTGTATGGACGCCGGCCGGCAATGCGCGTTGATGGCGCCGACCGAGATTCTGGCCGAGCAGCATTTCCGCAAATTGATTGGCTGGCTCGAGCCGCTGGGGGTCACGACCGCCTGGCTCACCGGCAGCCAGAAGGCCAGACAGCGGCGCGAGATGCTGGCCAAGATTGCATCGGGTGAAGCTGGCCTGGTGGTTGGAACCCACGCTGTTATTCAGCACAAGGTGCAGTTCAAGAGTCTGGCGCTGGCGGTGATCGATGAGCAGCACCGGTTCGGCGTAGCGCAGCGGCTGGCCTTGCGCGACAAGATGGTGCAGGAAGCGGAACCGCATTTGCTGATGATGAGCGCCACTCCGATCCCGCGTACCCTGGCCATGAGTTATTACGCGGATCTGGAACTCTCCACCATCGACGAGTTGCCGCCCGGGCGGACTGCCATCGTCACCAAACTGGTCAATGAGACACGCCGCGACGAGGTGGTAACACGTATTCGCGGCCAGCTCGCGCAGGGGCGGCAGGTGTACTGGGTCTGCCCGCTGATTGAGGAAAGCGAAGCGCTGGATCTCAGCAACGCCACCGAGACATATCAGGCCCTGAGCGCGGCGTTGCCGGGGGTGATGGTCGGTTTGTTGCACTCCCGCATGCCAGTGGCCGAGAAGAAAGCCGTGATGTCGCTGTTTGTGGACGGCCAGATGGGCCTGCTGGTCAGCACCACGGTTATCGAGGTCGGCGTGGACGTGGCCAATGCCTCGTTGATGGTGATCGAACACGCCGAACGTTTTGGTCTGTCGCAATTGCACCAGTTGCGCGGCCGGGTCGGTCGCGGCGCCGCCGCGTCGGCTTGTGTGTTGCTGTACTCCACCGGCGACGCGCCCAGGCTCGGTGATACGGCTAAAGCCCGGCTAAAGGCAATGGTCCAGACCAATGATGGTTTCGAGATTGCGCGGCGCGACCTGGAGATTCGTGGGCCCGGTGAGTTCCTTGGCGAGCGCCAGTCGGGCGCGGCGCTGTTGCGGTTTGCCGACCTGGCGACCGATGCTGACTTGCTGAATTGGGCTCGAACCGTTGCGCCGGCCATGTTGGACCAGTACCCGGAGCTGGCGCAGCAACATGTCGAGCGTTGGCTGGGCTCAAAGGCGCAGTACCTAAAGGCGTGAGCAGCGCCGATCGACGCATAGGACAATATCGCCATGACGCTGACCGAACTTAAATACATCGTCGCGGTTGCGCGTGAGCGGCACTTTGGCAAGGCCGCCGAGGCCTGCCATGTCTCGCAACCGACGCTGTCGGTAGCGGTGAAAAAGCTGGAAGAGGAACTAGAGCTAAAACTGTTCGAGCGCAGCGCCAATGAGGTAACGGTCACGCCGCTGGGCGCGGAGGTAGTGCGCCAGGCGCAATCGGTGCTGGAGCAGGCCGCCAGCATCCGGCAAATTGCCAAACGCGGCAAAGACCCGCTGGCCGGTGCCTTGCGCCTGGGCGTGATCTACACCATTGCGCCTTATTTGTTGCCTGAGCTGGTGAAAAACGTGATCGCCAGGACGCCTCAGATGCCGTTGATGCTGCAAGAGAACTTCACCGTCAAGTTGCTTGACATGTTGCGCACCGGCGAGATCGACTGTGCCATTTTGGCCGAACCCTTTCCCGACGCCGGCCTGGCCATCGGCCCCTTGTATGACGAGCCTTTTGTGGCGGCCGTGCCCAGCAATCATCCGCTGGCCACCAGCACGTCGGTCAGCGCCGAGCAACTCAAATCTGAAACCATGCTGCTGTTGGGCACAGGCCATTGCTTTCGCGACCATGTGCTCGAAGTCTGCCCGGAGTTTGCGCGTTTCTCCAGCAATGCCGAAGGCATCCGAAAAACTTTTGAAGGTTCGTCGCTGGAGACCATCAAACACATGGTTTCAGCCGGCATGGGCGTGACGCTGGTGCCGCGTCTAGGGGTGCCAAACGATGCATTGGCAAGCGGGCCCAAGCGCCGCAGGAAAGAGGACGACTTTGTGCGCTACATACCGATAACCGACGAAGCCGGTGGCGAGCCGCCCACGCGCCGCGTGGTATTGGCCTGGAGGCGCAGCTTCACGCGTTATGAAGCCATTGCGGCGTTGCGCAATGCGGTGTATGCGTGTGAACTGCCGGGTGTAAAGCGCTTGTCTTGACGACGAAGTTTCAAAAGAAGACTAACCTGTACCCAATCGGTTGAGCCGCGATGTCGCTGCACCAGAGGATTGCGCTTTACCTGCAATTGATTCGTTGGGATCGCCCCGCCGGCTGGTTGCTGTTGTTGTGGCCCACCTTGAGCGCCTTGTGGATCGCGGCGGGTGGTTTTCCGGGCTGGCACCTGCTGGTAGTTTTCACACTCGGCACGGTCCTGATGCGCAGCGCCGGATGTTGCATCAATGACGTGGCGGACCGTGAGTTCGACAAACACGTCAAACGCACCGCACAGCGACCGGTAACGCGTGGCGCCGTTTCCGCCCAGGAAGCCTTGCTGCTCGGGGCGGCTTTGGCGCTGGCGGCGTTCGGTCTGGTTTTGACGACCAATCCGGTCACTGTCGCCTGGTCGGTCGTGGCGCTGCTGATCGCGGTCGTCTACCCATACACCAAACGGTTCCTGTCGATGCCGCAGGCCGTGCTCGGGGTAGCGTTCAGCTTTGGAATACCGATGGCATTCTCGGCCGTCCAAGGCCTGGGACCTGTCAGTCTGGCTGCGATGCAGGCGAGCGTACCGCCGATGGCCTGGATGCTGTTGCTGGGCAACCTGTTCTGGGTGCTGGCCTACGACACCGAATACGCCATGGTCGACCGCGATGACGATCTAGCGATAGGCATAAAGACATCGGCCATCACGCTGGGGCGTTTCGACGTGCCGGCGGTATTGCTGTGTTATGCCGTCTATCTGGGCATCTGGTCGCTGGTTGTCAGCAGCCAACTGTCATCCGTTTTTTTCTTCGTCGCGATTGCGGCCGCGGCGCTGCAGGCGGTGTGGCACGGCTGGCTGATTCGCGAACGGACACGCGAGGGCTGTTTCAAGGCGTTCCGGCTAAACCATTGGCTCGGTTTCACGCTGTTCGCCGGCATTGCGGTGTCGTACTCCCTGCGCTGAAATAGCGCGACCAAGCGTATTACCCGCGCTGCTCAAGCGGCGCCAAATTCCTGTCCCAACTCTTGCGCCCTGCGGCGCGCAGCGTGCAGGGCACGCTCGAAAAGTGGTTTGATCTCGGCCTCTTCCATGGACGAGATGGCGGCATGTGTCGTGCCTCCCTTGGACGTGACGCGTTGGCGCAAAATCTCGGGTGGTTCATTACTTGTGCGCGCCAGTTCCGCCGCGCCAATAAAGGTAGAGACAGTCAGTTTGTAGGCCTGTTCGCGCGTCAAGCCCATTTCCGCGCCGGCGGCGGTCATGGATTCCATGAAGTAATACACATAGGCCGGCCCCGAGCCTGAGATGGCGGTTACAGCGTCCAGTTTTTCCTCGACGTCGATCCACATGAACTCGCCCGTGGTTCGGATGACTTGCCCGACCTGGTACTGGTCGTTTTCACTTACGCCAGGTCGCGCAAAAAGGGCCGTAATGCCTTTGCCGATCAAGGCTGGCGTATTGGGCATCGCACGCACCACGCGTTCACTGCCCAGCCAGCGGGCGATACTGTCGCTGGGAATTCCGGCTGCCACGCTCAGGTGCAGCGCGGTCCTGACGTGAAAGCGGGATTGCAATGCGGCATCCTTGAATGTTTGCGGTTTTACGGCCCAAACCACGATGCCGGCAATTTCCAGAAACTGACCTGGCGCCTCCCGCGCCACGACGCCGAAGTGACCTTTGAGTCTGTCGCGTGCTTCCTCCAGCGGTTCGACCACGGCAATGTGGTCGCGCGGATAACCCTGTTCAATCATGCCGTTGATGATCGCGCTGGCCATGTTGCCACCGCCAATGAATGCAATGTGACCACTCATGATTTCCCTTGACGTTTCATTCGCGGAAGTCTAGCCCGAAGTCGGCGCATGCGGTAATCTTGCCGATCTATGCAACACATTCTCGCGCTTGACCAAGGCACCACCAGTTCGCGCGCCATTCTTTTTGACCGCGCCGGACAGGTGGTGGCAGTGGCGCAACAAGAGTTCCGCCAAATCTTCCCGCATCCGGGCTGGGTTGAACATGACGCCAGCGAAATCTGGCGCTCGCAGTACGCGGTGGCGGTGCAAGCGCTTGAAAAAGCGCGCCTGCAGGTCACCGATATAGATGCCATCGCCATTACCAACCAGCGCGAGACCACCGTCTTGTGGGACCGCAAGACCGGCGCGCCGTTGGCCAACGCCATTGTCTGGCAGGACCGGCGCACGGCCGGGCGATGCGACGAGTTGCGCGCCAAGGGCCGCGCCGGCATGATCCAGAAGAAGACCGGGCTCGTGCTGGACGCCTACTTTTCGGGCACCAAACTGCAGTGGCTGCTGGACCATGTGCCGGGAGCGCGCGCGCGCGCGCTAAAAGGCGAACTGGCCTTTGGCACCGTTGATAGCTGGTTGATCTGGAAGCTGACGGGTGGCCAGCGCCACCTGACCGACGCCAGTAATGCGTCGCGCACGCTGTTGTTCAACATCCACACCTTGCAATGGGACGCGCAACTGTTGGCGCTGTTCGATATTCCACCCTCGGTGTTGCCCGAGGTGGTTCCTTCGAGCGGCGAGCTCGGTCATACCGACGCCGCGCTTTTTGGCCGGCCAATACGCATCGCCGGTGTTGCCGGCGACCAGCAGGCCGCAACTTTCGGACAGGCGTGTTTTTCGCCCGGCATGGCCAAAAACACCTATGGAACCGGTTGTTTCATGCTGATGAATACCGGCAAGACGGCGATTGTCAGCCGCCACAAATTGCTTTCCACCGTGGCCTGGGTTGGCCCGGGCGAATCGTTACAGGGCGCGATGGCTTGTTACGCGCTGGAAGGTTCGGTATTTGTGGCCGGTGCCGCGATTCAGTGGTTGCGTGACGGTTTGCGGATCATCCGGTCCGCCGAAGAGGTGCAAGCGCTTGCCGAGCGTGTACCCGATACGCAGGATGTCTACCTCGTGCCGGCCTTTGCGGGTTTGGGCTCGCCGCACTGGGATGCTTATGCCCGCGGCGCGCTGGTCGGCATTACCCGTGGAACCAGCGGCGCGCATATCGCCCGCGCGGCGCTTGAATCGGTGGCGCTTCAAACGGCGGACGTGTTCGGCGCCATGGCCAATGATTCGGGTATTGCGCTGCGCGAGTTGCGGGTTGACGGCGGTGCCAGCCGCAATAACCTGTTGATGCAGATGCAGGCCGACTTTCTGGGGGTTCCCGTGGTGCGACCGCGCGTCACTGAAACCACCGCGCTGGGTGCGGCTTACCTTGCGGGTTTAGCGACCGGGTTCTGGTCCGGAGTGGATGAGTTGGCTTCGCAATGGGCGGTGGACCGCCGGTTTGAGCCCGCCCTGTCCAGCGAAGCACGCGCGCGCAAGCGGGCACGCTGGCGCCAGGCCGTGCAACGCGCGAAGGGATGGGTAAACCATTGACCGCGGCGTCGGAATGTGGCGCCTTGCCCACGCTGCGCCAGGACTTGATCGCCCGTTTGGCGCGGCCCCACACCTACGATTTGGCAATTGTGGGCGGCGGCGCCACCGGCCTTGGCGTGGCGCTGGACGCCGCCGCGCGGGGTTTTGGCGTGGTATTGGTCGAGTCGCATGACTTCGCCAAAGGAACTTCGTCGCGCGCCACCAAATTGGTCCACGGCGGGGTACGGTATCTGGCGCAGGGCAATGTCGCCCTGGTGCGCGAAGCGCTGCTCGAACGCACGACCCTGCTCAATAACGCGCCGCACCTGGCGCAGCCGCTGGCGTTTGTCATGCCATCGTACCAATGGTGGGAGACGCCTTTCTACGGAATCGGATTGAAGATCTACGACTTGCTGGCTGGCAAGTCGGGCCTGGGGAAAACAGAGTTCCTGAGCCGGGAACAAACGCTGGGCTTGCTGCCAAACGCCCATGTCAAGGGTCTTCGGGGTGGTGTGAAATACTGGGACGGCCAATTCGATGATGCGCGTCTGGCGCTGGCGTTGGCGCGTAGTGCGGCGACGCGTGGCGCTTTGCTGGTGAACTACTGTCGGGCTCACGATCTGCTGTTTGACCAGGGCAAGGTAGTCGGGCTGCAATGTGAAGACACCGAGACCGGGTTGGGCTTGACAATCCGTGCCCGCTGCGTCATCAACGCTACCGGTGTGTGGGTCGACGAACTGCGGCAAAAGGACGGCGACGCCAATCGTAATGATGGCCGCCGACCCACTAAACCGATGGTGGCGCCGAGTCAGGGCGTTCACATGGTGGTTGAGCGCGAGTTTCTGCCATCCGATACCGGGCTCATGGTGCCCAAGACCGCTGATGGCCGCGTGCTTTTCGCGCTGCCGTGGCTCGGCAAAGTTATTCTGGGCACCACCGATACGCCGCGCAACGATCTGGCCCGCGAGCCGCGGCCCTTCAAGCAGGAAGTCGATTTCATCTTGTCCGAGGCGGCGCGTTATTTACAGCGTGCACCGAAGCGTTCGGACGTGAAGAGTGTGTGGGTCGGGCTGCGCCCCCTGGTCAAGCCACAGGACGACGATGGCGACAACACCAAGGGTTTGAGTCGCGAGCACACCGTGCTTGTCAGTCGCAGCGGTTTGGTGACGGTGACCGGCGGCAAGTGGACCACCTACCGCGCGATGGCCGAGGATGTCTTGCAAAAGTGTTTTGACAAGTTTCTTTTGGAGCCTCGTCCAGCGGGAGTGACCACGCACATGAAACTTGTCGGGGCGGGCCAGGCGCAAAGCCCGCAGCAATCCATCGGTCGCGCGCCGGGCTTGCACAGCTATGGCAGCGAACAAACGCAAGTGGCGCAATTGCCTGGGGCGCAAACCGAACTGTGCCCGGGCTTGACCGAGGCCATGATCCGTTTTGCCGTCCGGTACGAGTACGCACGGTGCGTCGAAGATGTTCTTGCCCGGCGCTCGCGCCTACTATTTCTGGATGCGGCCCTAGCTAAAGACCTGGCAACGAGAACCGGCGAGATTGTCCGGCAGGAGACCGGTCAAGACCCGAAGACAGAGGTGTTTCGTGCCTTGGCGGATGATTATTTGCGAATGCCGGAATAAGCGCGTGAATGCGCGTTCGATTGACGGTCCGGTAAGTCTGCTGCATAATCGAAGGCTTCGCTTTGAAAAAGGCGGTTAAGTTTCTGCCTAACGGAATCGGCGTGAGTGGTTCATGCTGAGGACGACGGGCCCAAGACTGACCTGTGTGACTGGTATCGAATGGTCGATGTGGGCGCAACGGTGCAAGTTGGGAATATTGAAATGATCCAGACTGAATCCCGATTGGAAGTTGCCGACAATACCGGCGCTAAATCCGTCCTGTGCATCAAGGTGCTGGGTGGGTCAAGGCGGCGGTATGCGAGTGTTGGTGATGTCATCAAGGTGAGTATCAAGGAAGCCGCTCCGCGCGGCCGCGTCAAAAAAGGCGAGATCTACAGTGCCGTGGTGGTGCGTACCGCTAAAGGCATCCGTCGCGGTGACGGCTCGCTCGTCAAGTTCGACAGCAACGCCGCGGTGTTGCTTAACGCCAAACTGGAGCCAATCGGCACCCGTATTTTTGGGCCGGTGACACGTGAATTGCGGACCGAAAAGTTTATGAAGATCGTGTCGCTGGCTCCAGAAGTTTTGTAAGGACAGGCCATGAACAAGATTCGCAAAGGCGACGAAGTCATTGTCCTCACCGGGCGCGACAAGGGCAAGCGTGGCAAAGTCTCGCTGCGCAAAGACGACTCTTACCTAGTTGTCGATGGCGTAAATATGGTGAAAAAGCATACCAAACCCAATCCGCTCAAGGGTGCGGTTGGCGGCATTGTCGATAAAACCATGCCTATTCATCAATCCAACGTGGCAATCTTCAATGCCGCGTCCGGCAAGGCGGACCGGGTTGGCATCAAACAGCTGGCCGACGGTAAACGTGTACGGGTGTACAAGTCCAGCGGCGAAGAAATCAAGGTGGCATGAACATGGCGCGTCTGCAACAACATTTTCGTGAAAAAGTCGCCCCGGAATTGATGGCCAAGTTTGGCTACAAATCCGTGATGCAGGTGCCTCGCCTTAGCAAGATCACTCTCAATATGGGTGTGAGCGAAGCGGTGGCCGACAAAAAGGTAATGGACAGCGCGGTAGCTGACCTGACCAAGATCGCAGGTCAGAAGCCGGTCGTGACCAAATCCAAGAAGCCGATCGCCGGGTTCAAGATTCGCGAAGGCCAGGCGATTGGATGCATGGTGACCTTGCGTGGCGTTCAGATGTTCGAGTTTCTCGATCGGTTTGTCACCGTGGCTCTGCCGCGGGTGCGCGACTTCCGTGGTATTTCCGGCCGGGCCTTCGACGGTCGCGGAAACTACAACGTCGGTGTGAAAGAGCAGATTATTTTCCCTGAGATTGAATACGACAAGGTCGATGCCTTGCGCGGGCTCAATATCAGTATCACCACGACGGCCAGGACCGATGAAGAGTGCAAGGCACTGCTCGCGGGCTTCCGTTTTCCGTTCAAGAACTGAGGTGGCTATTGGCTAAGATGGCTTTGATCGAGCGCGAGCTCAAGCGTGACAAACTGGTTGCCAAGTACGCGAAGAAGCACGCGGAACTCAAGGGAATCGCAAGCGACGCGAAACGTAGCGATGGAGAGCGTGCACTAGCCCGCCTCGCGTTGCAAAAGCTTCCGCGCAACGCCAATCCGACGCGTCAACGCAATCGTTGCGCCATTACCGGGCGTCCGCGCGGCACGTTTCAGCATTTTGGTCTGGCTCGGGCAAAGATTCGTGAGATGGCCTTCGCTGGAGAGATTCCGGGCATCGTCAAGGCCAGCTGGTAAGCGCTAGGAGACATAGACATGAGTATGAGTGATCCCATCGCGGACCTGTTGACACGCATCCGCAATGCGCAAATGGTGGCCAAGACCACCGTGTCGGTGCCATCCTCCAAAGTGAAGGTCGCCATCGCGCAGGTGCTGAAAGATGAGGGCTATATTGATGGCTTCACGGTAAAAACCGAGGCTGGCAAGTCCGATCTGGAAATCACTCTGAAATATTACGCCGGCCGTCCGGTCATTGAGCGTATCGAGCGTGTCAGCCGTCCTGGTTTGCGGGTCTATCGCGGGAGCGTCGCCATTCCCCAGGTGCAAAACGGCCTTGGTGTGGCGATCATTACCACGCCTAACGGCGTAATGACCGACCGCAAGGCCCGTGCCAGCGGAGTGGGTGGCGAAGTACTTTGTATTGTTGCTTAAAACCACGTGACATTGAGGAGAAACAGAAAATGTCCCGTATAGGAAAAATGCCGGTCATCGTGCCAGGCGGCGTGGAGGTGTCGATCAAAGACGACCAGATCAGCGTCAAAGGGTCGGGCGGCGTGTTGCAGCTCGCTCAGAACGCTCTAGTCAAGGTTAGCAGCGATGCCGGCAAGCTGAGTTTTGCCCCCGCAAATGATTCACGCGCCGCCAATGCGATGAGCGGGACCATGCGCCAGTTGGTCAACAATATGGTGGTTGGGGTTACCGCTGGATTCGAAAAGAAGCTGAATTTGGTCGGCGTCGGCTACAAGGCGCAGGCTCAGGGGGCCAAGTTGAACTTGACGGTGGGCTACTCCCATCCGGTCAACATGGACATGCCCGCTGGTATCACGGTACAGACACCCACGCCAACCGAGATTGTGATTAAGGGAGCCGATAGGCAACGTGTTGGGCAGGTGGCTGCCGAGATTCGTGCGACTCGTCCGCCAGAACCCTACAAGGGCAAAGGCATACGTTATTCGGACGAGAAGATAACGATCAAAGAAACCAAGAAGAAGTAAAGGCAGCACCATGTTGACCAAGAAACAGCAGCGTCTTCGCCGGGCCCGCCAAACCCGCATCCGCATCGCAACACAGGGCGTGGCGCGCTTGACGGTAAACCGCACCAACCTGCACATCTATGCCAGTGTGATATCTGGCGATGGCGCCAATGTGTTGGCCAGTGCGTCAACTGCCGAAGCAGAGGTTCGTGCCGCGCTGGGCGCTGTCGGTAAGGGCGGCAATACCGCTGCGGCCCAGGCGATCGGCAAACGTTTGGCCGAAAAGGCGAAGGCGGCCGGAGTTGAGAAAGTCGCATTTGACCGCTCGGGTTTTGCATACCACGGCCGCGTAAAGGCGTTGGCGGATGCCGCGCGTGAAGCAGGCTTGCAGTTTTAGGCAGATCGGAAACAAACATGGCTAAAGTTCAAGCGAAGATGCAGGGTAAGGCCGAGGGTCCCGAAGACGGCCTGCGGGAAAAAATGATTGCGATTAACCGCGTGACCAAGGTCGTCAAGGGCGGACGTATTCTCGGATTCGCCGCGTTGACGGTGGTCGGAGACGGTGATGGCCGTATCGGCATGGGAAAGGGTAAATCGAAAGAAGTGCCTGCCGCAGTACAAAAAGCAATGGAAGAGGCGCGCCGAAACATGATCAAGGTGTCGCTCAAGAATGGGTCGATCCATCATAAAGTCATGGGCCAACACGGTGCGGCCAATGTGATGATGGCTCCGGCGCCTAAAGGCACCGGAATCATTGCTGGCGGTCCCATGCGCGCGGTGTTCGAGGTGGTTGGCATCACGGATATCGTCGCCAAGAGCCACGGTTCGACCAACCCTTACAACATGGTTCGTGCCACGCTGGATGCCTTGTCGGTTGCCACCACGCCGTCGGAGGTCGCCGCCAAACGTGGCAAGACCGTCGAAGAGCTGTTTGTGTAACCCGCCGGAGGCTGAGCATGACGACACCACAGACACTCAAAGTTCAACTGGTTCGCAGCCCTATCGGTTGCAAGGAATCGCACCGCGCCACCGTCCGGGGTCTGGGGCTGCGCAAGATACGCAGCACCCGCGAGTTGCAGGACACGCCCGAAGTGCGCGGAATGATCAACAAGATCAGTTACCTGGTCAAGATATTGTGAATGGTGATGGCAAGAAGGCGCACAGCCGCATGACGGGCAAAGCCGTCCCCAACTGACAAGGGAAGATGATGGAACTCAATGCAATCAAGCCGGCTGACGGCGCGAAACATGTCAAGCGCCGCGTCGGGCGTGGAATCGGATCGGGCCTGGGCAAGACGGCAGGGCGTGGTCACAAGGGGCAGAAGTCACGCGCGGGTGGTTACCACAAGGTTGGCTTTGAGGGTGGTCAAATGCCATTACAACGGCGATTGCCAAAGCGCGGTTTCAAGTCCCACCTGTTGAAGTTTAATGCTGAAATCACACTAACGACGCTCGATCGGCTGGGTGCGGCCGAGGTTGATTTGTTGACTCTCAAACAAGCCGGACTGGTGGGTGAACTTGCCAAAACGGTCAAGGTCATTAAGACCGGCGAATTGAGCAAGGCTGTAAAGCTCAATGGCATCGGCGCGACCGCTGGCGCCAAGGCGGCAATCATTGCGGCTGGCGGAAGCGTCGACTGATTTCGTAGCGCAAAGAATTGCAAGTGGCAACCAATACGGCTCAATTGGCGAAAACCGGCAAGTTCGGCGACCTGCGCCGCCGCCTGGTGTTTTTGTTGCTCGCGCTGGTGGTGTACCGGATAGGCGCGCATATTCCGGTGCCGGGAATCGATCCCGCGCAGTTGCAACAGTTCTTCAAGGGCCAGGAGGGCGGCATCCTGGGCATGGCAAACCTGATGTCAGGTGGCGCTTTGTCTCGGTTCACCGTGTTTGCGTTGGGGATCATGCCGTACATCTCGGCGTCGATCATCATGCAATTGTTGACCTATGTATTGCCGGCGTTCGAGCAGTTGAAAAAGGAAGGCGAGGCCGGGCGGCGCAAGATCACGCAGTACACCCGGTACGGCACCCTGGGGTTGGCACTGTTCCAGTCGCTGGGAATCGCGATTGCGCTCGAAAGCTCTGCCGGCTTGGTGATGGCGCCCGGTTTCGGTTTTCGGATCACTGCTGTTTGCACTCTGACCGCCGGCACCATGTTCCTGATGTGGTTGGGCGAACAGATCACCGAGCGTGGCTTGGGCAATGGAATCTCCATTCTGATTTTTGGTGGCATCGCCGCCAACCTGCCCAGCGCTATCGGTGGCTTGCTCGAACTTGTTCGAACAGGTGCGATGAGCATCCTGGTATCCCTCTTCATAGTTTTGCTGGTCGTGCTGATAACGTATGTGGTGGTGTTCATTGAGCGTGGCCAGCGCAAGATACTGGTCAATTACGCCCGCCGGCAGGTGGGCAACAAGGTCTACGGCGGGCAGTCGTCCCATCTGCCGCTGAAGCTGAACATGGCAGGTGTTATTCCGCCGATTTTTGCGTCGTCCATCATCCTGTTGCCGGCAACCGTGGTCGGCTGGTTCAGCACCGGTGAATCGATGCGGTGGCTCAAGGACATTGCGGGTTCCTTGACGCCCGGCCAGCCGATTTACGTCATGTTTTATGCGGCGGCGATCGTGTTCTTTTGTTTCTTTTACACGGCGTTGGTTTTCAACAGCCGGGAAACCGCGGACAACCTGAAGAAGAGTGGTGCTTTCATTCCCGGCATCCGGCCTGGCGACCAGACCGCGAAATATATCGACAAGATCTTGCTTCGACTGACATTGGCTGGCGCAATCTACATCACATTCGTCTGTCTGTTGCCCGAATTCCTGATCCTGAAATACAACGTGCCGTTCTATTTTGGCGGCACGTCACTTTTGATCATCGTTGTCGTGACGATGGATTTCATGTCTCAGGTGCAGAACTACATGATGTCCCAGCAATATGAGTCGTTACTGAAGAAGGCCAGCTTTAAGTCCTCATAAGCCGTTGAAGCATATGTCAAAGGACGATGTAATTCAAATGCAGGGTGAGGTGGTAGAGAATCTTCCGAATGCCACCTTCCGGGTGAAACTGGAAAATGGGCATGTGGTTCTTGGACATATTTCCGGAAAGATGCGTATGCACTACATTCGCATCCTTCCGGGTGACAAGGTGACGGTTGAGCTTACCCCGTACGACTTGAGCCGGGCGCGTATTGTATTCAGGGCCAAGTAGTTTTGTTGTAGTGCCGGGATTTCGCGGCGGGTGTGCCCGGAATTAGGTAAATAGTTTTTAGGAGAGACACATGAAAGTTTCGGCTTCAGTCAAGAAAATTTGCCGCAACTGCAAAATTATCCGGCGCAAGGGCGTTGTGCGTGTGATCTGTTCTGATCCGCGACACAAGCAGCGCCAGGGTTGAATGCACGAGTTTTAGGGGACGAAAATGGCACGTATCGCTGGCATCAATATTCCGCCGCAGCAGCATTCCGAAATTGGCTTGACGGCCATCTTCGGGATCGGACGCACCCGCGCTCGCAAGATTTGCGAGGCTTGTGGCATTGCATACTCCAAGAAGGTCAAGGACTTGACTGACTCGGAACTGGAGAAAATCCGCGAACAGGTGGGACAGTTCACCATCGAGGGTGACCTGCGCCGGGAGACGACGATGAACATCAAGCGATTGATGGACATCGGCTGTTATCGCGGTTTTCGCCATCGCCGGGGATTGCCGATGCGTGGTCAGCGCACCCGCACCAACGCGCGCACTCGCAAAGGCCCGCGCAAGGCAGCGGCGTCATTGAAGAAATAACTGGGACTGAGAGACCATCATGGCTAAACCCCCCGTAAGTACCGCCGCGCAACGTGTGCGCAAGAAGGTCCGCAAGAATGTCGCGGACGGTGTGGCGCACGTTCACGCGTCGTTCAACAACACGATCATCACGATTACCGACCGCCAAGGCAATGCATTGTCCTGGGCGTCTTCGGGTGGTCAGGGCTTCAAGGGCTCGCGCAAGTCGACTCCGTTCGCGGCTCAGGTTGCATCGGAAGTTGCCGGGCGTGCCGCGGTGGAGCAGGGAATCAAGAACCTGGACGTCGAAATCAAGGGCCCTGGTCCTGGCCGCGAGTCTTCCGTGCGAGCGCTTGCTGCTCTTGGCATTCGCATCAACATGATTGCGGACGTGACACCGGTTCCGCACAACGGTTGCCGTCCGCAAAAGCGCCGGAGAATTTGACGCATCCGGTTTTAGTTACGACATAACTTGAGTACAAGTTATGTCTTCCCTAAAACTTCGTTTTCAACAAGCCCACCGCCGGCAGCCACGCGCTGACGGCTCCCGCGGTTCGCCGCGGAAGATGACATAAAGGAAGTTCAAGTGGCACGTTATCTAGGCCCCAAGGCCAAACTATCTCGCCGCGAAGGCACCGACCTGTTCCTGAAGAGCGCGCGGCGAGCGATTGGTGACAAGGCAAAATTTGATTCCAAGCCCGGACAACACGGGCGCACCTCGGGTGCCCGCACTTCCGACTACGGCCTGCAGTTGCGCGAGAAACAGAAAGTAAAGCGGATGTACGGCGTTTTGGAGCGTCAGTTCCGCCGTTATTTCGAAGAGGCAGATCGGCGCAAGGGCAACACTGGCGCCAATCTGTTGTTTTTGCTGGAGTCCCGGCTGGACAACGTGGTGTATCGGATGGGCTTTGGCTCAACCCGCGCTGAAGCGCGTCAACTGGTGTCGCACAAGGCAATTTCGGTAAACAGCCAATCGGTCAACATTCCGTCTTACCTGGTCAAGACCGGTGACGTAATTTCGGTGCGCGACAAATCCAAGAAGCAAAATCGGGTGGTCGAAGCATTGCAACTCGCGCAGCAGGTCGGCATGCCGGCGTGGGTTGAGGTAAGTCTTGACAAGGCCGAAGGGATATTTAAGAAGACGCCCGATCGCGATCAGTTCGCCGCCGACATCAATGAGTCCCTGATCGTCGAGCTCTACTCGCGTTAACGGTCCGGTATCAGAAAATCGTTCCTGAGCTGCGGGGCACCGCGGCTCAGGCGCTTCACCAGCCTTACCGATGTAACGAGTCGGGGGTATTGAGAGGAAGTCTGCATGCAAACAAATCTGCTGAAACCCAAAGCAATCAATGTTGAACAGCTTGGCACCAATCGCGCCAAAGTGGCGCTGGAGCCGTTTGAGCGTGGTTATGGTCACACCTTGGGTAATGCACTGCGTCGGGTCCTGTTGTCTTCCATGCCGGGTTATGCGGCGACCGAGGTCACGATAGCTGGCGTATTGCATGAATACTCGTCGATAGATGGCGTCCAGGAAGACGTGGTCAATATCTTGTTGAACCTGAAGGGCGTTGTGTTCAAGTTGCACAACCGCGAGGAGGTGACGTTGAGCCTGCGCAAGGACGGCGATGGTGTCGTTACCGCGGCGGATATTCAGACGCCGCATGACGTGGAAGTCATCAATCCTGAACACGTAATTGCCAACCTGTCGCACGGTGGCAAGCTGGACATGCAGATCAAGGTCGAAAAGGGCCGTGGTTATGTGCCGGGCACTATGCGCCGCCATGGCGACGAGCCGACCAAGTCGATTGGGCGCATTGTTCTGGACGCCTCTTTTTCCCCCGTGAAACGTGTCAGTTATACGGTGGAGAGCGCGCGTGTCGAGCAACGTACCGACCTCGACAAACTGGTGGTCGAGATTGAAACCAACGGCGCCATTTCGGCCGAGGACGCGGTGCGGGCTTCGGCCAAGGTGCTGGTTGAACAACTGGCCGTTTTTGCGCAGCTCGAAGGCAGTGAACTGGCCGCTTTTGACGCGCCCACGCCGCGCGGCAACACGCAGTTCGACCCGATTCTGCTGCGCCCGGTGGATGAACTTGAGCTGACGGTTCGCTCCGCCAACTGCCTGAAAGCCGAAAACATCTACTACATCGGCGACCTGATTCAACGCACCGAAAACGAATTGCTCAAAACCCCGAACCTGGGTCGCAAGTCGCTCAATGAAATCAAGGAAGTACTGGCTTCACGTGGTCTGACACTGGGCATGAAGCTAGAGAGCTGGCCACCGGCGGCGCTTGAAAAACGATAGACTGAGACAACAATAGGGCCCTCTCGGGGCCCTGTGCCACCGGCAGTACCTGATCCGGCTGCCGATTAAATAATTCGATTGGAGAAGCACCATGCGTCACGGACACGGACTACGCAAACTAAACCGCACCAGCGAGCACCGCCTCGCAATGCTGCGCAACATGATGAACTCGCTGATTGCCCACGAAGCGATCAAGACCACCTTGCCCAAGGCGAAGGAACTGCGCCGCGTGGTGGAACCCATGATCACGCTGGCCAAAGAGGCGACGCTTGCCCATCGTCGACTGGCATTCGACCGTTTGCGCGATCGCGACAGTGTGACCAAGCTGTTTGAACAACTCGGCCCACGCTACAAGGTGCGGCCCGGTGGTTACACCCGCATTCTGAAAATGGGCTTTCGTATTGGTGATAACGCACCGATGGCGTTGGTGGAACTGGTGGACCGTCCCGAGGTCGTTGATGTTTCCGCGGCAGATACCGCCAAGGCGCAATAGGCTACAATAACAGCTTACCGCGCGATGGAGCAGCCTGGTAGCTCGTTGGGCTCATAACCCAAAGGTCGCAAGTTCAAATCTTGCTCGCGCAACCAACAATTCAGCGGTTCAAAGCTGACAATAAGACGCCCACTGGCATGGTGGGCGTTTTGTTTTGTGGGTTCTCTTCAGCACATCACGTGCTGCATGACTCCAGCGCATGACCCCCCAGGCGTAAACATGGGGTCTTGCGAAGTGGCATTTTCCTGGATACTTGCCTGAGCCTCGGGCAAATTTGGCGAGTTGGAAGCAGCACGTGCGATATTGCTCCCGTGGTCTGTCGCGCAAGTATCAGGAGCCAATCTCATGACGGAACCATTACCTCCCACCGGGGCTACACGCCGGCGAGCGGGCCGCGCAAGCGGCGCAACACGTGCCGCGCAACCGACCACCAAATACCGCAAGCTCCAGCACCGGTTCCCGCCCACTCCGGTGGTCTCCGAAGACGAACTGGAGGCGATTCACGACGCGTCCTTGACGATCCTGGAAGAGATGGGCATGGACTTCATGCATGTCGAAGCCAGGGCGATTCTGAAGCAGGCCGGTGCCGACGTAAGGCCCGATTCGGAACGGGTTCGGTTTGACCGCAAATTGATTCTGGACACCATCAAGACCTGCCCGTCCGGGTTCACGCTGCACGCGCGCAACCCGGAACGTACAGTGCAGATCGGCGGCAGGAATTTGGTTTTCGCACAGGTGGCCAGCCCACCGAACTGCTCCGATCTGCAAGGCGGGCGGCGTGCCGGCAACCAGACCGATTTTCGCAACATGGTGCGTCTGGCGCAACGTTACGACGTGGTTCATGCCAGTGGCGGGTATCCGGTTGAGCCGGTCGATATACACGCTTCAATTCGCCACCTCGACTGCCTGTCGGACATTGCCAAGCTCACCGACAAGCCGTTTCACGCCTATTCGCTGGGCAAGGAACGCAACCAGGACGCTCTGGAGATTGTCCGCATCGCGCGTGGCATCACGCGCGAACAGATGGACTTGGAGCCCTCGCTGTTTTCCATCATCAACAGCTCTTCGCCGCTGCGCCTGGACACTCCGATGCTGCAGGGCATCATCGAGATGTCGTCGCGTAACCAGATCATCATGTTGACGCCTTTCACGCTGGCCGGTGCCATGGCGCCAGTGACGATTGCCGGCGCGCTGGCGCAGCAAAATGCCGAGGCCCTGGCCGGCATTGCCTTCACCCAACTGGTGCGCCCCGGTGCGCCAGTGGTGTACGGCGGCTTTACCTCGAATGTGGACATGAAAACCGGGGCTCCGGCCTTCGGCACACCCGAATACATGAAGGCGGTGCTGGCGGGTGGCCAGTTGTGCCGAAAGTACGGCATACCCTACCGCACCTCGAACGTCTGCGCCGCCAATACCGTGGACGCGCAGGCGGCGTATGAGTCGGTGTTTTCACTCTGGGCGGTGATTCAGGGCGGAGGCAATTTCATCATGCATTCGGCTGGCTGGATGGAAGGCGGGTTGACCTGTTCGTTCGAGAAATTCATTCTGGACGTGGACCTGTTGCAGATGGTGGCCGAGTTTCTGACGCCACTGGACGTCAGCCCGGCCGGCCTGGGTCTGGACGCGGTGCGCGACGTCGGGCCGGGTGGCCATTATTTCGGCACTGCCCATACGCTGGAACGCTTCGAGACCGCGTTTTATTCGCCCATCATCTCGGACTGGCGTAATTTCGAGACTTGGCAGGAGGCTGGCAGTCCGACGGCGATTCAAAAAGCCAATGCCGTCTGGCAGAAGGAACTGGCCGCTTATGAGCGTCCGCCCATGGACCCGGCGATTGAAGAAGAACTCGATGCTTTTGTAGCCAAACGCAAGCAAGAGGGCGGCGCGCCAACCGACTTTTAACCTGAACGAGAATACTTTTGGATCGCGGCAACCGGAAGGAAACATAACGTGAAGACGACGACACGGGTGGTGGTGATTGGCGGCGGTGTGGTGGGATGTTCGGTGCTTTACCACCTGACCAAAAAGGGCTGGAAAGACGTCATGCTGATCGAGCGTGACCAACTCACGTCAGGCTCGACCTGGCACGCGGCGGGCGGCTTTCACACCCTGAACGGCGACCCGAACGTGGCCATGCTGCAGAGTTACACCGTGGGCCTGTACAAGGAACTGGAAGAAATCTCCGGTCAGTCCTGCGGCTTGCATCTGTCGGCCGGCATCATGCTCGCCGACACGCCTGAGCGTTTGGAGTTTCTCAAGACCACCGTGGCCAAGGGGCGGTATCTGGGCATGTTTACCGAAATCATTTCGGTGCAAGAAGCGAAGAATTATTTCCCGTTCATCGAAGACAAACACTTTATCGGGGCGTTGCTGGATCCGAACGAAGGCCACCTCGACCCATCCGGCACGACCTACGCGTATGCCAAGGCCGCAAAGCTGGGCGGAGCGACGATAGAGGTGCAAACCAAGGTCGAAAGCCTGGAGCAAAAGCCCGACGGCAGCTGGCGCGTGAATACCAACAAGGGCGTTGTGGAGTGCGAACACATCGTCAATGCCGGTGGCTTGTGGGCGCGCGAGGTTGGCCGCATGGTGGGTATCGAGTTACCGGTGCTGGCAATGGAGCATATGTATCTGGTGACCGAAGAGATTCCCGAGATCGTGGCCTACAACAAACACACCGGCAAGGAGATCGGCCATGTGATCGATTTTGGCGCCGAGTGTTACCTGCGCCAGGAAGGCAAGGGCATTGTGTTGGGCGCCTACGAAAAAGCCTGTGTACCCTGGTCGCCCAAACAGACGCCCTGGAGTTTTGGGCAGGAGTTGTTAGCGCCCGATATCGACCGCATCACGCCCTCGCTCGAAGTGGCTTTCAGGCACTTCCCACGGCTGGAGAATGTTGGCATCAAGCGCATCATCAATGGGCCATTCACTTTTGCGCCCGACGGCAACCCGCTGGTCGGGCCGGTGCAAGGGCGCACCAATTTCTGGTCGGCCTGCGGCGTGATGGCCGGCTTCAGCCAAGGCGGTGGGGTTGGTTTGGCGTTGTCGAACTGGATGGTGGACGGTGACCCGGGCTTCGACATCTGGGGCATGGACGTGGCGCGTTATGGTGACTGGGCCACACGCACCTACACCAACGCCAAGGTGCGCGAAAACTATTCGCGCCGCTTCAGCATACGTTTCCCGAATGAAGAATTGCTTGCCGGGCGCCCCCTGCAAACCACGCCGTTGTATGACACGCTGCGCGCGCAGGGCGCCGTGATGGGTGATTCATGGGGCATGGAGACACCGCTTTGGTTTGCCGCGTTGGGCGAAAAGGCCGAAGACATTGTGTCGTTTCACCGCTCGAACGATTTCGCACCGATCAAGGCCGAATGCCTGGCGGTGCGCAACGCGGTCGGTGTGACTGAGATTGCCAACTTTGCAAAGTATGAGATCACCGGCCCGGGGGCCGAGACATGGCTGCTCAAAGCCATGACCAACACCATGCCCAAACAGGGCCGCATCATACTCACGCCGATGCTCAACCACCAGGGCAAAATAATCGGGGATTTCACCGTGGCCAAGGCGGCGGAACAACACTACATGATGTGGGGGTCTAGCCAGGCGCAGGTCTACCACATGCGCTGGTTCGAAAGGCACTTGCCCGCCGACGGTTCGGTGAAGGTTCAGCCGCTTGGCATGCGGTTGATCGGCCTGTCAATTGCCGGCCCGAAGTCGCGCGAACTGCTGCAGCGCTTGACCGACGACGACGTGTCCAACGAAGCCTTCAAATTCATGGACTACCGCGAGATGGAAGTCGCAACCGTCAAGGCCAAAGTCAACCGTATTACTTACACCGGCGATCTGGGCTACGAGATTTGGGTCGCCCCCGAGTACCAACTGCGTTTGTACAACAGCATCATGGCCGCCGGCGCCGACCTGGGGCTGAAAAACTTCGGCATGCGCGCTCTCTTGTGCCTGCGCCTGGAGAAAAACTTCGGCACCTGGTTCAGGGAATTCCGTCCGATTTATGGCCCCTTCGAAGCTGGACTGGACCGCTTTGTGAAACTCGACAAAACAGACTTTATAGGCAAGGCGGCTGCCCTAAAGGAAAAGACCGAAGGACCCAAACGCACCCGTGTCTTCATGGTGGTTGATGCACGCGATTCCGATGTTATGGGTGACGAACCGATCTGGGTCGATGACAAAGTGGTTGGTTGGGTGACCTCGGGCGGTTACGGCCACTTTGTCGACCAGTCGCTGGCGCAAGGTTATGTCCCCACCGCTCTGGTTAAAGCAGGCATGCAACTGGAGATCGAAATCCTCGGTGAGCGCCGCCCGGCCAAGTTGCAGATGGAGCCGCCTTTCGACCCGCAGGCCAAGCGCATGAGGATGTAGCGATGGCGCAGCGATATTCGGTCTGGGCGCTGCTAAAGCACGCCATCGGCGGTCACAAGGGCTGGGAGCGGGCCTGGCGCGACCCCGAGCCCAAGAAAACCTACGACGTCATCATAATTGGCGGCGGCGGGCACGGCCTGGCAACCGCCTATTACCTTGCCAAAAACCATGGCGTGCGCCATGTTGCCATTCTTGAG
>JANNGR010000398.1:0-3432 GCA_031403955.1 Betaproteobacteria bacterium
GGTTGCGTCCCTGCGCGAGTTGCTGGGCATCATCGGCGCCCACGAGTGGCGCAAAAAAGGCGTTGAGGTTCCCGCCCTTGGGGCCGCGCCCAATAACCGCATCTATCCGCATTACGGCGTATTCGCTCCGGTGCGCGGGGAATATGTGAGCCTGGTCGCCACCGCTCCCTTGCCACCCTTGCCCGAGCCTGCGCTGGTTTTCGATATTGGCACCGGCACCGGCGTGCTGGCGGCCGTGCTGGCGCGTCGCGGCATCGGCCAGGTGGTGGCGACCGATAACGACCCGCGCGCGCTGGATTGCGCGCGCGACAACCTGGCCCAGCTCGGTCTGAGCGGTCCGGTACAGCTGGTGCGAGCCGATCTTTTTCCCGCCGGCCGGGGGAATCTGGTGGTGTGCAACCCGCCCTGGCTACCGGCGCGGCCCAGCGCTCCGATCGAGAACGCGGTATACGACCAGGACAGCCGCATGTTGTTCGGTTTCCTGAGTGGCCTGGCGGCGCATCTAGCGCCGGGTGGTGAAGGCTGGCTGATCCTGTCTGACTTTGCCGAGCACCTGGGTTTGCGCAGCCGCGCTGAGCTGTTGGCAGCGTTCGAAGGTGCCGGCTTGCTGGTTATCGGGCGCGTCGATGCCAAGCCACTGCATGCCAAGGCGTCGGATGCCAACGATCCGCTGCACCAGGCGCGCGCGGCCGAAGTGATCTCACTCTGGCGCCTGGCCGCCATCAATTAATCGGGGTCAGATTCCAATTACCAAGCCCGCCAGAAACTGCCCCTCACGTTACCGAGCGAGTAGTTCCGCGACGCGCCCTCGAAGCACAGGCAGTAGATCCTGTTCGAACCAAGGATTACGCTTTAGCCACCGATTGTTGCGCGGGCTCGGATGCGGTAGTGGCACCGTCTGCGGCCAGTGGCTACGCCAGGCCCGAACGACCTCGGTCACGGAAACACCGGCTTTGGGCAGGTGATAGGCCTGCGCGTACTGACCGATTACCAGTGTCAGCTTCAGGTTCTTCAGATGCGCCAATAACTGCGCTCGCCAGGCTGGTGCGCATTCCGGCCTTGGCGGCAGGTCGCCGGCCGCGCCGGTACCGGGGAAGCAAAAACCCATCGGCAGGATCGCAACCTTCCTTGGGTCATAAAACGTCGCACGCGAGATGCCAAGCCAGTTACGCAATCGCTCGCCGCTTGCATCGTCAAACGGCACTCCGGATGCGTGTACCTTTCTGCCCGGCGCCTGAGCGGCGATCAACAAGCTGGCTGCTGGGTCGAGTTGCACAACCGGGCGGGGACCAAGCGGCAGATGCCCGGCACACAGCGAGCAGGCACGAACTTGGGCGAGTAGTACCGGTAGGGAATCACCCGCCATGGTCAAGCGCTTATGACAGAAACACCAGCACCAGCCCGATAGCGGCCGGTATGGCCTGGATGAAAAGAATCTTGCGATTCGCGGTTGCCGCGCCATACACACCAGCCACCAGCACACAGCCCAGGAAGAACACCTTGACGCCGGTACCGCTGGTGCCAAGGGTCAAGCCCCAGAACAGGCCGGCGGCCAGAAAACCGTTGTACAGCCCCTGATTGGCGGCCAGCACCTTGGTGGCCGTTGCGGCCGCCAGCGTCTGACCGAAAGCGCGCAGCCCGGCGGGTTTGTCCCACAGGAACATCTCAAGCACCAGGATGTAGACGTGCAGCAGCGCGATGAGACCGATAACGATATTGGCAATGGTGGACAAAGGGTTCTCCTAAAACTTGCGGGACAGACCGCAGCCACACGCAGTGGGCAAGCTCTGTCCCCAACACTTCAAGCTTGCGGGACAGACCGCGGCAGCGCAGCTGCAAGCTCCGTTCTCAACGGACTAGGCGTTTATCTGTGCGTAATGTACGCCGCAAAACCTGCTGCACGAAAATATCTGCTAAGGCCCGGTGTGGCGCAAGACCGGCCACCGGCCGTCACAGCGCCAGTGGTAAGGCCAGGCAAAGCCGGGTGCCACCCTGCGCAGACGGTAGCGGCAACAGGCTGCCGCCGTGCAGCAGCGCCACCCGTTGTGCGATTGCCAGGCCCAGACCTCCGATGCCGCCACTGGTGCGCTTGACCGGTGGGTCGCGCAGCGAATGCCCATGTTCAAGACGATCGCGCAACTCATCGGGCAGTCCGGGGCCTGCATCCTCAACCAGGATCTGGGCCAGCGGCCCGGCGCGCCTGACGCTCACCAACACTGGCGTTGTGCCCGGCGCGTGGCGCATCGCGTTGTCGATCAGGTTAGTGAGCGCGCGCTCGATCAGTTGCAGGTCGCCGTCGAGCTCCAGGCGGCCGGGGGGCGCGCCATGCAGGGTGACCGGCGGCGGGCCATCGCCCAGGTCGAACTTTTGCACTGCATCGGTCACCAGCTCGTCGAGGCGAAAGCGTTCGCGGTGCAGCACCTGGCTTGAGGATTGCAGCGTGGCCAGCTCGAACAACTGCTGCGACAGGCGGCGCACCTTGTCGCTCTGCGCCAGCGCGACAGTCAGCAGGCGCTCGCGGTATCCGGTTTGCTCGGGCGTTTTGCCGGCCAGCGCTTCGAGGTGTCCGTGCAGCGCCGTCAGCGGCGTACGCAGATCGTGCGCCATGCTGGCCATCATCTCGCGCTGCGCACTGGCCTGCTGTTGCTCATGCACTGCCTGCGCTTCAATGCGCTGCGTCATGCCATCAAAGGCCGCGCTGATGGCCTGCACCTCGTTTCCAGCCGTGGGCGCCTGGCTGCGCCCCTGGGTTGCGCTGCTGCCACTGTACGCGCGCATGCGGCCAGCCAGCCGATGCAATGGCCTGGTGAGTTGGCCAAACGTGATGGCGCCAAGCGCGAGCGTCACCAACAGCCCGATGGCCGCGACCAAGCCAGCACCCTGCCAGACTCGCCACAGGCTGAGCTGCCCGGCTACCTGCTCGCGCACCTGACCATCGAGCACGACGTACAGATAACCAGGCGGCTGCGAATCGCCCGCGCGCGGCGGGAACATCGCGGCGCTGAAGATGCGCGCCGCGTCCGAGCCCATCGGATCGGTGCCGCGTAGCGGCAAGCCGGCACCGGCGAGAAAATCGCGCACCGGGCGCAGGTCCACCTGTCGCTGGCGCACCATGCCAGGCTCGCCAATATAGGCCTCCACGCGGCCATCGGCATCCAGCAGGTAGACCTGGATGCCAGGGTTCACCACCATCAGCATCGACAACAACGCCTGGCGTGCGGCCTGGTCGGCCTGGTCGCGGCTAGCCGCGGTAATCTGGGGCCAATGCGCGACGATGTGCCGGGCCAGCCCGTGCGAGAGCCGTTGCAGCGACTCCTGCTCATGCTCGGCCGCGACATGGCGGCCGAGCAGCCCGATTAGCGCGCCGTAGGCCAGCAGCAACAGCGCCAACGCCAGCGTCAGGCGGGTTGTGAAGGATCGGCCGCGGCTCAT
>JANNGR010000399.1:0-3676 GCA_031403955.1 Betaproteobacteria bacterium
CTCTATCGAGTCCTTCAGAGTGGGGCGCGACGCATCGCCCTTCAACGTGACCGTGTAGTCCTTGATCTGAAAGTTGATATCGTCGAATACGCCATACTCCCCCAAACTGGTAATTTCCTTTTGGATCTCCCGCGCCATACGCAGAACCGATTGCGGGGTTTGCACTTTCTTGGCGGCGGCAACAGGGTCGTCATCCTCCTTCTGTTGTGCATTGACCGGCAACAGCGGAAGACTCACAAAAGCCGCAAACAAAGCAATTCTTTTGAGCATATAGATCCTTCCTCTTGATCTAGCTTTCCAGCCAAACGGCTGCAACCATGAGATGCTACCCCATGGATTTCCGTTTCAGACATCTTAGCGGCGCGCCTGCCGTTTCCGCAACCCCATCCACCACACACCCCGCCGTGTCTGCGCCGCCCGCGCCCCGGCCCCCAAAGCCAACCGCCGCGCCCCGCACGCGCCCCATAGGCGTTAGAATAAGCGCGTCGCCAGTGTGACTTCGGCCGCGAGCGATCCCGTCCCGGGCTCCCGGTTGATTGGAGTTTCCCAGAATGCCGTTTAACCGGCCAATCTCTGCCTATTTTTCGGGTGTGCTGAGCTTCTTGGCTTCGGTGACAATCTTGACGAGCCGGTTAGCGAGGCGGTCGAGAAGGTGGCGAGCCGAGGTCGCGGAAACGCTCCGGCGGAACATTTCCAGGACATGCTGGGCGGCCCGTAGCGAGTCGATTAGGCCTTCGAGGTCAGGGCGAGGGGGTGAGATCGAGGACGGCACCCGAGGTGGTGGGGCAATATGTCTTGGCTGAGAACGCGCTAAGTGAAACTCTCGCTGAAGATCCTGCTGAGTAATTTCGAGGTACTGCAAGGTCATGCGCGGGCTCTTGTGACCGAGCAACTTCACCACGGCGGGAAGGCTGACGCCGGCGCGGAGCATTTCACTGGCGTACGTGTGTCGAAATTGGTGCGGGACGATGCGGGTTTTAATTCCGGCCGCGACAGCGGCATCCTGTAGAGCCGCGCGGATTCTACGAACCAGCAGGTAACGACCGCGCCGCCGAGGCAATAGCAAACGGCCCGGGTCGGGCGCCTGGGGTGGACGCAGCGAGCGGAGCCGATTGACTATTTGACAAACCACGGAGTCCACGGGGACCCAGCGTTCAGTGCCGATTTTGCCGAGCGGTACGTGGAGGACCCACTGGCCGGGCCCAAGCGGGCGCAAGCAATCGAGCGAAAGATCGACACATTCGCCGATGCGCATGCCGGTGTGACGGAGCAATAAGAGGGCATTACTGAGGAGATCGTTACGGCGTTGCAGTTCCTGCTGTATTCGTTGGTCTTGTTCGGGAGTTAAGGGGCGCGGAAGAAGGTGATCCCTGCGGGGCACATCGTCGCGACCGAGCAGATGAGCGAGAGCGGGGAGTTGCTGGGTCCAAGCCAACTCCTCGAATATGCGGCGCAAGCGGACGATTCGAGCCGCGAGGGTGAACTTCGCCAGAGGCGGCATGTGAGACCGCAACTGAGTCAACCAGCCGAGGATGTGAGGATCGCGGTGCAGTTGTTCCAGCGAGCGGATCTGCGGATGGTGAGTACCCAAGTAAGTCAGGAACAGGTGGACAGTGCCGAGATACTCGGCGACCGAGGATTCGCCGAGTGCCGTAGTCAAAGATTGCGCCGCACCGTGGAACTGCTGCGCCAAAGGATGTTGAAGGGGAGTTCGTCTGCTTCCCATACTATTCCGAAGCCAGCGGCGGTCGGATGTGTTGTGCCACGGCCCGTGCGTACTGCTGATACACGTCCTGTGAAGTGAGTTGAACGTAGATCAGCGTGGTTTGGATCTGGGCATGACCCATGAGTTGCATCAGCGCCGGCAAGCTGATGCCAGCACGGATCATGTCCGTGGCGAATGTGTGTCGAAACCGGTGTGGGTTGGCTTGCGCCACGCCGGTGGTTCGACGGTGATGCCGGAACAGGGAGCGCAATCCCGCCAATGTCATGCGTCTTCCTCGTGCCCGTCCCTTGAGACCGACAAACAGAGGCGAGCCACAGTTTTGGGGTCGCTCCAGGCCCCGGTAGTGATCCAGCAGTTTTATGGTTTCAGGAGCCAACGGCAACCAGCGCAACTTGTTTCCTTTGCCCCGAACGCGGATTTGAGATTCTGGCAGCAGCAGATCGTCGCAATTCAGCGCGATCACTTCGCACGAGCGTAGACCATCGAAGAGCATCAGACCGACGATGGCCAGATCTCGCGAGGTGCGGAAGCTGGCCCAGAAGCTTGCTACCTCATCCACCGATAAAGGCGCCACGACACGCTTCGGAGTTCTCACGCGCAGCCGGCTCAGCGCCGGGCGCGGCCGTCCAGCACCCAGTAACGCTGGGCGCCAGTAGCCGTACTGAAAGCCGGGGACGAAGGGAAGTTGTGCTTGGGGAAGTTCGCACCGCAAGGCACGGTCAGCAGTGCCCACTCTGCGGTTGATGCTGGCGGCGGCAGGCCGCGGCTGCTGATTGGTCTGGAAACGAATGTAGTCCAGCAAGGTGGATTCGGCGAGAGCCTTTTCGGTGATCGCATCCGTCTGATTCACTCCCGCCCACCAGCGCAGGAAATGGAGCAGATCGTGGGCGTAGCTCCGTAGCGTGGAATCAGCGACGCTACGGACTCTCTGCTGATCCAGGAAGCGATTGACCCAAGGCACTTCCCGGCCGGCGTCGTCCGTCACGCGAAACGGGCTCTGGGCGTTGCTCAGTCCATGCGGTTGAGCTACCCGGAATCTCACAGGCAAGCCTCCTCCATCAGGCGGTGAAACTGATGAGCATTGCCACCGCTGGCAAAGAAGCTGTTGGGATCGTGGCCATCGGGCAGGGAGACCAGGCGAGCCTGTATGCCTCGTTGCTGGAGACTTCGCGAGAGACACTGCGCTGCCTGTTGGCCGCTGCCGTTGGGGTCCGCATCAAAGGCCAGATAGACGGTTCGAGTACCGTCGCACAGTTGCCGAAACTGGCGGGTATTGAGGTGGGCTCCCAGTGAGCAGGTGACGTTGTGAAAACCGGCATCCCAAAGCACGGCATAGTCAAACAGCCCCTCGACGAGAATCACTTCCGGATAGGATTGGGCTTGCTTCCAGGAGTACAATCCGCCCTTGGAGCCCGGCAAAAAGCGGTGAGGCGGCGCCGCAGGCGATACGCTCCGGCCATAGAGATTGCCTTCCAACGGAAAGACGATCCGACGCACGTATGCGTCGTAACCGACACCGGTCACCAGGCCGGCCTGGCGCAGAGCCGGCAAAGGGTAGCCCAACTGCGTCAGCCAACCCCGCAGACAACCGCCAGGCGCGTAACCGATCCGCATGTGCTCGATCAGTTCCAGCGAGCGGACTCCGCGCTGGTACAGATAGGCAACCGCCTCGCTGTGGCGGTGTAACCGCATGTGATAGAAACGTACGGCTTCGTGCAGCAACGGCTCCACACCGCGCCATTGGCGCAGCAACGCCAAAGCTTGCGGGAACTTCACCTGGTGATAGAGCTCAGCGAAGCGGATCACATCACCACCGCGGCCACAGCCATAGCAGTAGAAGAGGTCTTTGCTGGGGTCCACCAGGAAGCTTGGTTTGTGGTCTCCATGCAAAGGGCACAGTCCCATCCATCGGCCACGGCTGAGTGGCCACGCCCTTGTTGGCGGGCCCGG
>JANNGR010000400.1:0-23640 GCA_031403955.1 Betaproteobacteria bacterium
TCCACCGGCATCAGAAACGCTCCGTCCACCGCGCGCTCAGGCATCGGAATGTAGGTGTCCAGCGCGTCGGCCAGCTTCATGATGGCTTGTTCGCCCAAAGGCCCCTTGTCGCCTTCCATGGCCAGCTTGGCCGAGCCATGGATGATCGGGGTCTTGTCGCCAGGAAAATCGTATTTGTCGAGCAGTTCGCGTACCTCCATCTCGACGAGTTCGAGCAACTCGGCATCGTCCACCATGTCGCATTTGTTCAGGAATACGATGATGTACGGCACTCCCACCTGGCGCGCCAGCAAGATGTGCTCGCGGGTCTGGGGCATCGGGCCGTCGGCCGCCGAACACACCAGTATGGCGCCATCCATCTGCGCCGCGCCAGTGATCATGTTCTTCACGTAGTCCGCGTGCCCGGGGCAGTCAACGTGGGCATAGTGGCGGTTGGCTGTTTCGTATTCGACGTGCGCCGTGTTGATGGTGATGCCGCGCGCCTTTTCTTCCGGCGCCGCGTCAATTTGGTCGTATCCCTTGGCTTCCCCACCAAACTTGGCCGACAACACAATCGTGATCGCCGCCGTCAACGTCGTCTTGCCGTGGTCCACGTGCCCAATCGTGCCCACATTCACGTGGGGCTTGGTTCGTGCAAATTTTGCTTTTCCCATTTTCTCAGTTCTCCAAAGAGCAATGTCAGTGATTACGGTTTAGTGTTTCCAGCACTGCCTGAAGATCTGCTCGCACTGACACGAGAGAGGCAATCGCCGAAGACAAGGTTCAAAGTGACCGTACGAAAAATACTCAGTCCTAGCCGACGCGTCGACTGGCACGTTTACTTTGCGCGGGCCGCCATGATGGCTTCAGATACATTGCGCGGAGCTTCGCTGTAATGCTTGAACTCCATCGTGTAGGTTGCGCGTCCCTGCGACATCGAGCGCAGCGTGGTGGAATACCCGAACATCTCGGATAGGGGCACCTCGGCCTTGATGGCTTTGCCACCACCAACCATGTCTTCCATGCCCTGCACCATCCCGCGGCGTGACGCCAGATCCCCCATCACGTTTCCGGCATAGTCTTCCGGCGTTTCGACTTCTACCGCCATCATCGGTTCCAGAATCACTGGGCTGGCTTTGCGGCAACCATCCTTGAAACCAAAAATGGCCGCCATCTTAAAGGCGTTTTCATTCGAGTCCACATCGTGGTACGAGCCAAAGTGTAGGGTCACCTTGACATCCACCACCGGGTAACCGGCCAGGACGCCAGTGTTCAGCGCTTCGATAACGCCTTTTTCCACTGCGGGAATGTACTCACGCGGCACCACACCGCCCTTAATGGCGTCGACAAATTCAAAACCCTTGCCGGCTTCATTTGGCTCAATCTTGAGAACAACATGACCGTACTGACCCTTTCCGCCGGACTGGCGCACAAATTTTCCTTCGGAATCTTCAACCGTCTTGCGGATAGTTTCTCGATACGCCACCTGCGGTTTGCCCACATTGGCTTCAACGCCAAATTCTCGCTTCATCCGATCAACAATGATTTCAAGATGCAATTCCCCCATGCCGGCGATCAGGGTCTGTCCGGACTCTTCGTCAGTTTTGACCCGGAACGATGGATCCTCCTGCGCTAATCGCTGCAAGGCAATGCCCATTTTTTCCTGATCCGCCTTGGTCTTGGGTTCCACCGCCTGCGTAATAACAGGCTCAGGAAAAACCATCCGCTCCAGCAACACGATTGCGGAAGGATCGCAAAGCGTTTCGCCGGTCGTGACATCTTTCAGGCCGACGCATGCCGCGATATCGCCGGCTCGAATTTCGCTGACCTCCTCGCGGTTGTTGGCATGCATTTGCACGATGCGTCCAATCCGCTCCTTTTTGCCGCGAATCGGGTTGTAAACACTGTCGCCCTTTTTCAGGACGCCCGAGTAAACGCGCACGAACGTCAGTTGCCCCACAAACGGGTCCGTCATAAGTTTGAACGCAAGCGCCGAGAATTTTTCACCGTCGTCCGCCCTTCGAGTGACGGGAGCCTCGTCCTCATCCAAGCCCTTCACGGGCGGAATGTCGATCGGCGACGGCATGAATTCAATCACCGCGTCAAGCATGCGCTGCACTCCCTTGTTCTTGAAGGCTGATCCACACAACATGGGCTGGATCTCGCTGGCGATGGTTCGCGTTCGGATGCCGAGTTTGATTTCGTCTTGACTCAATTCACCTTCTTCGAGGTATTTATTCATTAGTTCCTCGGAGGCCTCCGCCGCCGCTTCGACCATCTTTTCCCGCCATTCTTTGGCCAGTGCCAACAATTCCGATGGAATCTCCTGATACTCAAATTTCATGCCCTGCGTGGCTTCGTCCCAGATAATCGCCTTCATCTTGATCAGATCAACAACACCAGTGAAATTCTCCTCGGCACCAATTGGAATGACAATGGGAACCGGATTGGCCTTGAGGCGCAGCCTCATCTGGTCGTAGACCTTGAAGAAATTGGCACCGGTACGGTCCATCTTGTTCACAAATGCCAGACGGGGTACTTTGTATTTGTTGGCCTGACGCCACACAGTCTCAGACTGGGGCTGCACACCGCCAACCGCGCAATAGACCATGCAAGCGCCATCAAGAACTCGCATCGAGCGTTCGACCTCGATCGTGAAATCCACGTGCCCGGGGGTGTCGATGATATTGATGCGATGTTCCAGCAAGGACGTGTCCATACCCTTCCAGAAACATGTGGTCGCAGCCGAAGTGATCGTAATGCCACGCTCTTGCTCCTGCTCCATCCAGTCCAGTCCATGGTCGCCGCACCGTCATGAACCTCACCGATCTTGTGATTCACACCGGTGTAGAAAAGAATCCGCTCCGTTGTCGTGGTCTTGCCAGCGTCAATGTGCGCTGAAATGCCGATATTGCGATAGCGTTCGATGGGCGTAGCGCGAGCCATGATCAATCCTTAGTTGCTCGATAAATTCAAACTGTCACGCCGACCAGGCTGCCCCGAAAACTGCGGCGGCCGCGAACAGCATGGCGAACGGGCGGCTTGAATACATGGCCAAAGTCGAATCGACGAACCTTCGCTCTGGCAAGCGTCGAAACCTCAATTCGGATCCGACCGCTGATTCAAACCACGTGCACTAATGGCACTTTAGAAGCGGAAATGGGAGAAAGCCTTGTTCGCTTCCGCCATGCGATGGACTTCGTCCCGCTTTTTCATAGCGCCGCCGCGGCCTTCAGTAGCTTCCATCAACTCATTGGCCAAACGCATTGCCATGGATTTTTCACCACGCTTGCGGGCAGCCTCCTTAATCCAGCGCATCGAAAGCGCCAACCGACGCACCGGACGTACTTCAACTGGCACCTGGTAGTTGGCGCCGCCCACTCGACGCGACTTCACCTCGACCATGGGCTTGACGTTGTTGATGGCCATCGTGAAGGCCTCCACCGGATCCTTGCCGGGGTTCTTCTTCTCAATTTGCTCCAGGGCACCATAAATGATGCGCTCTGCAATCGCTTTCTTGCCACCTTCCATGATTACGTTCATGAATTTGGAAAGCTCAACATTACCGAATTTGGGGTCCGGCAGAATTTCACGTTTTGGGACTTCACGACGACGCGGCATTTTTCACCTCATTTGCTTCAGTTGGTGACTCTTGCGAATCACCGCGAGGGCTATCGAAACCCTCACTTACTTGACCCACCCGGACGATTCCGGGTTTCAGGTCACCTAGCCTGATAATGTCTGCCTAGACATCACTCAGGCACCATGCTCTGAAAGAGTCATTTTCCGGATCGCGAAGAGCCGACACATCGGCCCGCCATGGTCGATCAGGCTTTCTTCGGCCTCTTCGCACCATATTTCGAACGCGACTGCTTGCGGTCTTTGACACCTTGCAAGTCGAGTGAGCCGCGCACGATGTGGTAACGCACACCCGGCAAATCCTTGACCCTGCCACCACGCACCAGCACTACCGAGTGCTCCTGCAAATTGTGCCCTTCCCCGCCGATATAAGAAATAACCTCAAAGCCATTTGTCAGGCGCACCTTGGCAACCTTGCGCAAGGCCGAATTCGGCTTCTTCGGAGTTGTCGTATAGACGCGCGTGCACACGCCTCGGCGCTGAGGGGAGTTTTGCATCGCGGGGCTTTTAGACTTGGTCGTTTCGACCTCGCGCCCCTGACGAACTAGCTGATTGATGGTTGGCATTTAAGCCTCCTAATGCCAAACGCGAACAGCGTTTGTGGTTGAGCGTACCAAAGTACCGCACAAAATCGAAAAGCGGTTGGTAGGTTCCGAAAAGCCTTCGATTATAGCAGCGCGTTCCGATGCTCGCAACCAGTGGCATTATCCAATGTCGGCCCCTGTCCTTCATCGCGCCAGACAGTTGAATTGAGAGGTATTGCTCCCTAGTGGCGTTCTTACGCCGAAGTCGCGACAAGTCCACGCATGGAAAACACTGCGGCAATTACATCGCTTGATGCGAACCGAGCGCGTGCGCCTGATCTGCGGACAAGATCATGCCCGGTGCGACGCCCTGATGCGGGCGCGCTAACGTGGGTTGACTGCCATGGCCGGGCGCAGCCTGCGCTGAATACCCGAGATCGACGACCGCTGCTTCACGCCATGGCGGCGCATGGCGTACATTCACAACCGTCGCTTTCTGATTTTTGCGAGGTATGCGAGCGAAGGACCTCGCCTTGTACCTTCTCGGGCTCATTCTGGCGCGATTGATTCGCGCGTGGCTGCCCGCACATGGAAATCGACTTGTTTCGGCCGAGAACTTCATTACCCCGAGCCGCTTTGCTGGCACTTGTGACGGCGCAGCCAACTGGACTCGGCCGGCTTGTTTCAATCTCAGCGCGATTGTCTAGGCCAACGCGTCGAGGCGTTCGTCTCGGAAGACCCAAATCCGCCGCAGCGGGCACGACGACTACGCGGCGCGCCCGACAAATTCTTCCTGGAGCAAATGGACGTGCCACAAGGTCCGCAGCATGACAACCGTCACTTGCCCAATCATCTGCTGATGTGGAGTGCCTCACGACATGGGCGCGGGACAAGCCGAGATTCGGTGCATCGTCGCCAGCGCCGCGCGACCAAAATTGGGCATTGGTTCTTGACTGGCCGCCATCACCCGAAATCTTGGCGGAGTGGACGTTGACATCTGGCGTGACTCAATCGGGGTGTCCGCGGCGAGATGCGGATGACTTGAACCTGCCCAAGTGAGCCAGAGTTCGTGCTGCCACGTGAATGACAGTTGAGCGGTCAGGGCGCTGAAACGCTCAATGCACCACCTGCGCCAGTTCACCACGCGCATACTGCCCAGCCACCACCTGCAGGCTGTTGCCTTTGATCTTGCCGCCCTGGCCCTCACAACCGAACTGGACGTACCGCTGCATGCAAATCTGCTTGGCTGCTTCACGGGCGGGTTTGAGCCAGTCACGCGGATCGAACTTGTCCGGGTTCTGCGCCATGTACTTTCGCACCGCGCCTGTCATGGCAAGGCGCACGTCGGTATCAATGTTGACCTTACGCACGCCAAACTGGATCGCCTTTTGAATTTCTTCCACCGGTACGCCGTAGGTTTCTTTCATCTCGCCACCGTATTCGCGGATGATGGCCAGCAAATCCTGCGGCACCGACGACGAGCCATGCATCACCAGATGGGTATTAGGCAGGCGGCGGTTGATTTCCTTGATGCGCTCGATAGCCAGGATGTCGCCGGTCGGTTTGCGCGTGAACTTGTACGCGCCGTGGCTGGTGCCGATGGCGATCGCCAGCGCGTCGAGTTGCGTGCGCCGCACAAAGTCGGCCGCCTGTTCCGGGTCAGTCAGCAACTGGTCCATAGTCATCGTGGCTTCCGTGCCGTGGCCGTCCTCCTTGTCGCCGCGCATCGTCTCGAGCGAACCCAGGCAACCGAGCTCGCCCTCCACCGTAACGCCGGTGGCATGCGCCATGTCCACCACCTTGCGGGTAACGTCCACGTTGTAGTCGTAACTTGCGATGGACTTGCCGTCGGCCATCAGCGAGCCGTCCATCATCACCGAGCTAAAACCCAGATTGATCGCGCCCTGACATACGTCCGGGCTCTGACCATGGTCCTGGTGCATCACCAGCGGAATATGCGGGTAACTCTCGATGGCGGCTGAAATCAGATGTTTGATAAAGGCTTCACCGGCATATTTGCGTGCGCCCGCACTGGCTTGCAGAATTACCGGAGCCCCTACCTCGTCGGCCGCCGACATGACAGCCTGAACCTGCTCCAGATTGTTGACATTGAAAGCAGGAATGCCGTAGCCGTTGACAGCCGCGTGATCCAACAGTTCGCGCATTGAGACGAGTGCCATGGTGTGAATCCTAAAGATTGGGGCGTTGTTGTCACGCGAGCCGGTCGCACCAACGGTAACCAGCTTGCAACTGCCTGAATCTTACCGTGCTATTGGCCGGCGCCTGGAGCGCCGCGCCGCTCGGGCCGGGTCGGCCGCGTGTATCCTCGACTCCCTGTCTACTCTGGTGTTCTGCAACGCACCGTGCCCCATGCCTCGATACCCTTACTTCCGGCTAGGCCTGTGGACCCTGGCCGTTTTCGTTCTGTTAGTCGCTTGGGACATGCTGGGCCTGGACCTGTATCTGGCGCGCTGGTTCGGTAGTTCTGCCGGGTTTGCCCTGCGCGAACACTGGTTTTTGTCGTCAGTCTTGCACCTGGGGGCACGGCGAGTCGCATGGGCATTGCAGTTCGGACTGGTACTCGCAATCTGGTGGCCGATCGGCGTTTTGCGCCTGTTGACAAGACGCGAACGGGTTCACATGCTGATCGGCTCCTTGATGGCACTGGTTGCAGTAGCCACGCTGAAGATCTGGAGCCAGACCAGTTGCCCCTGGGATCTGAGCGAGTTTGGCGGGTCCGCCGTTTACATCTCCCATTGGATCTGGGGCATCGATGACGGAGGCCGGGGGCGCTGTTTTCCGGCGGGCCACGCCTCGGCCGCCTTCTGCTTCCTGTCGGGTTACTTTTGGCTGCGCGAAAAGGCGCCCAGGGCGGCGACCCTCTGGTTGGGCATTACGCTGCTGGCTGGTGGGACGATAGGCCTGTCGCAACAAATGCGCGGCGCCCACTACATGAGTCACACCTTGTGGACCGCCTGGTTGTGCTGGTTCGTCGCCGGCCTGACGTATCTGGTGCTGGAACGTAGCTGGGTGCGCACCTTGTTCGCGTCATCCAGACGGGTAAAGCTGTAGGCGGCCGGCCTTGAAGTGACCATACTATTTAGCGCGCAAATTGCACCGACTTCAACTGAGGTTGCACCCCATGTACCAGTTCAATGCCGCTTTATTTCCGTGGCTCAACGCCACCGCCGCATACCCAGACTGGCTGGCGCCGTTTACGCGAATTGTCACGCTGGAGCTTGCAAAATGGATGCTGGTGGGATCGGTCGCTGCTTTCGTGGTTGGAAACGCCCGCTTGCAGCGTGGCGTGCTCCGGGTCGCGCAGGCAATGCTCGCGACCCGGATCTTTGCCCGGCTCGCGCAGCATTTCTTCCCGATGTCAAGGCCTTTTTCGATTGGCCTGGAGAGATGCCTGATCGCGTGGAATCGGATTTGCCTGGGGCTGCATTTCCCGTTTCACATGGCGGCTGGTGCCGCAATCGGTGGGACGGGCGCCTGGATCAGCAATCTGGTGCCAATCGTTGTTCCGCGAATCCGGACCACGCCTTGACTGAAAGCCCGCCACCATTGGCCCGCCAAGCAGACCCTCCGACCAAGCGCGCGGAGTTGTTCCAACGCTCCGGGCCGCTGGTGCAGTGGAGAACACGGCTGAGCGTGCGTATCAGTCCCGGCCTGCTGACCGCGCTTGGCTTGCTGCTGTTCGGCGCGGTCTGGCTGGCGCACCTTTCGTACACCAGTCTGTCGCCACCCGCCGACAACATCGAGCAGTTGACCTGGGTCCACGCGCTCGAATGGGGGTACTACAAACATCCACCACTTCCCACCTGGCTGCTCTGGATGCCGGTGCGGCTCTTCGGCGCCCACGCCTGGACCAGTTATGCCACCGGCGCGGTATTCACGCTCGGTTCGATGTGGCTGCTCTGGTGGCTGGTGTCGCAATTGCGCGGACTCAGGTTTGCTACTCTGGCGCTGCTGGCGGCGTTATGCATCACCTACTACAACGGGCGGCTTTACTACTACAACCACAACATCCTGCTGATGTTCTTCTCAACTGTCAGCGCCGCCTTGTGCTGGAAAGCCTGGACCACCGGGCGTCAGCTCTGGTGGGCGGCGCTGGGTGTCGCGCTTGGCCTGGGAATGCTCACCAAGTACCAGATTGCGGTCACGATGCTGTCGGTGCTTGTATTCTGGCTCACGCAACGCGGATGGAGCGACGCTCGGCAGCGCCGTGGTCTGCTGCTGGCCGCGTTGTTGGCGCTGCTGATGTTCGTGCCACACCTGCAATGGCTACGGGCACACGATTTTGGGCCGATTGAGTATGCCGTGGAGTCGTCGTTAGGTGTTCAACTCAGTGCGTTGCAACGCCTTGCCGACGTCTCGAACTGGCTGGCCGATCAGTTACTGAGCCGCGCGCTTGCAGCATGGCTGTTGCTGGCCGCCGCGCTCTATTGCCTGCGGCGCGGCGCTGAGCCGGCCGTGCCACCGGAACGACCGTTCACCAGTCCAAGGCATCACAACGCCGGGGGCGCCTTGCTGTTGTCCTGGGGCTTGGTGCCACTGCTTTTCACATCATTGGTTGGCATCGCTGCCGGCTCAGTCCTGCAGATGCAATGGGGCACGGCATTTCTTCTGTTTGCGGTGCCGGCGGCGATGGAGTTGTCCGGATCGCGCGTCCAATGGTGGCGAGTGCCCTTGAAACCCACGTTGAAGGCGTTTGCGGTCATCCAGGTGTTCCTCCTTCTCTTGAGTCACCTCACTTCAGCGCGCGGACCGGTGATACTGCGCAATCAGCACTGGAGAAACTTCGACAGCCAGGCACTGGCCAGTCAGGTGGAAGCGCCGGCGCGTGTTGCGCTGCTGGGACAGCCGATCTGCGTGGTTTCAGGTCCGGCAGTGCTGGCCGGAGCGTTGGCGCTGCAGTTGACCGAGCGACCGTTGGTACTGATCGATGGACGTTATGACCGTAGTCCCTGGGTGAGTACCGATCTCGTGAGGCGCTGCGGCATGCTGCAATTGCAGCAAGATGCGCCGCTGCCAGGCGGCAAACCCGTCGGGCCGATGTTCCCGGGCTTTTCGTGGCGGATCGATGCGCCGGAGCTGTCGCCCATTGGCGCCACGGTCCCGTCCATATAGTTGGTTTGGCAAGCACGAGCGACTCGATGACCAACCTCTTGCGCAGCGCGCGCCCCACCATCAGTTGTGTGGTGCCGGCTTTCAATGAAGCGGCGAATCTTGGGCCGTTGTTGACTGGCCTGACCGAGCAACTTTCGCGGCTGAGCGACCGCTGGGAGGTTATCGTTGTGGATGACGGCAGCCGCGACGCGACACCGGCGGCGATGGCTCCCTGGCTCACGCGTCCGGGCGTACGTTACGTGCGGCTGTCGCGCAATTTCGGCAAGGAGGCAGCGTTGACCGCCGGGATCGACCGCGCCGCGGGCGATGTAGTGGTGCTAATGGACGCCGACCTGCAACACCCCAGCATGCTGGTGCCGCAGATGCTCGCGGCGTGGCTTCAGGGCGCTGACATGGTGTGCGCGGCACGCGCCTCGCGCACCGACGAAAGCCTGGCCAAGCGGCTTGGAACGGCCTTGTTCTACGTCCTGGTCAACCGCGACCCGGTGGTGCAGATTCCGGCGGATGCGGGCGACTTCCGGCTGCTGGACCGGCGCGTCATCGAGGCGCTCAAGTCGCTGCCGGAGCGCAATCGCTTCATGAAGGGTCTGTACGCGTGGGTCGGCTTCCATAACGTAATCATCCCGTACACGCCCGAAGAACGCCTGACCGGCAACAGCACGTTTTCGCTAAGCCGCCTGGCGCGCCTGGCGTTCACGGGTGTTACCGCATTCACCAATGCGCCGCTGCGATTGTGGAGTGCCCTGGGGGCCGGGATCGCGACCATGGCGCTGGGATACGGCGCCTGGATCGTAATCGAGTACTTCATCTACGGCGTGGATGTGCCTGGCTGGGCAACCCTGGTGGCCGGGACGATGTTCCTAAGCGGCGTGCAGTTGTTGTCGATCGGCATACTTGGCGAGTATGTAGGCCGCATATTCGATGAGGTAAAGCAGCGGCCCATCTACGTGGTGGGTTCCGAAGCCGGGCAAGGTGCCATAACGCCGCCCGGCGCAGCGCAACCATGACGGCCGGCCAGGCGCGGGCCAGACGCACGCTGGCGCTGTGCGCAGACGACTTTGGTCTGGCGCCGGGCATATCCGCCGGTATCGCGCGCCTGGCCCGGGCGCAGCGTTTGACGGCGGTGTCCTGTATCACGAACAGTACACACTGGAATGCAAGTGCGCCGCTGCTGGCTCAACTGCCGGATTCGGTGGATGTGGGACTGCACCTCAACCTGACGCAGGGCCGGCCACTGAGCCCGCAGTTAGCCAAAGTCTGGCCGCAACTGCCTGCGCTACCGGCCTTGATTGCGCGTGCCCACCTGGGGCTACTGCCGCGCGCCGAGCTGGGCGCGGAAGTCCGCACGCAATTGGCCGCGTTCCATGCCGCCACGGGTGCGGCGCCGGCATACATCGACGGCCATCAGCACGCGCACCACCTGCCGGTACTGCGCACACTGATTCTGGACCTGGTCGAACAGGTGCAGCCCCAGCCCGCGTTGCGAAATACCGCTCGTGTGCTGGGCCCCGGCTTTGGCCTGAAACGCTGGCTGATCGAAAACACCGGCGGACGTTCGTTGGCCCGCGAACTCTCGCGGCGCGTACTCAGGCACAACCGGGTCCTGCTAGGTGCGTACGACTTTGTCGATCCGGACTATCGGGCGCTGATGCAACGCTGGTTGGCCTCGGTGCCCCACGACGGAGGCCTGCTGTTCTGCCACCCTGGGCAGGCCGCCGATGGTGATCCGCCCGACGCCATCGGCGCCGCGCGCAAACGCGAATTCGCGTATCTGGGCAGCGACGCATTCATGCAGGATCTGGCGGCGGCCCATATCACGCTCGGGCGCGTTTGGCAAACCGGTGCGGCTTGACCGTGGACACCATGGTCAACGGAAAGTCCAGATCCGGTTGATCAGGAAGGTGAGTACAAGACTTAGAGCCGTGGCAAGCAACTGCGCCAACACGTAATGCAGACCCAACCATACGGCGAATGCCACCAGCGCCATGCCCAGCAGCGCGCCCAATAGAGCGGTGGCCTGAAAGCGCGGCCATGACGCGCCGATTTGGCCGCGGTGCGCGAACGTGAACCAGCGATTACCCGCGTATGCAACCTGCGCGCCGGCCAGCGCACCGAAACCCGAGGCCCACCACGGCGCCCAGCCGACACGCTCAACGCACAGCACCAACAGCAGGTAATGCGTAGCGGTAGCGATCGCACCAACAGCGCTGTAACGAATGAAGTGTCGCATCTGGCATGCGCCGGTCAGGGTGTCGGGCAGACCCGCGCCGGGGCACGCCACAACTCGGCACGGGCACCCGCAAACGCCGGTGTAATTCCCGCCAGACCCGCCACGCGTTGCGTGTCACGATGCCGCGCCACGAAATGTGTCGTGTCGAACAACTCATTGGCGCGGGCCGAGCGTGGCGAGCAGCCACGGCGCGAACAGACCCAGCAACCGCGTGGGCAACTGGAAACGGGCGCTGGCGCCATGCGGCGGCGCGCAGGCGGCGGAACACGGGTTGACATGGCACTCCACGACAAGGACGGGCTGAGCAACTATACGTTTCGAAGGGTCAACTGTCGCTGCCGCCCACGGTGAGATACTTTGATTTGCCATGTTTGAACTTCCCATCCGCGCCAACACAGCCGCTTCGCGATGCAGGTCACCATGGTGCACCTCACAAAGTTTGGATATACGCAAAGATCGTTTCTTGCCGATGTCCGAGGCAAGTAAGCACCTGGGAAATCCAGTGACATGCTGACGCGACTTGGCGTCCTCTTCATGCGCGCGATCTCCAGATTGCCGTGGCGATGGATCCGCGCCATGGGGGTAGCGCTGGGTTGGCTGCTGTTTGTTTTCGCCGTGTCACGCCGGCACATAACCGTTACCAATTTGGATCTGTGTTTCCCTCGCTTGAGCAAATCACAGCGGCGCACGCTGGCCATCAGCGCCTTTGTCCATTTTGCGCAAGCCTGGCTTGACCGAGGCTGGCTTTGGCATGGTGACCCGCGGCAAACACGCAAACGCCTGAGACTGACGGGCGCCGTTGATGAACTTGCCGCAGCGCAGCCGGTGGTGCTGTTCGCGCCCCATTTCGTTGGGCTCGACGCCGGCTGGAGCGCCCTCACCCAGCAAGTGCCACGCATCTTTACCAGCATCTACACGCGCCAACGCAACCCGACGATTGACCGATGGATTTTCCAGGGTCGCCGGCGATTTGGAACAACACAACTGTTTGAGCGGCGAGAACGCGTAAAGACAATCGTCTCTTCGCTGCGCAAGGGGCAGCCGCTTTATTTGTTGCCAGACATGAATTTTGGGCCCCAGGAATCGGTATTCGTGCCGTTTTATGGCGTGCCTGCCGCAACGCTGACGTCCTTGTCGCGTTTTGCGCGACTGGGGCGGGCCAAGGTGGTGCCAGTCGTAACGCGCATGACGCGTGATGGCTACGACGTACATATTCATCCGGCCTGGCCGGATTTCCCCAGCGACGACCTGATCGCCGATACCTCGCTGATGAACCAGCGCCTGCAAGGCTACATCGACAGCATGCCGGCGCAGTACTACTGGGTGCACCAGCGATTCAAGACACGCCCGCCCGGTGAGCCGCCTGTTTACTGACGCTTGGCGCGTTGTCAGTCGCCTGGCCCACGGCTACATGGCGCGGGGCTTTGGGCAGTCGCTGCCCCGGTGCCGTCAGCAAACCCAGGACCGCTTCGGCGGTTGTCCGTGATGCACCTTGGTGGGCGCTGGCAAATTGCCGACAGCGCGCCCTGGTGGCCTCGAGTTGTTCCGGTTGATCGATCCACCGAAAGGCTTGCGCCACGGCGGCACGCATATCGGACGCGCTGCGTGCCGCGCCTGCGTCCAGCGCCCACTTCGCCGCCTCGGTGAAATTGAACGTATGCGGGCCCATCACAAGAGGGCACCCACATGCCGCCGCCTCGATCAGATTTTGCCCACCGAATGGCTCAAAACTACCTCCCAGCAACGCCACATCACTCATGGCGTAGTACAACGCGAGTTCACCCATGGTGTCGCCCAACCACACATCTGCCGGTTGTGGCTGACCCTGCCATTCACTTCGACGCGACACACTGAACCCCGCCTGGCGGAACAGCCTGGCCACCTCGGCCACCCGCTGGTTATGGCGTGGCACGACCAGAATCTGGCAGCGCTCGGACGAAAACCCGTACCCATGGCCAGCCCGACCTGAAGACAACACAGCGACGAAGGCGGCTTCCTCACCATCGCGCGAGCTGACCAACATCAATACCGGTTGGCCGATGCGGCGGCGCCACGCCCGACCGGCCGCCAACTGGTCCGCCGCCGGCTGTGCATCGAATTTGATATTGCCCACAACACCTGGAACCTTGGCTCCGAGCGCCTTGAGATGTTTGGCGTCGGCGCTGCTTTGCGCGAATGCTCCGGCCATGCTTCGGTATGCCGGTTCAGACAAGCAGCGCAGTCGATTCGCTCGCATGTACGAATCGTCGCTTAGACGCGCATTCACCAAAAACAAGGGCACGCCATGCCGTAGACAGGACTGAACCATGTTGGGCCAGACCTCGGTTTCAAGCAACAGACCCACACGCGGTTTGAAGTGCAGCAGGAATCTTTCGGTAGCGTCGGCGGTATCCCATGGAAACCAGGTCTGCCGGTCTCCGGGCGCCAGTAACGCGCGCCCGGCGGCCCAGCCGCTCGCCGTGCCATGGGTAAGCAGCAGTTTCATGGCCGGCTGCTGGGAACGGAACTGTTCAATCAGCGCGCAGGCGGCGCGGGTTTCGCCCAGCGATACCGCATGCACCCATAACCAACCCGCACTGGGGGCATTCGCGTAGCGGCCAAACCGCTCCGCTATGCGGCGCCCATATTCAGGCTCCTGTCTGGCGCGGCGCAACAACTTGCGGCGAACCAGCGGCTGCAGCAACCAGACAATGCAGGAATACAGCCCAAGCGTGAGCCGCTCAAGCCAGTTCAAATCATTTGCCATCGAACACCGCCTTGTAGACACGCCCGATGCCGGCGGCTTCGGCTTGCAGGGTAAAACGCCCGGCTACGGTTTCACGTGCTCGCGCCCCCATCTGCCTGGCCGCCGCCACGTTCGACATCACCCGAACGACCGCCTCCGCCAGGGACGCCGCATCGCCAGGCGGCACCAGTTCGCCGTTGATTCCAGGTTGCACCAACTGCTCGAACGCACCGGTTCGCGAGCACACCAATGCGCAACCGGTTGCGGCGGCTTCGAACGGCGTCAACCCGAAAGGCTCATAACGTGGGCAAGCCACGCATAACAAACAGCGCTGGTACCAGGTATGGATTTCCGCGGCGGGCACTTCACCCAGAAACACAATGCGCTCGGACATGCCGGCTCGCTCAATGCGATCGCGCAAGGCCAACTCGAAGGCGCGGTGTTTCGGTTGCGCCAGACCTGCAATTACCGCGCTGACGCCGGGCAAACGCGGCAAGGCCTGCAACATGGCATCCACGAAGACGTCGGTTCCCTTGTCGGGACGGATACGGCCAAACACACCAATTCCGAACTGCCCGGGAAGGCCACTTTTCATCCAGGCGTTGGCTTTGTCCGACGCGGCGGAAAAACGTTCGAGATCGATACCATGCGGTACCACAGCGGTGGTGTTGGGAACAAACGACGCGGCAACATCAGTCGTAGCAATCACGGCGTCCATCTTCGAGATCAGCCAGCGCGGGAAGACACCATGTTCATGCTGGGCGGCCGACGTAAATACCAAGCGGATCGGCAAGCGCAGGACATCCCGCGCAAATATCCCGGCCACCATCTCATGGTCACGGCGAACATGCCAGACCCGGAACCTCCGGTTGCGCGCGGCTTTGCGTGACACGGCGATGGCCTCGCCCAGCGTCAGACCGCTCAGGCCGTTGGACATCAAGCTACCGCAATACCCCAGGTGCCATTGCGTCATTTGCAATGGCACCAGTGCATTGACAGTCGCCGAGACGCCGGTGTAGCGTCTTTTCAGATTGAAAACGATTACTTCGGGATCGGCATCCAACCTCGAAGCCGGTGCCTCGCTTGGTGAGTGCAGGTTTGATTGCATTGAATACATGCCGATACCAGTTGTTGCGTCCGGATGGAGCTAACAGGTTAGCGCCGTGGTGTGGCACAAATATGTAATCCTGACCAGCATTCCCTTGCGCATCGATGCGGTGCCAATTGACCAATGGAACTTTATTGGGCGAGACTTAGGAGAAACATAGGGCGGTACTGTCGCGCTCAAGCCCAGCCCGAAAACCTGTCGGGCTTGCGAAGTCAAAATCGAACCGCCGTGGTTAATACGCCGCCGAAGAATTTCAAGCCCGACCGGCTGATTGGCGGTGTGGGCGCGCTTAATCGTGGGGCTTGGGCGTGACAGTAGGCACTATGTTTGCGCTAAGTCCGCCCCACGAAAGTTATGCTCATCGTTTCACGCCCCGCGCAGCACCGGATTTACCGGGTCCCAATAATCGCGGTGACCGCGATGTGGATGCTGTCCGCGTCGATTCGCTTCACACCGCGGTTGATGAAAGCCTGGAGGTAAAGCCGATGCGGGTATTGCTGGTTGAAGATGACCGAATGATTGGTGAGGCGGTCGAGCAGTCGCTGAAAGATGCGGCCTACGCCGTGGACTGGGTGCGTGACGGGCAAACCGCCCTGACCACCATTGAAAGCCAGGCTTACGGCGTCGTGTTGCTCGACCTGGGTTTGCCCAGGAAGGATGGCTTGGAGGTGTTACGGTCCATCCGGGCCAGGGGCGCTCTGGTACCGGTGCTGATCATCACCGCCCGTGACGCGCTGGAAGATCGCATCCATGGCTTGGACGGTGGCGCCGACGATTACGTGTTGAAACCGTTTGAGATGGCCGAGTTGCTGGCGCGAATGCGCGCAGTCGTGCGCCGCCAGGGAGGCGCCGCCGGGCCGGCACTTAGCAACGGTAGTTTGTCATTGGACCTGGTCACCCGTGAAGCTGGCGTGGATGGCAAATCGATTCGCTTGTCGGGACGGGAGTTTTCCTTGCTCCAGGCCTTGATCCTGCGCCCTGGGGCCATCTTGTCGCGCTCGGAACTGGAAGACCGCATCTACGGATGGAATGAGGAAGTGGAGAGCAATGCGGTCGAGTTTCTGATTCATTCGCTGCGCAAAAAACTGGGTAGCGCCGCCATAAGAAACGTCAGGGGGGTGGGATGGATGGTTTCCAGGCAGACCTAAGGAAATCGTTGCAATTCAGACTTTCCGCGTGGCTTTTGCTGCTTATCCTCGGCGTGGCAATAGCCGCGGGGGCATTTTCATTCGTGTCTGCTTTCGAGGAGGCCAATGAGCTGCAAGACGAACAGTTGAGGCAGGTAGCGGCGTTGATAAACCGGCACCAATTGCCTGTACCGCAAGCGCAGGCGCTGAGCAATGTGCCCGATACCGATCCTGAATCCCGTTTCATCGTTCAAACCTTGCCCCGGCCTGGAGTTCCGGCGAGCGCGCCCAGCGATGAGACACTGGTCTTGCCGGCGGATTTGCCAGACGGAATCCGAACCGTCACGGTGCCTGATGGGCAGTGGCGGCTGTTCGTAAAAACCCTGGACTCCGGAGCGCGGATAGTGGTGGGGCAGCAAACCTTGGTGCGCGATGAAATTGCCTTCGATAGCGCGTTCATAACACTGATGCCGCTCGTGACTCTGATTCCGCTGTTGCTGTTAACGGTCGGTTTTCTGATCCGGCAGATATTCAAGCCGGTCCGTCAACTGGCGTTGGAACTGGATCACCGCTCCGAGCACGACTTGCACGAAGTCAACCATGCTCACCTACCTTCTGAAATCCGTCCTTTTGTGATGGCCATCAATCACCTGCTCGCACGTGTGGCCCAGTCAGTGGCCGTGCAACGTCGATTCGTCGCGGATGCGGCTCACGAACTGCGCTCTCCGTTGACAGCGCTGTCCCTTCAAGCCGAGCGGCTGGCCGCCGCGGACATGTCGGCCCAAGCGAAGGAACGCCTGGGCACGCTGCACGACGGCCTGCGGCGCACGCGGCAGTTGGTGGATCAGTTGCTCACCTTGGCTCGCGTCCAGGAGCGTTTGATTGGCCATGTGGCGCAGGTGTCGGTGCAGCAGGTTCTGCGGGAGGTGCTAGAGGATTTAATGCCATTGGCACAAGCCAAACACATTGATTTGGGCGTTGTTGGTGCCACGGATGCAAATATTGAGACTCAAGAAGTTGATCTGAAAACAATGATCAAGAATTTGGTGGACAACGCGATTCGATACACCCCGCAAGGAGGGCGCGTAGATCTGTCGGTACAGACCACTCCAGGCTACCTGATCTTGCACGTCGATGACACAGGACCCGGCATTCCCGCGAACGAGCGTCAGCGTGTATTCGATCCGTTTTACCGAATATTGGGCAATGATGAACCAGGGTCGGGTCTGGGTTTGTCAATTGTCAAAACAATTGCGGCCCGACTTGGGGCGCAAATCAGTCTTGGCCATTCCGAAGCGCAAGGGAGTATTTCCGGATTGCGCGTGACGGTCATGTTTCCCCTAACTGTGCAACTTACCCAGCCGGCCACCAGATGACCCATGCATTCGGGGCTGTTGCTCAAGCCAGCGCGGCCACTTGCGCATCCAGTCCAGCGCTGCGCCGGCATCTTGATCTGGGTTGTGGAACCAAACCCCGTAATCCGTATGACTGTCCGGAACTGTATGGCGTCGACATTCGCGCTGTCTTGAGCGCGCCGGGTGTGGTGCGCATCGTCGCCGCCAACCTGAGCCTGCAGCCGATCCCGTTTGACGACAGTTATTTCGACTCCCTGTCGGCTTATGATTTTCTGGAGCACGTTCCACGGGCCGCGCTCGATTATTCAAGCGCAACGACCCGGTTCCCGTTTGTCGAGTTGATGAATGAGGTGTGGCGTGTTCTCAAGCCGGGCGGTCTTTTTTATGCCGTTACGCCGGCCTACCCGCATGAAAAGGCGTTTCGCGACCCCACCCATGTGAATGTGCTGACCGCCAAATCGCATCGCTACTTCACCCGGCCGCACCGGCTGGCGCAAATGTACGGTTTCGGCGGCGACTTCCGGCTGCTTCGCCAGGGCCGGATCATGCCGCGCGGCAACTACGAGCCGCCTCATCCAGGTTGGGTCCGCCATCTTGCGCGACTGCTGGATGGTCTGGCCGGCCGGCGCTCGCATCTGGTGTGGGAAATGCAGGCGGTCAAGCCAGCGGGCAGCGATCTGGCATGAGCGCTGACAACCACGGGGCCGACCTGAGCCAGGTAACCGTGGTGGTCGTCACCTTCAACAGCGCCCATTGCATTGCGGCCCTGGCCGATGCCCTGGCCGGATTTACCCATGTGATCGTGGTCGACAACGCGAGCCGGGATCACACGCAAGAAGCGGTCAGGCGCTGGTTACCGAATGCGCGCTGGATCGGCAATCAACGCAATCTGGGATTTGGTGCCGCGAACAACCTAGCGCTGCACCAGGTCGGCACACCCTTTGCGTTTCTGTTGAACCCGGATTGCGAGGCTCACGCAAGCGACGTCTTGCAGTTGTTGCAGGCGGCATGCGCCAACCCTGGATTCGCCATCATCGTGCCGCAATTGACAAAGTCCTCGGGCCGGCCTTCCATCAACTACCGCTGGCCCGCGACGCAATGGCTGTCACGCGGGCCTGGTGCGGATGGGCCTTGTTGTGTCGGCGCTGCCTGTGGTGCCGCGATGTTGTTCAACATGGCGGTGATGCGGGGCGTAGGCTTTTTCGATGAAGCGTTCTTTCTCTATTACGAAGACGATGATCTGTGTCAACGGGTTTTCGACCAGAAACTACAGCTGCTGGTCGTCCCATCGATCCGCCTGGTCCATCGTTCCAGGGGATCGGTCGGTGGTTCGCGGCGCTGGAGATCCGAGTATTGGCGCGGTTATCACCATGCCCAGTCGAAGGTCCGATTCGCCGCCAAATACAAGGGCGCGCGGGAAGCAAGAAAACTCAGACGCCGCATCCTGGCACTGGCTCTGCTGGAGTTGCTCGCGCGGCTGTTACTCCCGGTGCCGCGTCATGTAAGCCGTCTTGCGGGCCGAATTGGTGGCCTGCTCAGCACACGTTTCAGGACGCAGGTGTTCCTACTTGACAGTTGAGTAATGGAACCGCGGATCGGCCGCGAGCCGCAGGTACAAACCAACAATCCACAGCAGGCTCAGGCCAATTACGGCGTCGCGTGTTGCCGAGTTGACCAAGGCGCTGAACAACAGGGTCAAGGCAGCTACAAAGGCGAGCCGCCCTGAGATGTCCTGGCGTCGCCAACCGGACCAACAGGCCACCAGCATGATGGCCAGCCAACTCAAGGCGCCTGGCACACCGGCCTGTGCGCCCATCCACAACAGATCGTTATGCGGCATATTCAGCTCGGCAATCGGCGGCGGAACACGTTTTTTCCATTGCTCGGTCCAGCCTCCGATACCCCAACCCATCCAGGGCCGATCGGCAATCATTTGATACGTGTACCGAACCAGATGCACTCGAACGTTCCAACTCGCCTGACTGACTTCGCCTGCGCTGGCCTGTTGCAATTCGCCCATACCCTGGGCCAGTCGCGTTTGAATCGCCGGCACGCTGGTGATGAGCGCGGTCAAAACCAGTGTGGCAAGCGCCAAAAAAGCAAACAGCCTGAGTTTGTAATGGCGCCACTGGTGGATACCGGTGGCCAGCAACGCGGCGAACACGACCAGGATTGAGGTCCGGTTTGGCAAGGTGAGCACAATCAGACTCAACAAGCCGATTGCGACCAGCAGCGCGAGAATCCGCACCTGGCCTTTGCTGGCCAGGGCAAGCACCAACGCCGAGCCCGCGACGATGGACAGCAATATCGCGTTTGAAATCGACTTGTTGCCAGCGTAGTAGATCAGTTTTTGCCAAACCGACCAGTCAGGCAAACCGACGCTGCGGTGCGCGATGACAACCAGCACGCTGCCGGCTGCGGCCAGCAAAAACCCGCGCATCGCCCATACCGCTTCATCACGCGTCAGCGCGAGCGCCAGGGCCAGGGTGAGCGCGATGCGCGCGCCGTGCAACAGGTTGGAGGGTGTCTCGACATAAAACACCGGCTGAAACACCAGCACCACGATGGTCCAAGAAACATAGACCACCAGCGGCCAGAAAAGCGGGTGAGCTCGCACCCGCTGCAGCCGTGGCACCCGAGCACCTTGGACCACCATGCTTGCAAGCAACACAAAAAGGGCCAGGTAACTCATGCCGACCGGCATGAAAACTACCAGACTCCAGAAAACAGCGGCGTAACGAACCAATTGGTTTGAGTACCGTCCCGCCATCGCCGCGGTACTAGGCAACCTGGCAGATCTTGAGCATGTTGGTGCCGCCGGGCGCACCCATTGGCTCGCCACAGGTGATAGCGTACACGTCGCCACTTTGCACAATGCCGCGTTTTTTCAGATGGCCTTCGGCCTGCATCAGCGCCGTGTCCCGGTCAGCGCTGGTGTCCATCAGCAGCGGGCGCACATTGCGGTACAAGGCCATCCTGCGCTGCGTCGCCACTCTCGGGGTTAACGCATAGATCGGAATCTGGATCAGATGGCGGCTCATCCACAACGCCGTCGAGCCGCTGTCGGTCATCGCGACGATCGCCTTGGCTCCAAGGTGGTAGGCGGTGAACAAGGCCCCCATCGCAATCGACTGGTCGATGCGGTTAAAAGTCTTGCCCATGAAGTCGGCGTCGAGTTTGACGACTTCATGGGCTTCGGCGGCGTGGCAGATCTTGGCCATTTCAATCACCGTCTCGAGCGGGTACTTGCCGGCCGCGGTTTCGGCTGAAAGCATGACCGCATCGGTGCCGTCGAGTACCGCGTTGGCCACGTCGCTAACCTCGGCGCGAGTGGGCACCGGGTTGGTGATCATGGACTCCATCATTTGCGTCGCGGTTATCACCACCTTGTCGTGCTCTCTGGCCAGCTTGATCATGCGTTTCTGCAAAGCCGGTACAGCGGCGTTGCCAACCTCGACCGCCAGATCACCCCGCGCGACCATGATTCCGTCGCTGGCCAGCAGGATTTCCAGCAACTTCGGAATCGCCTCGGCGCGCTCGATCTTCGCGATCAGGCCGGGCCGGTGGTTGTGGTCTGCCGAAGCGACGGTGCACAACTGGCGCGCCATCTCCATATCGGTCGCATTCTTGGGGAAACTCACCGCCACAAAATCCGCCTTGAAGGCCATTGCCGTGCGAATGTCGTCCATGTCCTTGGCTGTCAGGGCCGGCGCGGTCAGCCCGCCACCGAGTTTGTTGATGCCCTTGTTGTTGGACAACTCACCGCCGAGTTTCACGGTAGTGCGGATCGACTCGCCCTTGACCGCGTCAACCGTGATGACGATCAGTCCATCGTTCAGCAACAACACGTCGCCGGCCTTGACTTCGCGCGGTAGCGCCTTGTAGTCCAGCCCCACCGCGTCGACATCGCCCAACTCCGTGCGTGCGGCATCGAGCACGAATTTCGCCCCGGGCTCCAGCATCACCTTGCCCTGGGCAAACTTGCCAACCCGGATCTTGGGGCCCTGCAAATCAGCCATGATGGCCACCTCGCGCCCGGCGCGTTGTGCTACTTCGCGCACCATCTGCGCGCGGTCAATATGGTCTTGCGCCAGGCCGTGGCTGAAATTCAGCCGCACCACGTTGACGCCGGCACGAATCATTTGCTCCAGCAAGGCCGGGTCACTGGATGCCGGTCCCAGGGTTGCAACAATCTTGGTGGCGCGACGTGGTGCCATGGGGAAGTCTCCTTGTAATGGCTTGCAATCAGCCGGCAAAGCGCTGGGCGAGGATCTCGAACGCCGGCAGCGTCTTGCCCTCCAGCACCTCCAGAAACGCGCCGCCGCCGGTCGAGATGTAACCGATCTGTTTTTCGATGCCGTATTTGGCGATCGCCGCCAAAGTGTCACCACCACCGGCAATCGAGAAGGCACTGCTGGCGGCAATTGCCTGCGCTATGGTTTTGGTGCCGCCCTCGAAGGCCGCAAATTCGAACACACCGACTGGCCCATTCCAGACAATCGTGCCGGCCCGGTGAAGTTGGTCGGCCAGGCGCTGCGCGGTTTGTGGACCGATGTCCAGAATCAGGTCATCATCGGCCACGTCCGTGGCGGCTTTCACGGTCGCTGGCGCGTCGGCCTTGAATTCCTTCGCGGTAACTACGTCGCTCGGAATCGGCACTGCCGCGCCACGCGAACGCATGGCCTCGATGACGGCTTTTGCGTCGTCCAGTAAGTCCGGCTCAGCCAGGCTTTTGCCGATTTTCAATCCGGCGGCCAGCATGAAGGTATTGGCAATACCACCGCCGACGATCAGCTGATCGACGTTGTTGGCCAGGCTCTTCAGGATGGTGAGTTTGGTGGAAACTTTGGAGCCCGCGACAATCGCCACCAGCGGTCGCCTGGGCGCCTTCAGGGCTTTGGTAATTGCGTCGATCTCGGCCGCCAGCAGCGGGCCGGCACACGCCACCGGCGCATACTGTGCGATGCCGAAGGTACTGGCCTCGGCTCTGTGGGCAGTGCCAAAAGCGTCGTGCACGAAGATGTCGCACAACCGAGCCATTCTCCTGGATAGTTCTTCGCTGTTCTTCTTCTCGCCCTGGTTGACGCGGCAGTTCTCCAGCAGCACCAGTTGCCCGCTTGCCAATTCTTTGCCGTCAACCTTGACGCCGTCGACCCAGTTGGCAACCAGCGGCACATCGCGACCAAGCAACTCACCCAGGCGTTTGGCGACCGGCGCAAGCGAATCGCGCGACGTCAATAAGCCTTCTGCCGGGCGCCCAAGGTGCGACGTGACCATTACCGCCGCGCCGGCATCCAGGGCCAGGCGGATACACGCCACCGAGGCCCGAATGCGCGTGTCTTCGGTTATGTTTGCATCGTCGTCTTGCGGCACGTTCAGGTCGGCACGGATAAATACGCGTTTGCCGGCGACTTTGCCCTGGGCGCAGAGATCAGAGAATCGGATGAAGTTCATGGAACAGATGACCGGGCTGCAACGATGCGGGAATTGTAGGTGTCAGCGGCAACGCGCAAACCAGTCCATTTCCGGCTTGTACAGGCTGGTCAAAACGTCCAGCAAGCCAAGCATGGAATGGAACAGGTTGTCATGCGACAGTGGCGCCGCCGCGTATTGCCGCAGGCAGTCGACGCGCACCCCGGTGCGGGTTTGCATGGCGCCGGACAGCCAGGTCAGCATTGGCACATGGGTCTGCATGTCGGGCGCCAGCGCATAAGGCAGACCATGCAGGTACAGGTTGTTCTCGCCCAAAGACTCGCCATGGTCCGAAACATACAACATGGCGGTATCCAGGTTGGCTTCGCGAGCCTTTTGCTCGAGCCA
>JANNGR010000401.1:0-66863 GCA_031403955.1 Betaproteobacteria bacterium
GGCCGATCAACTGCGGCGATTGCAAATGGCCGCCAGTGAGCACGCCAAGCTGTTGTTTGTCATGCGTGGGGCGCAGGCCCAGGCCGAGTCGTCACCGGCAGTGCTGCGTTTGCTGGTGTCGGTGCAAGCCGGCAACGATGAAGTGCGCCTGGAGATCGTCAAGCGGCGTGGCCCGCCTTGCATACAGGCGGTGTGTATGCCGGCCCGCATCGGGCGCCTGGCTGCATCGCTGGTCAGTAGCCAGGGCAGGGCGGGGCGCAGGTCCGGCCAGGGCGTGCCGATGGCGGCAGTACCCGGACCTTTGATTGCGGAGTCGGCGGATGTACTGGATCGCGCTGCAACCACAGTCTGACGGGGAGCCGCCAGTTGCTGACGCCACCACTGCCCTGGGTTGGTGGGCTTTGCAGTTCACGCCCAAAGTGGCGCGCCTGGAGCAAGCCGTGTTACTTGAAGTGTCCACCAGCGAGCGTTTGTTTGGCGGCCGGCAAACACTTGTGGACCATATTCTCAAGTTCAACCGTCCGATTGGACTGGTTAAAACTTCCCAGGCTGCTACCTCTTTGATAGCCCTTGCGCGGCTACAGGTGGACCCGGCTGTCTACCGCGGGCCGGATAGTCTGCCGCTGGCCACGCTGGCCGAAGCCCGCGCGCATCTGGCCACGCTGGAGCGTATCGGTTGCAGCCAGTGGGGCGATGCGCGCGCCTTGCCGCGTGGTGGCGTGGTGCGGCGTTTTGGCGCTGGGTTGCTGGATGCGCTGGACCGGGCTTATGGTTTGAAGCCTGAGGTTTACCCCTGGCTGGTGTTACCCGAAGTGTTTGACGTGCCGCTGGAGTTGGCCGCGCAGGTCGAAGCCGCGCCGGCATTGATGTTTGCCGCGCGGCGCCTGTTGTCCCAGTTGCAGGTGTGGCTGCAGGCGCGTAAGCAGGGTGTGCTGGCGCTTGAGCTGGTGTGGCAGATGGACCCGCGGCGCAACACCGCCACCCAGGGGCAAGTGGTGGTGCGCACCGCCGAACCGACGCTGGACATGAACCATATGCAACGCCTGCTGGCGGAGCATCTGGCGCGTATTACGCTGCCGGCGCCGGTGCTTTACCTGCGGCTGCGTTGCACCGAGACCGCGGCCCTGCCTGGGGCCAGCGCCAGCCTGCTACCGGATGAACTGCGCGTTGGCGACGACCTGCACCAACTGCTGGAACGCTTGAGCGCGCGCCTGGGGCCACGGCAAGTGTTGCGTTTGCTGCCCGGTGCCGACCACCGGCCGGAGCGTATGCAGACCTGGGTGGCGGCGTCTTTGGACATGCCGGTCGCCGGGTTTTCCAAAACCGCCAACAAAACCAAGGCCAGGGCAGTGGCATCAGCCGAACAGGTATCGGCGGCGTTGTACCCGACCTGGCTGCTAGCCACACCGCTCAAGCTGGCAGTGCGGCAACACCGCCCGCTGTACCAGGGGCCACTTGCCCTGCTGGCCGGGCCGCAGCGGCTGGAGACCGGCTGGTGGGATGCGACCACGTTGCGTGACTATTTTCTGGCGCGCAGCGAACAGGCTGGCCTGTTGTGGATTTACCGCGAGCGTTTGACGGCCAGCCAGCTGGCAGCGGATCAGGCAGCCAGTCACTGGTATCTGCATGGGTTGTTTGGCTGAGCCAGGATGTACATATGATTAAATTCGAGTGGGATCCAGCCAAGGCAGCTTCGAACCAGAGAAAACATGGAGCTTCCTTCGAGGAGGCACGGACGGTCTTCTTCGACGAATTCGCGGTCCAGTTCTTCGACGAGAAAACTACCGGTGGCGAAGACCGATTCTTGATGCTTGGCTTGGGTGGCGAAGCGCGGTTGCTCCTGGTCTGCCATTGCGAGCGGGCATCGGGAAGCGTGATCCGGATAATTTCGGCCCGCAAGGCCACAAGCAACGAAGGCAGACACTATCAAGGTGGAACAGCATGAAAGCCGAATACAACCTTTCGACGATGAAGTCCCGCAACAATCCGTACGCCTCAAAACTGAAGCGGCCGGTCACCATGCGCCTTGGCGAAGACATCATCGGCTACTTCAAGAACATGGCCGAGGAAGCTGGTGTGCCCTATCAAAGCCTCATCAACCTGTACCTGCGCGACTGTGTCGCGAATCACCGGCGGATTGACATCTCCTGGCTGGTCAAGCCCTGATTGCGCCGCCTCGATCATGTGCTGGAGACGCGCCTCGGGTCGCTGTCCGGTCTGGCCGTGTGCCTGTTCTCAGGAAAGCGCCGCCCCGAAACCGGGAACGGCCAGCGGCAGGTTCAGCAGGTCCGGCATATTGCGTGCGGTGCAGGTGGCCGTGGACGTGACGCGGATCCCGAGCCGGTCCTGTGCAATCTGAAGCGCGGGTAGCGAAGGCATTTGCACGCAGGCCGACAACACCACGACGTCGGCATTGGCGGTGTTCAGGCACTTGACATCGTCCAGCAACTGCATTGGGTCGCGCCGCCCTACTTCCAGGTGGTCCGGGATTGTCCGGGATCTCAAGCCACCGCAAGCGAAAGCGGCCCGGCGGGCCGCGTGATGCCGCGCAAAAGAAGTCAAATCTCATCGTGGCGGTCCACTGCCGAATCCAGCTTCAAGGTCTAAATCGGGTTCTCCACAATGCCGCAGGATCTCAGCGCGTACCGTGTCGCGTAATTTCGCCGCCGCCGCCCAGTCGTTGCCCCGCGCCCTGATTGGCGCGCCGAAGGTTACCGATACCGCCGCGCGACGCGGGTACCAGGTTCCGTCGCGCAGAACAGACCGTATGCCGCGCAGCGCCACCGGCACCACCGGCATACCTGCCTGGGCGGCGGCCTGAAAGGCGCCGCTGCGAAAAGGCCTGAGACCGGCCCTGCGCTCGAGCGTGCCTTCCGGAAATACGATCAGCGACACGCCGCGCTTGGCCGCGTCAGCTAGTTCGCCCGCGTGCTCGACGCTTTGCGCCACGTCGAAGCGCTCGACGAATACGGTATCGAATCCTTCGGCCAGCCTGCGCATGACGATGTTCGCGTTCAACTCACGCTTGCCGACAAACGCGTAGCCGCGGTATTCGAGCAGCGACAACAGCACCAGAGCATCGAGGTAGCTGGTGTGATTCACGGCCAGTACCACCGGCCCGCCTTGCGCCAGGTTTTCGAGTCCCTTCACTACCACCGGTATGCCAGAGGTTCTGAGGAACCATCCGGCCATTGTCCGCCCGACGTTCCAGCACCTGCGCCCTGGCACGAGCAGCGCGGCCGCGAAGACGACCGGGAACTGGGCGCCGAAAACCAGATAGGTACGCAAGGCAAACCACACGCCAGACGCGGCTCGCAGCCCTCGACGTAGCTGCGGCGCGGCGCCGGCCAGCACCAGGCGCAAGAGTTGCAGCCACACCGCCGGAAGTCGCGCCGACGTAGACCCACGTTCGTAGAGCTCGCGCGCCGCGACCCGGCGGATCTTGCCGCTGGAGGTCTTGGGAACCGTCCCCGGGGGCGCCAGCACAATGTCGTCCACCGGCCCGCCGATCATGTTCACCGCCAGGTCGTTGATCGCGCGCTTCAACGTTTCTTGGCGCGAGTCGTCGCGGTCGCGCATTTCCGCCAGCACCACAACCCGCTCGGTGCCGGTCGAGGGGTCGCGGCTGCCGAACACCGCCACGCAACCGCGCCGGATGCCGGGGTGGTCGCCTACCGCCTTTTCCAGTTCGTAGGGGCTGATGTTTCGGCCACCACGAATGATGATGTCTTTCTCGCGGCCAGTGATGAATAGCTCGCCGTCGCAAAGGTAGGCGCGGTCGCCGGTGTTCACCCATTTACCGTCGAAAAGGCTTCTGGTCGCCTTGGGGTTGTGGTAGTAGCCCGAGCTGGCCGAAGGGCCGCGGAACTGGAGCAGGCCTTCGTGCCGGTCGGCAAGTTCAAGACCCATAGTGTCCACTACGCGCAGGTCGTGACCAGGGAACACTTTTCCGCAACTGACAACACGCAGCGGTGCCGCGTCCCCGGCCTGCGCGGCCAATGCCTGGCCGGTTCTGGCGAACGACTCGCGGTCGAGTGTGTCCATGCGCCATGGCTCGGACGGCGGCGTCAGAGCCAGGCCTACGGTGCATTCGGCGAGGCCATAAACCGGTGACATCGCGTTGCCGCGCAAGCCCCAGCGCGCGAACTTATCCGAGAAGGCGGTCATCGTATCCGCGCTCACCGGCTCCGCGCCGTTAAACGCGAAGCGCCACGAGGACAGGTCGATGCCTTCCATTTCCACTTCGGGGATACGGCGCAGGCACAACTCGTAGCAGAAATTCGGGCCGCCCGATATCGTGCCGCGGTGGCGGTGGATCGCGCGCAGCCAGGCGCTCGGGCGTGAAAGGAATGCCAACGGCGACATCAACACCACCGGAAAGCCGAAGTACATGGTCGCGAAGCAGCCGCCTACCAGACCCATGTCGTGGTACAGAGGCAGCCAACTGACGAACACGTCCTCTTGGGTGGCGTTCAATGCCGCGCCCGCCGCGGCGACGTTGGCGAGGATGTTGGCGTGCGTGAGCACGACGCCTTTTGGATCACCGGTCGAGCCCGACGTGTATTGCAGGAACGCAATGTCGGCGCTTTTGCCGTGGGTCGGCGCGAAGGCCGCGCCCGGCCCTTCGAGATCCGCGGGAACCAGCACCCTGCGCAGCGATTCAACCTGTGCGCGAAGCAGGTAGGCGAGCGGCTTGGCTTCTGGTACCGTGATCATGATGCTTGCGCCCGCGCTCCGCAGGATCCCGACATGGCGCGTCAGATGGTCTTGAATCGTTGCCAGGCGCGCGGGTGGATAGAGCGGCACCGGCACGCCGCCCGCAAGCATTACGCCGTAGAAGGTGTAAAGGTACTCCTTGCAGGTTGGCAGCATGATCGCCGCCATCTGTCCGGGCGCAAGGCCGGCCTGCGCAAGGCGCGCGGCATAGCCGAGTGCGCTGTTCCAGAGCTGTCGATAGGTGATAGGGTGCTCCGCGCCTTCCTCGTACAGATGTAGCGTCAGCCGGTCGGGCTGATGCTCAACGTGGTATTGAAGCGCTTCGGTGAGTGTCAGCGCGTGCGACGGCGGGCGCACGCTGCCGCTCTGCATTAGGCTCGCAAGGCCGGTGTCGACGGCGTGTGGCGCATGGCCGGCGCTGGCCAGCAGGAAGCGCAGCAGGTCGCGTGGCGTCTCGCCGGTCGCGAGCGCCCGCTCCGGCAGGCTGGTGCCAAATTCTTTCTCCAGCCTCAGCACCAGTTCGACCCGCGCCAGACTGTCCAGGCCGAGGTCTTTCTCGAGCGAGGAGTCCAGCGCCACTTGCGGCTCCATGTTCGGACGCGCCTCGCGCGCCACCGCCGCGACGACTTCGAGCAGCTCCGCCGCGCCGATCCCTTGCCGGTTTTTGCGATTGGCGAATTGATTCATCGGAGTTCCCGGCCAACGCTTGCGGGCCCGCCGCCTCAATAAGTCACCGGCAACGTCTTGAGCCCGCGCAGCGTCGACGAATCGCGCCACTGCGGCGCCATGGCCGTCAACTCAGCGCGCGGCATCCGGCGCAGGAACGACCCGATCGCGATCTCCGCTTCGATGCGCGCGAGCGGTGCGCCGAGGCAGAAATGAATGCCAAAACCGAACGCGATATGGTTGCCTGCGCGCCGTCGGACATTTAGCTGGTCCGGTTCAGCGAACTGCCCGGGATCGCGATTGGCGGCGCCGATGGCGGCGACGACCAGCGCGTGGCGGGGTATCTTCTTGCCGCCGATTTCCACTTCCGTCTTGGTGACTCGGGCCGTGCGTTGCACTGGGCTGTCGTAGCGCAGCAGCTCTTCCACCGCGCCGGGAATCAGCGCCGCGTCGTTGCGCAGGACTTCGAGTTGACCGGGATGTTGCATCAAGGCCTGCAGGCCGTTGCCGATCAGGTTTACCGTGGTCTCGTGTCCCGCGATGAAGAGCAGTACACAGGTGGCGAGCAGCTCATCCTCGGTCAGCTTATCCCCGCCTTCCTCCTCGGCGGCGATCAGCAGGCTCAGGAGATCCTGCCGCGGATGGCGCCGCCGCTCGGGAAGCAGGCCCCGGAAATACTCGCCCAGGGCGTGACGGGCCGCGCGTCCGCGCCGGACGATTTCCCGATCCGACTCCAGACCCAGCGCATCGAGACTGCGGGTGATGTCCGATGTCCACTGCCGCATGGTGTCGATATCCCGGGCGGGCACGCCCAGCATTTCGCAGATCACCGTCACGGGGAGTGGATAAGCGAGATCGGCAATTACGTCCATCGCATGGGTGTCCTGGACCCGGTCGAGAAGCTGATCGACGATTTCCTGAATATGCGGGCGCATGCCCTGTACAACGCGGCTGGTGAAAGCTTTGCTCACCAACGAACGCAGCCGGGTGTGCGCGGGCGGGTCGCGAAAGACCATCGGCCGCGGCACGCGTTCCGAGTCGTCGCCGTAGACCGAAGCGACCATGGGCCCGAAGTCTTCGCGCCCGAAACGCTGGTCGCGCAACACCGTGACGACATCGTGATAACGCGTGACGATCCAGTACCCCTGTTGCGTCCGATGCACCGGATCTTCGGATCTGAGCCGATGGTAAAAGGGATAGGGATTTGCGTGAAATTCCGGCCGCGAGGGGTCGAACAGCGGTTCGACCATTGCAACGGTGCCGCTGCCGCATCGCCCGATCGCCGAATCCGCCTGTTCCAGCCACGATCGCATGTCCATCTCACGCAGCATGTTGCGGGCTTGCGTCAGGTGCTCGATCGCCTGGGCCTGCTTGCCGACTCGGCTGTACAACGTGCCGAGGTGAAGATAACAGCGCGCGATAACCGGGCGTAAGCCCAATTCGGCGGCGATTTCGATCGCTTGCCGGTACGAAGCCTCGGCTTCGACCAGCTTGGGCGGATCGCTCGAAGCGTGAATGTCGCCCAGCACCCTGAGATTCTCTGGTTCCGCGAAACGCTGCCCGTGGGCGCGCAGCAGCGTTAGGCTGTGCTGTGCCGAGCGTTTTGCCCCGGCGTGCTGGCCGGCCGCCAGCCGTGCCTCGCTCAGATTGATCAGCTCGAGCACATGGAACGGGATGATGTTCATGGACGACGATTGCTCGGTCAGCCGTTCCAGCAGCCGAAGACCCTCTTCGACCCGCCCGCAGCGAACATAGGCAAGTCCGAGACTTGGCGCGGCGTACTTGTAAAGAGGGCCGAAGTTGTCGCGCCGGCAGATGTCGGCCGCGCGCTCGAGCAACGCGATCGCCTGTTCGATCTCGCCTCGCATCAGATGACGCTGACCGGCCCCTGTGTAGGTGGTGGCGAGACTGTACGCATGGTTGGCGGCCTCGGCGATCCGGAAGCTCTCTTGCGCGGCTTCGGTGGCGGCCGCGAAATCGCCCAGGCCAGCCATGCACCAGCCCATCCATGATCGCGACGTGACCGACTGAAGCGCCGCCATGCCGAAGCGTTTGGGCGTGGGTTCGCTGGTGCGCCGTTCCAGGTTGCGTGCGAAACTGTCTATGGCTGTGTGGAAGTTTCCCAGGCTCACGTGGGCTTCGCCGACCCGGTGGTTCGCCAGGGCGTCGAGCGCGCCGTCCTCAAGAGTGCTCGCCATGGCAAGGGCGCGCTGCCCGTACTGCAGCGCGCGATCGGGGTCGCCTATACACCAGCACCAGGTCGCCATGGCAGCCGACACCCGACCCTGCCGGCGCTGGTCGCCCAGGCGCTCGGCAAGCTGCTCGGCTTCGCGCAGCACCTCGACGATGCGGGAAAACTCGCCGAGCGGTATTAGGGCACTGTGAAGATCGAAGCGCAGGTCGATGCCTTGGGCGATCGACTCGTCGCTTTCGGGCAGATGGCTCAGTGCGGCCAGTGCCTGTTCTACGCACTGCACCGCTTCCCGGGTCGCGCTTCGTTCGGTCGCCCGCAGGCCGGCCTGGTGCAGGTAGATGATGGCCTTGGCCCACAACTCGCCCCGCACCGCATGATGGGCGAGTTGGTCCACTTGATCGGACGCACGGCGGGAATCCATCCGCTCAAGCGCCAAGACGATGCGCCCGTGCAGCGAGCGGCGAGTTTCGTGGAGCAGCGCGTTGTACGCCACTTCCTGCGTCAGCGCGTGCTTGAAGGTGTATTCCAGCTCGGGAAAGAGGCTCGTCTCATACAGAAACTCCGCCGCCTGCAGGCGCTCCAGCAAACCGCGAAGCGTGTCTTCGTCATCCTCGCTGATCGCCTGGAGCAGGGAAAACGGCACGTCGCGGCCAATCACGGCGGCTGACTGCAACAGCCATTTTTCCTCTGATGAGAGCCGGTCGAGACGCGCGGCAAGGACCGCCTGCACGGTTGCGGGAACCTGGACTTGGGCCGTCTTTAGGTCCTTCAAGAGGCGATACGCGCCTGGCTTGCCGGCGACTACGGCGGTCTCTATCAACGCACGAACCCCTTCTTCGAGGAAGAACGGATTACCGCCGGTGCGTTCGATCAGCATCGCAATCACCGGTTGAAGCGCGGACTGGTCGCCAAGAAGCGCCGTCAGCAGCTCTTTGGTGCCGTCCACCGTCAACGGCTCGATGCGAATCGAGGCGTAGTAGCTCTTGTTGCCCCATTGGGACTGGTACTCTGGCCGGTAGGTCGCAAGCACTAACGTGCGCAGAGTCGGAACGCTGTCGATCAAGCCGTTGAGGAGCGCCTCGCTTTCGGAATCGAACGCGTGCAGGTCCTCGAAAACCAGCAGCAGCGGCTGCGCCTGCGACTGGCGCAGCATCAGCCGTTTTAGGGCTTCGAAGGTGAGCTTTCGGCGCTGGGCCGGATTGATCTCCTGCCACGCTTCATCCGCGACCGCAACATCGAACAACGCGAGCAACGGGAGCAGCACCGGCTCTAGCGCCTTGTCGAGCGCTGCCAGTGCCGCGCCGATCTTGCGGCGGATCTGCGCGTGATCGTCGCGTTCATCGAGGCTGAAGTAGCCCCGCAGCAGTTGGACGATGGGAAGGTAGGAAGTCGCCCGTCCATACGAGATCGCCCCGGTTTCGAGGATCAGCCAGCCGCGCGTGGCGTCGGATCGGATGAATTCGTGCAGCAGGCGCGACTTGCCTACGCCTGGCTCGCCCATGATCGAAATGACCTGTCCATGGCCGGCGCGAGCCAGCTTGATCGCGCCATGCAACTGCGTCAGCGCCTGCTCTCGCCCGGTGAATCGCGTCAGCCCGCGTGCCACTGCCGCCTGAAGGCGCGTGCGGATTTGGCCGGCGCCGGTGACTTCATACACCTCGACGGGCGCGTTCAATCCCTTGACCGGTCTGGGGCCTAGGGGCCTGACCTGCACGAATCCTTCGGCCGCCCGCATGCCGTCGGCAGTAATCAGGATTGTGCCCGGCAGCGCCATCTGTTCCATGCGCGCCGCGAGGTGCGTCGTCTGGCCGACCGCCGTGTAGTCCATCCGCAAATCGCTGCCGACGGACCGCACCACGACTTCGCCCGAGTTCAATCCGACACGAACGCGAACCTCGACTCCGTAGCTGCGCTTCACCGTCTGGGAGAATTGCACCACTGCCTCCTGAATGCGCAGCGCCGCGTAGCAGGCTCGAACGGCGTGGTCTTCGTGCGCCAGCGGGGCGCCGAAAAGCGCCATGATGCCGTCGCCCATGACTTGGTTGACCGTGCCTTCGTAACGATGCACGGCTTCCATCATTAGCTTGAGAACAGGGTCCAGAATGGCATGCGCGTCTTCCGGATCGCGATCCGCCAACAACTCCATGGATCCCTTTATGTCGGCGAATAACACGCTGATTTGCTTGCGTTCGCCGACCACCGAGTGCCGTGAACTGAGAATCTTCTCAGCCAGGTGCTTGGGGGTGTAGTTCTCAAGGGAAGTGACTCGCCCGCCATCCCGGTTTGCGGGAACGGCAACGCTCAGCGGTTCACCGCAACTTTTGCAGAACTTGTGACTGGGCGCGTTGACCGCGCCACAAGCGCGGCATGTGTTTGCGAGGCTTGCGCCGCAGTCGGGGCAGAACTTCGCATCCGCAGGGACGTCCCTCGCGCACCGCAGACAGTTCATGTTGCCGGTCCTTCAAACCATGCTTGCCGTGGAGCGGGTGTGCATGGCGTTATCGTACACGCTGACCGGCGCGCTCGATACGCCCGCCCGGCCCAGGTCGGCGCCAGTCAGTCTTCACCGCAGCGTTGGCCAACGCCGTACCCTTCAGCGCCAGTGCGCGCAGCCACTCGATTAGCACCTAACCCAAGGCGGCCAAATTCAATCTTGCTGGTTCCAGTTTCTTCGGTACATTTTGGCATCGGCATTGCCAATCACAACCTGCCTTCGGGCGGGACTGCCGACCCATTTGCGTGAAATATTCAGCTAGAGTGGCGGCTTTGCTTTGGCTCAATCACTGGCAGCATGAACAAGCGCCCGACAACTATGAGGGGAGTGACGATGCAACCTCTGCAATTACCCGCGGCTCCGTCTTCCGCCGGGACCATGGCATCCAGTCCAGTCGGCGGCGAGCCCGCCGTGGTGCGCAAACTCAGGCGCCGCCTGCAAGGTATGTCGATCGCGGCTTTCGACCTGGAGTTGCAGGACGGCAGTGTCCATCGGATCGGCGGCGGTGTACCGGCGTTCAGGCTGCGCACCCGTACGCCAGCGTCGCTGCGCGCGTTGGCATCCTTCGACGAGTTCGCCGTCGCGCATGCATTTATTGAGAGTCAGATCGATTTTGCGGGCGACTTTCTCGCGGCCCTCGATCTTCGAAAAATCATGTCCGACCGGCACCCGCTGCATTCACTATGGCGGTTCCTGCGGCCGCTCGTTTTCGGAAAGTTGCGCTCTGACAAGGACTGGGTGGCGCAGCACTACGATTACGGTAACGACTTCTATTTCGCCTTCCTGGATCGACGCGTGAAACTGTACTCCCAGGCACTGTTTCAGTCCGATCAGCAGCCTCTCGAAGACGCCGCCGAGAACAAGCTGAATTACATCCTGCGCGCGTGCCGGTTGTCGGCCGGTTCTCACGTCCTCGACGTGGGTGCTGGGTGGGCATCCTTCGCAGGCCATGCCGGCGCCCGCGGCGTGAATGTCACTATGCTGACGATTTCCCCCGAGCAGTACGGGTTTCTGCGCCAATGGAGCGCGACGCAAAATCTTCCGTGCGCCCTGGAGGCGGTCAATGAGAGCATTTTCACTTTTGCGCCGCCGCGTCAGTACGACGCCATCGTCTTGCTGGGAGTGATGGAGCATCTTCCCGACTACAGACGCCTGTTCGCCAGATTCAACCGGCTGCTCAAACCGGGCGGCCGGTTGTATATGGATTTCGCGGCGAATCGAAAGAAGTTCCACGTCAGCTCTTTTACCTACCGCTACGTGTTTCCCGGCTCCCACACTCCGGTAGTCGTGCCGGATCTTTTGGCGGCCGCGAATCGCACCAGTTTCGAGCCGATCGCCATGCACAATGATCGGCACAGCTACTTTCTTACGTTGCAGCACTGGGTGCGGAATCTGGAAGCGGCCCGCGACGGTCTGGTGCCGAAATACGGCGAGAGAACCTATCGCTTGTTTCAGTTGTATCTCTGGGGCTGTGCGCACCAGTTCCAGCGGGACGGAGAGCTCGAGAGTTATCGCGTGGTATTCCAGAAGTCGCATGGGGCGCCGTCGGCCGAGATTGGCCTGGACGGCTGAACCTCGCGCCGTTGGCCGAATTGCGGCGCCCGGTGCGCCTTTCGGCGCCGCGTGCATGCGCGCTGCATCAACGGCCAGAACATGCTGGTGCAAGCGTCAAGGCTTTCAAGTGCGGCGAGCTTTGATACAGGAATATACTGTTATTTTATACAGTATTTATTGCCTCTAAATCGCGCCAGCAATTGATGCCTCGCCAATCCCATGTGGACCCCCTTACCGGCTTATGCAGAACTGCATTGCCTCTCCAGTTTCAGTTTTCAGCGCGGCGCATCGCAGCCGGAGGAGCTGGTGGCGCGTGCGGCGGCGTTGGGGTATACGGCGCTGGCCATCACTGACGAATGTTCAGTGGCCGGGGTGGTGCGCGCGTTTACCGAAGCCAAAAAACACGCGCTCAAACTGCTGCTGGGGGCCGAGTTCACGGTTCAGAATGCGGCGCAAGTCGCAACCAGCCACACGGTCAAGCTGGTTGTGCTGGCGCATGACCTGCATGGCTGGGGCAACCTGTGTGAGTTCATCACCGCGGCACGCGGCAAGGCGGTCAAGGGTGAATACGAGGTGTCGTGGGACGGCAGCGATTTCGCCCTGCTGCAATGTTGCGAGGTGCTGCTGGTGCCGCCGCGCGCGATCGATTTCGAAGCACTGTGCGCCCACTGCATCAGGGCCAAGGGCCTGTTTGACGAGCGCCTCTGGCTGGCCCTGGAGTTGCTGCATGGCCTGGACGACGATTTATGGCAACACAAAATCGAGTCCGCCTCCACACTCACCGGCGTGCCGTTGGTGGCGGCTGGCAATGTGCATATGCATGTGCGTTCGCGCAAGCCGTTGCAGGACGTTCTTACCGCCGTGCGCCTGGGCCGGCCGGTGTCGGAATGCGGCTTTGAGCTGCAGCCCAACGCCGAGGCGCATTTGCGTGCGCGCTTGCGCCTGGCCGCCATCTATCCGCCCGAGTTGTTGCAGGCCACGCTGAGCGTCGCCGCGCGTTGCAACTTTTGTCTGGACGAGTTGCGTTACCAGTACCCGGTGGAGACGGTGTTGCCGGGATTGACCCCCGCGCAGACCTTGCGCCAGTTCACTTATGAAGGCATGAGCCAGCGTTACCCGCAAGGTATTGTGGCCAGCGTGCAGTTGCAGGTGGAACACGAACTGGAGCTGATCGCCGAACTGAAATACGAGATGTATTTTTTGACCGTCTACGACATCGTGCGTTTCGCGCGTCAGCGCCAGATCCTGTGCCAGGGCCGCGGCTCGGCCGCCAATTCCGCGGTCTGTTATTGCCTCGGCGTGACCGAGGTCGACCCGGCGCGCATGAACGTGTTGTTCGAGCGTTTTATCAGCCGCGAGCGCAACGAGCCGCCCGACATCGACGTGGATTTCGAACATCAGCGGCGCGAAGAAGTGATCCAGTACATCTACGCCAAATATGGCCGCGACCGGGCTGCCATCACCGGCGTGGTGGTGACCTATCGCCCAAAAAGCGCGATCCGCGATGTAGGCAAGGCGCTGGGGTTGGACGATGCCTTGATTGATGCCTTCGCCAAGGAGCAGCGCTGGTTTGACGGTCGCACACTGCTGTCGCAGCAGTTGTACGCGCGCCTGCAAAGCGCCGGTATCGACCCGCGCGACCAGCGTATTGCGCAGTGGCTGGACCTGACCCAACAATTGCTGGGTTTCCCGCGCCACCTGAGCCAGCATGTGGGCGGTTTTGTGCTGACGCGGGGCAAACTCACGCGCCTGGTGCCGGTAGAGAACGCCGCCATGGCGGACCGCTCCGTGATCCAGTGGGAAAAAGACGACCTCGACGCGATGGGCCTGCTCAAGGTCGATGTGTTGGCCCTGGGCATGCTCAGCGCCATCCGCCGCTGCCTGGACCTGATCAGCCAGCAGCGCGGTTATACGTTTTTGATGCAGGACATACCGTCCGAGGACCCCGCCACCTACGACATGATTTGCGCCGCCGACACGGTGGGCGTGTTCCAGATCGAGAGCCGGGCGCAGATGAGCATGTTGCCGCGCCTGCAGCCGCGCTGTTTTTACGACCTGGTGATCGAGGTTGCGATCGTGCGCCCGGGCCCGATCCAGGGCGGCATGGTGCATCCCTACCTAAAACGCCGCCAGGGTCTGGAGCCGGTGGACTACCCCGGCGAGGGGCTGCGCGCCGCGCTCGAACGTACGCTGGGGGTGCCGATTTTTCAGGAGCAGGTGATGCAGATCGCGATGCTGGCCGCGGGTTTCAGCGCCGGTGAGTCAGACAGTTTGCGCCGCTCCATGGCGGCCTGGAAACGTAAGGGCGGCGTGCACAAGTTTTACCATCGCATGGTGGGCGGCATGGTCGAGCGCGGCTACACCGAGGCGTTTGCGCAAGGCATCTTCAAGCAGATCGAAGGTTTTGGCGAATACGGTTTCCCCGAGAGCCATGCCGCCAGTTTTGCGCTGCTGGTGTATGTGAGTTGCTGGCTCAAGCACCATGAGCCGGCCTGTTTTCTGACGGCGATGTTGAACTCGCAACCGCTCGGCTTCTACAGCCCGTCCCAGCTGGTGCAAGACGCGCAACGCCATGGAGTACAGGTGCGCGCGGTGGACGTGATGCACAGTGACTGGGATAACAGTATGGAGAAATGGGGGTCAGACCCCAGTATGGAGAAATGGGGGTCAGACCCCCATTTCTCCCCCCGCCAACCCGCCGTGCGTTTAGGTCTGCGCATGATTGCGGGCCTGAACTCCGCCGCGGCGCGGCGCATAGTCGAAGCCCGCGCCGACGCCCCCTTCACCAGTACCGAAGACATGGCCCTGCGCGCCGAACTCGATCAGGGCGACCTAAAGGCGCTGGCCGGCGCGGATGCGCTGGCCGCGTTGTCGGGCCATCGGCGCCAGCAGGTATGGGACGCCTCGGCCCTAAAGCCCGCGCCCGGGCTGCTGCGGGCCGTGCCGGTGGAAGAAGACTGGTTGGAGTTACCCGCCGCAAGTGTTGGTGCCGAAGTGGTGTTCGACTACGCCGCCACCGGCCTGACCTTGCGCAGCCACCCGGTAGCCTTGTTGCGTGATCAGTTATCGAAAATGAAGCTGCTTACGGCGGCTCAGATGCGCGACCTGCCCAATGGCCGCCTGGTGCGGGCCTGCGGCATCGTGGTGATGCGCCAGCAGCCGCAAACCGCCAAAGGCGTGGTGTTCGTTACCCTGGAGGACGAGACCGGCAGCGTCAACGTGATCGTGTGGAAAAGCCTGCGCGAGCGGCAACGCAGCGAGTTGCTGCATGCGCGCTTGCTGGCGGTGTACGGCGTGTGGCAGCGCGACGTGGAGAGCGGCGGCGAGGTGCGGCATCTGATCGCCAAACGCCTGCACGACCTGACGCCGCTGTTGGGTGGTCTGGCTACACAGAGCCGGGAGTTTCATTGAGCGCCCGCGCACCATGTGCCGCGCTGCCAAGCCTAAAGTGGACCCCGGATTTGAGACAGTAGTTTAAGAGGGACACTGTCGAAAGAAATGGGTAAATCATGCGTTCAGGCCGATGTGTTCCAAAATCTTGCGCACTTGTTCCCCATCCGTGATGAACGCGATGATGCGCATTCGCTCCGCGCATCGCGGGCAAAGCATCGCTGTGGGATTCGTGTGATGCGCTGGGAGAGGGCTGCGGCGTGGATGTCGAACCCGATTGGGATGCATTGACACAAGTCGCACCGAAATTTTCCGTCGATCAGCGCATCAGTTGGTGAACGGGGTCGGTGACGAGTGACCAGGACTCATCGTGCGTCGGGTTGCGCCTGCGGCGGGCGAAACAAGCCCAATGGGTCAGGCAAGCTGTGAATCTCTCTGGCGGACTTGCCAAACGTTGCATCAAATGCGCAATGCAGAGGGTTTCATGACGGACCAAGGTGCGATTCTTCGTCTGGTGCGATTGAATCTGCTATCCGCATCGGTGCAACATCTGACGGACTCCTTTACGCCCCCACCGATCGATGGGTATGGTTTCTCATGTAAATCAATGGGTTGCAGTCATGGCACAGAAAGTGCTTGCCGATCACTCAAGCGTGCCGCAGTGTCGGTTCCGTCTAAACCCCAACTGGAGAATTCATATGATTAGTCGTTCGCTTCTAGCAGCAGCTCTCGCTGCATCAGTGATGGCAGGAAGCGCCGTTGCAGCCCCGGTTCAGCTAATTTCCAATGGAGGCTTCGAGACGGGATTGTTCGCGCCGTGGACCGTGACCGACCTGGCGGGCGGCTCCGGGTCGTGGTTTGTGAACTCGGGTGCAACGACACCGGTTAGCGGAAACGCGACCGTAGGGGCAGCAGGTGGCACGTTCTACGCCGTCACCGATCAAACTGGGCCTGGAACGCATGTGTTGGAACAGTCATTCACTGTCCCCGTCGGTGCACTATCCGTCATACTTGGTTTCGACATGTTCATGAACGATCAGAGCGGCTTGGGCCCGATCGCAAACCCGGCGGGGCTCGATCACACGGCAGGGCCGAACCAGCACGCGCGCGTCGACATCATGTCAATCTTGGCGGCTGCCTTCTCCACGTCCGCCATCGACATCGTTTCGACCCTGGTGCCACCTTCGATCGATCTTGGCGCGAATCCCCATCCGTACACAAGCTACTCGTTCGATATCACGGCGTTCGTCACGCCCGGAACAAGCTACAAGCTTCGGTTTGGGGAAGTTGACAATCAGTTCTTCTTCAACCAGGGTGTCGACAATGTCAGCATCCTCGCCGATGTTGGGCAGGTTCCGGAGCCAGGTTCACTAGCCTTGGTCGTTTTGGGCCTGATCGGTGCCGCAGCCGCGAAGCGGCGCCAGCACCGTTGAGGCAGGCCGGCGACGATGGTCCCGACGGACTATCGTCCACCGGTCATTTGGGCTGGGTTGTCGCCGCGCTATCGGGGCGCGTCGCTTTCGGGTTTGCCGCGCCACTACTCCTTCAGGCGTCTGCCGCAAAGTATGCGGCTGCAAAGTTGCCAAACAAGGGTGCATGGCGCGAGCGTGGCCGATGGGTCGAAACGCGGCGTGTGATCTCGGCGATGTATTCGGGGTGTGGTGTCGCATCAGCCGCTGGCGTGATCCAGGCCGGCCGCACCAGGCCCTTGCCCGTCCTGAGCAGCCGGCGCTGCCTCAGGTGCCCACCTTGCTGGAGCTGGGCTACAAGAATTTGGAGCTAAACGGCTAGATCGGCATCCTGGCGCCCGTCGGCACGCCGCCGACGGTGCTGCAACGTCTGCATGGCGATATTGCCAAAGCGGTGTCGTCGGATTAGGTTCAACAGCAGTACCGCAATGTCGCCTCGACCCGGTGTTGATGGGGCCCGAAGGACGATGCCGAGGTGCTGGCGTGCGAGACGGCCAAGTACCAGTGCATCGGCCGGGAAGCGCGGATCGAGAAGCCGTGACACGGGCGCAGGCGATTGCCATCCAGCTCGAGACCATGCAATGACTGACCTGCCGGCAGTCGATCACGCCGCGCGACGCGATGATCTATACCTTGGGGCGTCGGCCTGGGCGCCGACCCGCTGCACGAACGGCAATTGCGTTTCGTCCATGAAGACGGCCTGCAGTTGCTGCCGACCCAGGGCATCACGCTGACAAACGCCTGCACGACCTGACGCCGCTGTTGGGTGGTCTGGCTACACAGAGCCGGGAGTTTCATTGAGCGCCCGCGCACCATGTGCGGACCTACAACGCCCGCCACCCCGTGCAGACCCTGCTGCACCGGGGCCATGGCAATTGGTTCCCGAAGCGCTGCAAAATGAACTTGTTTATACATGTTGACACGTGGCAGATTTTTGTTGATACTTGTTTTAACATTCAAGCAAGGAGCCGATCATGACCGCGGTAGTCTCTCTGGACCAAACCATCCAAAGGTGGGGCAATGGCCTGGGCGTGCGCATCACTGCGCCAATCGCCAAGGCGGCACGTTTTGCGCGCGGTCTTTCCATCAAGGTGGAGGTGGTTGAAGGCGGCGTTTTTCTTCGGGCGGTTGGCAAGCCTCAGTTAACGCTGGCTCAGAAGCTCAAGGAATTTGATCCGGCTGTCCATGGCGGCGAAGTGATGGCGACCGGACGCGTCGGCGCCGAAGTGTTCTGATGGCTACGCCAGGTAAATTGTGGGTACCGGACCGGCGTGACATGATCTGGATTGATTTCAGCCCGCAGGCGGGTGGCGAGATGAAGGACGAGCATCCCATGCTGGTCTTGTCGCCCAAAGCGTTCAACGCGCGGACAAACCTTGTCATCGGACTGCCGATGACGCATGCTCAGTCGAACGAAACCAACCCATTTGCAGTCAAATACGTGAGCGCAAAAAAAGAGGTCTGTTATGTGCTGGCCCACCAGCCAAAATCATTTGCATGGCGTAGCAGAGGTGCCCGCCCGCATCCATGGAAGCAAGTCTCGCCGACGGTGTTTGAGGCAGCCTGCAAAGAATTGAACGGGATCATCTCGATCAGTGCTTGAAACTTCAATGAGAGTCATGGAACCGGGCTTCCCGATTCACCTGCAGTCGGCCCCCGGATGCACGTGCCGCTGCATTTCACGGGGTTCCATCCGGATTGCAAGATGATGGAAACGTCTAATGGCCGGGAGAATCCTCCATCAGCGTCTCACGGCCGCGGATAACGCGCCCGTCGCTCCAGGTCGTCCAGGTCGATGTGGTTGCGCATGTATTGCTGGCTCGCGTCGACCATCGGCTGGTGGTCCCAACTGTGCAATTTGCCTTGCGTCAGCGCGCCGTAGACGAAACGCCGGCGCCGCTGGCTGGCAAGCACCTGCGCGTGCAGGGCCGGCATATCCCAGCGCGTATTGGTTTCATCGAGGAAAGACGCCAGCACGGCCTGGTGTTGCGGCGCGCCGGCAAGGTTGTCGCGTTCGTCCGGATCGAACTGCAGGTCGAACAACAGGGCCGGGTCCTGGCTCGAATGGATGAACTTGTAACGACCGCGCCGGATCATGATCAGCGGCGTGTTGGTGCCCTCCGCCATGTATTCACCGATTACCTCGTCGTGCCCCCGCGCGCCCTGCAGGTGCGCCAGCAGCGAGCGCCCATCCAGCGGCAGTGACGCGTCTAGCGTGCCGCCGGCTAGTTCGACGAAGGTGGGTAGCAGGTCGATGCAAGACACCGCTGACGCAATCTGGCGTGGGGCAAAGCGCCCGGGCGCGTGGATCACCATCGGTACACGGGCGGCGCCCTCAAACCAGTGCATCTTGTACCAGAGACCGCGTTCACCGAGCATGTCCCCATGGTCGGCGCAAAACACGATCACGGTGTCATCCGCCAGGCCGCAGTCGGTCAAGGTCTTGACCAGTTTGCCGATGTTGGCGTCGATGTAGCTGCAGGCGCCGAAGTAGGCGCGCCGGGCCCGCCGGATGGCTTGCGGCGGCATGGTCTGGCCCCACAGATCGATCACCTTGAGCACCCGCTGCGAGTGTGGGTCCTGCTGTTCCTGCGCGATGGCGGTGCGCGGCAGCGCAATCTCGTCGTCGCGGTACAGGTTCCAGAACTCCTCCGGTATGGCATACGGGTCGTGCGGATGGGTCATCGACACGGTGAGACAAAACGGCCGTTCGGGCGTATTGCGCACATGGTCGAACAGGTATTGGCTGGCTTGGTGCACCACCGCTTCATCGAAATCGAGTTGGTTGGTGCGCACGCAGGTTCCGGCCTGCAACACCGAGGACATGTTGTGGTACCAACTCGGGCGCACCTGCGGCTCATCCCAGTTGACGGCCCAGCCGTAGTCGGCCGGGTAGATGTCGCTGGTCAAGCGTTCTTCGTAGCCATGTAGCTGGTCCGGCCCGCAAAAATGCATCTTGCCCGATAACGCGGTGCGGTAACCCAGCCGGCGCAAGTAATGGGCATAGGTGGGTACGTCGGCGGGAAAATCCGCGGCGTTGTCGTAGGCACCGATTTTCGATGGCAGTTGCCCGCTCACCAGACTGAAACGCGACGGTGCACACAAGGGGCTGTTGCAGTAGGCCGCCTCGAACACCACGCCGCCGGCCGCCAGGCGGCCCAGGTGTGGCATCTTGACGGGCGAGTTGCGGTCGTGCATCGGCAGCACTGGCGCCGCCATCTGGTCGGCCATTATGAACAGGATGTTGGGGCGCTGGTTGGGCATGGTGGTCTGGTTTCGTGAAGCAATGGACGCTGGGCATTTTCACGCCATTGTGGCTTCGCCTTGCCGCTTCGACGCACGGTAGACTCCGAGCATGCCAGACCCACAGATACCCGACGAGCGCGTTCTGGAGGTGTTACGCGCCAGCAGCGTATTTGGTGGCCTCGATGAACGCGTGTTGCAGGATTTGGGCCGTTTCCTGGATCTGCAGTTTGTTCCGGGTGGCAACATTGTCTACCGCGAGGGGGACCCGGCCAACACCATGTTTTTCCTGGTCAGCGGACGGCTGCGGGTGTCGCGTCGCGACAAGGTCGGGGCGTTGCAGTTGTATAACGAAATTCGCCCCGGCGAGAGTGTTGGTGAGGCCGGATTGATACTGCAGCAGCCGCGCGCCGCCGACATCACCGCATTGCGCGATTCGACCGTGGCGATGCTTAGCCGGGCCGATTTCGAGCAATTGCTGAGCTTGCATCCGCTGGCCCTAAACCGGGTATTCGCGCAGGCGATATACAACCATTTACGCCATGCCTCCCAACTGATCGAGCGCCGGCACGCGCAGATATTCGTGGTGGTTCCGATGGAACCCGGCGCCCATGCGAATGAGGTTGCCACCGGCCTGACCAAGGCGTTTGCCCAGATTGGGCGGGCCTACCTGGTGGCGCCGGAGATGGAGCGTACGCTGGACCCGGGCGCCACGGTCGGGTGGCACGGACGCGACCGGTATGACGACCTGGAAGAGCAGTTCGATTTCCTGATCTACGAGGCCGATGGCAACTCGTCGTCATGGACGCGGCGCGCCTTTCGCCAGGCCGACCAGGTAATTTTTGTTGCCGATCCGCTCGATTCCACCCGGGTGGGTGAACTAGAGCAGCGTCTGAGCGAAGAGCCCGGCTTCACCATGAAACGCAAACATCTGGTGTTGTTGCACCCGACGCAGGCGGCTGATCCGTCTGAGCTGGCGCGCTGGCGAGATGGTCGTGAGTTTGAGCGTATTTACCCGATTCGCCAGCAAAACCCGGGCGACTATGCCCGCCTGGCGCGTTTCCTGACCGGCACGGCGGTGGGCGTGGTGCTCGGAGGAGGCGGCGCGCGCGGTTTCGCGCATCTGGGTGTTTTGCGCGCGCTGGAGCAGTCCGGCATTGTGATCGACCTGGTAGGCGGCAACAGCATGGGCGCTCTGATTGGCGCGCAGTACGCTTGTGGTGTGCCGCTCGACGAGATTCGTGAACGGACCATGCGTTTCGCGCGCGGCGGGGAGCGTCCGACGATTCCGGTGATTTCCATCGTGTCGGGCAAGCGGGTGCAGCGGGACTTGCAAAAGATGTTTGGCGAGCGTTCGGTGGACGCGCTTTGGCGTCCTTTTTTTGCCGCCGCGTGCAACCTCAGTCGAGCCTGTACCACGGTGCAGGACAGCGGCCCATTGTGGCGCGCGGTGCTGGCCAGCAATTCACCGGTTGGTCTGTTCCCTCCGGTGGTGCATAACGGCGACCTGCTGGTGGACGGTGCGATTCTCGAGAACGTGCCGGTCGGCGCGATGCGGCTGCGCCTTGGCACGCCGCTGGAAAAGCGCCGGGGCAATGGAACGATCATTGCGATCGACGTGGATGTGCAGGACTACCTGGGAGTCGACCCTAGTCTGACCCGGCTGTCGGCCTGGCGCAAACTGACCGATTACTTCCGGCCGGGCGTGCCGTCATCACCCGGCATTGGCGACATCCTGTACCGGGCCAGCCATATCGGCGGCCTGAACCAACGCGGGCGAACCATTGCGCAGTCCGACCATTACCTGGAGCCGCCGGTAGCGGCATTTGCGCTGATGGCTTACCGGCAGGGAGCGGAAATTGCCGAAGTCGGCTACCGCTACGCAATGAAGGAAATTGAGCAATGGGACCGCACGGTCAGTCAGCGGTGATGCCGGTTGCGCTGCCGCTTTCGCTCAGCCAGCGGGAGGTCTGGCGCGACCAAAGCGCCTGGCCGTCAAGCGCACACCTCAACATTGGCGGGGGCGCGTTCCTGGTCGGCGCGCTGGACTTGCCGCGCTTCGAACGCGCGCTGGCGCGGCTGGTGCAGGAAAACGAGGCACTGCGACTGGCCCCTCACGCCGATGGCACGCAGACGTTGTTGCCGCATGTCGATTCAAACCTGCGCATCGTCGATCTTGGCAGCGCCGCCGAACCCAGACAGGCCATGCGTTCCTGGTGGCAAGACTGGATTCGCCAGCCATTTGTTCTGGACGGGACTCCGCCGTGGCGTTTCGCCTTGTTGCGCGCCAACGACGCATTGCATGGCTTGACCATCCAGTTCCACCATCTGGTCATGGATGGATGGGGCACGTCGCACGTGATGCAGCGCTGGAGCGAGATCTATAACGCGATGGGGGCCGGCGAAGAACCCGTGACGCTGAAAGACCCCGGTTACCGGGCATTCATCGAAGAATCGAACGTCTACATGCACTCGCCGGCGTTTGAAAGGGACGCCGCCTACTGGCGCGCGCAACTGCCGACCCTGCCGCCGCCCCTGGTGCAGTGGAAAGATGTCGCGTCGCGGCGCCAGGGTGGTCTGCCGCCGGCGCACCTGGCGGTCGAACGAATCGCGCGCGCGGACTATGACTGCCTGCACCAGTACGCCGCCACACTGGGTGTAACCCCGTTCAATTTTTTCCTTGCGGCGCTGGCTTTGTATTTTGCCCGCGTCAATGACCGCGAGAACGTGGTGATCGGCGTGCCGAGCCTAAATCGCGGCGGGCGACGCTACAAGGAGACGCTCGGCATGTTCGTGGGCGTGATGGTCGTGAATCTGCCAGTCAGCGCCGCCATGAGCGCCGGCGAGTTGCTTGCCGGCGTCGGCAGCACGATGCGCGCCGCGCTGCGTCACCCGCGTTACCCGCTGAGTGAATTTGCGCGCGCGCTGGAGGTTGTGCGCAGTGGCCGTGACGGGCTTTTCGATCTGCTGCTGTCGTTTGAGCGGCAGGATTACGCCGTGTCGTTTGGCAGCGCCGAACTGGTGGATTCCAGGCAGCTTTTCTCGGGCACTGCGCGTTATCCGCTCGGAGTCACGGTATGCGAGTTTCACGCCGAGCAAGACCTGGAGTTGGTACTTGAATGCAGTGCTGGCTATTTCGCGGGCAACGAGGTCGCGCCGTTGGCCAAGCGAATCTGGCATATCGTGCAAGGGCTGGCATTCGAGCCGGCCGCGCCGGTGGGCGAAGTGTCGATTTTGCCGCCACATGAGCGCCAGCAACTGATCTATGGCCAGCACGCGCACATCGTGTGGCACGACCAGCCAGCACCCTATATTGTGTTGTTCGAGCGGCATGCCGCATTGCAACCGCAGGCCACCGCCCTGGTGTGGGACGGTGGCCGCATGGATTATCAGACGCTGGACTTGCGTGCCAACCAATTGGCGCATCGTCTTGTCGGGTTGGGCGCGGCGCGCGACAAGATCGTCGCGGTGGCGATAGCGCGCTCGCCGGATCTGGTGCTAGCGCTGCTGGCAATAACGAAGGCCGGTGCCGCGTATTTGCCGCTTGACCCGGACGCGCCGGTCGCCAGGCTGGCGGTCATACTTGAAGACAGCGGCGCTGTCTCTCTGCTGATTCAGGAAGAAAGCTGGGAGCGGCTGGCGCACCTGCATACCCACACCGCGGTAACCAGTTGGCATCAGGCGCTGGTCGACCCGCCGATTCCGGGCCCGCCCGCAATTCCGGCGCCGGGCGATCTGGCCTATGTGTTGTTCACCTCCGGCTCAACCGGCAGACCCAAAGGGGTGATGGTCGAACATGCCACCCTGTCCCGACGCCTGGCATGGCTGTCGCGCGCCTACGCGGTGACGGCCCACGACCGATCGGCGTTGGCGACGCAGGCGACCTTCGATCCTTCGCTGATTGAGTTGTGTCTGCCGTTGGTGCATGGGGCGAGTATTGCCCTGGCACCGGCCGGGCGACTGCGTCCGGAATCGGTGGCCGAGTTCGCCATCCGGCATGCGGTCACGATCATGGCCTTTGTTCCGTCCACCTTGAGCGGCTTTCTGGACGCGGCGGCGAATCACCCGGGGCTGATGTTGCGGGTGGCATGTTGCGGCGGCGAAGTGTTGTCGCCGGAACTTGCGCAACGTTATTTGAGCGTGACGAAGGCGCGTCTGTTCAACGTCTACGGTCCGACCGAGGCATGTATCTTCGCCACCGCGTGGGAGTGTGAAAGCCATCCGAGCGGTGTTGCGTTGCCGATTGGATTGCCGATTGACGACACTTGCATTTACGTGCTTGACCGCCTGCTGCGGCCGGTTCCGCACAACGTCGCCGGCGAGATATTTATCGCCGGCGACGGGCTGGCGCGCGGTTACCTGAATCGGCCGGATTTGACCCGCGAAGTGTTCCTGGATGATCCGTTTCGCCCGGGAGCGCGGATGTACCGCAGCGGTGACCGCGGGTGGCTGGACCCGGATGGCCGGCTGCATTTTCTCGGCCGGCTGGATCGCCAGGTCAAGTTGCGGGGATACCGGGTCGAACTCGGTGAAATTGAGGCCGCCCTACTGGCGATTGAAGGCGTGACCCAGGCAGCGGCGAAACTGGTGCAACACAACGGCCGGCCGATGATTCATGCCTGGGCAGCAACCACCAGTGGGCACGGCCCCGACAGCCTGCAACGGGTGTTGCGGGTGCGCCTGCCAGACTACATGATTCCGGGCGCCATCAGCATTCTCCCGCTGCTGGTGTCGAGTGGCGCCGGCAAGATTGACTACGATGCCTTGCCGGAAATCACCGAGCAGTTACCGCTAGCGGTGGCGCGCGGGCCGGCGAGCAAACTCGAGCGCGACCTGCTGGCCTTGTGGGAAGACGTACTCGATCGCAGGCCGCTCTCGGTGCATGACAATTTTTTCGATGCCGGTGGAGACTCTCTGGCGGCAGTGAGTATTCTGGCCGGCGCCGAGCGTATGCTGGCGCGCAAGATACCGCTTTACCTGTTGACCGAGCACCCGACCGTCGAACGGCTGGTGCTGGCCCTGGGCGCCGAGCTCAGCCACCCTGGCCTGATGGTCAGTCTCGGACCAGCATCGGCCAATGTGCCGTTTTATCTGGCGGCGTCGGGCCACGGCGATCGGATGCGCTTTCAGAACCTGGCCGAGGCGATGGCCGGCGTGTGCGATTTGCGGATGTTGCAGCCACCCATCGACGAACCGGTGAAGCGTATTGCGGACTTGGCCATGCTGTACGCGGACAGTATTCAGGCACAGGGTTCGACGCCGGGTTTTATCGCCGGGTTTTCGGTCGGCGGTATAGCGGCGCTGGAGACCGCCCGTTTGCTGGAGCAGCGCGGGGCGCCAGTTCGTGGCCTGATCCTGATCGATACGGTTTACCCTAAAGCGGTTTGGGGCGGGACTTTTTATTGGCGCACATTCGGCTGGTTGGTGCGCCACTTGCGCATTCAGGACCTGAGTCTCAACGGCCGGCGCCTCGGCGCGATGTTCAATGATCCTGGCCTGGTTGCGCAGGTCATGGGCATGCGTGGTTACCGTCCCGGCGCATTCTCTGGCCCGACGATGCTGATCAAGACTGTCGGGCTTTCCAGGTGGTATGGCATGTTGTTCCGGTCCTGGCGCAAGCTGATGGGGCCCAACCTGTCGGAACATCAAATCTCCGGTCTGCATGGGTCGATTTTCGAAGCCGGCAATGTAGGCGAGTTGGCGGCGTTATTGGCCGACGTGGTGCGAACCCCGGAACCGGACTGACCGGCGTTGCCATGTCCGGGTTGGAGCAGCAACGTTCTCTGCGCCGAAGGCTGTACCTGCTTGCGATCGCGCTGGTCGCGCTGATCGGCCTGGCCTTGGCCTGGACCTGGACGCCAATGCGCGCCTGGCTCGATGTGGACCTGGTGGTGATGTCGTTGCAGCGTTTCGGGCAGGCGTTCGGGCCGTTTGCCGCGGTTTGCGGTTTTGCGCTGGCGCTGGCGGTTGCAGTGCCACTGACTTTTCTGACGTTGGTGACATTGGTGGCTTTTGGCCCGCTGGCCGGTTTTGCCTGTGCCATGGCCGGTGCCCTGCTTGGCGCTGCGGTCAGTTATGGCATTGGGCTGATTCTGGGGCGCGATGTCGTTCAGCGCCTGGCCCCGGAGCGCATCAACCGGCTCAGTCAGCGCCTGGCCAGCCGCGGCCTGCTGGCGGTGATAGCGGTGCGGCTGGTACCGGTGGCCCCATTTGCGCTTATCAACATGGTGGCCGGGGCGAGCCATATTCGCCTGCGCGACCTGCTGCTGGGAACGGCGATCGGGATGACGCCGGGCACCCTGGCCATGATGGTGTTCGTGGACCAGATCACGGCGGCGCTGAAACAACCGACGCCGCTGACCTTTGTGTTGGCCGGGCTGACCATCTTGTTGATAGTTGGCGGGGGTTGGGCCATGCAACGCTGGCTGCGTGGCAGTGGCGGTCCGCTGGAGTAGCCCGCGTCCTAAAGGCCGGCCGCGCGCCTGAGTGTGCTGGCTTTGTCGGTGCGTTCCCAGGAAAACTCCGGTTCTTCGCGTCCGAAGTGGCCGTAAGCGGCGGTCTTTTCGTAGATTGGTCGCAGTAAATCGAGCATCAGGATGATGCCCTTTGGCCGCAGGTCGAAGTGTTCGTTGACCAACTCGGCTATTTTCTCATCCGGAATTACCCCGGTGCCCTCGGTGTAGATGGTCACATTCATCGGCCTTGCCACGCCAATCGCGTAGGCGACCTGAATCTGGCATTGGCGGGCCAGTCCGGCAGCCACTATGTTCTTGGCCACGTAACGCGCTGCGTACGCAGCAGACCGGTCCACTTTCGTCGGGTCCTTGCCGCTGAACGCACCACCGCCATGCGGACAGGCGCCGCCATAGGTGTCCACAATGATTTTGCGTCCGGTCAGGCCGCAGTCGCCTTGCGGACCGCCGATCACAAAGCGGCCGGTTGGATTGACCAGGTATGTGGTGTTCTTGAGCCACTCCCTGGGCAACACAGGCTTGATGATTTCCTCGATCACGGCCTCGATGAAAGCCGGCTTCATCTTGCTGCCATCACTCATCTCGGGCGCGTGCTGGCTGGACAGGACCACGGTGTCGATGCTGTGCGGTTTGCCGTCCACATAACGCATCGTGACCTGGCTCTTGGCATCCGGTCGCAGGAAAGGCAGCCGGCCGTCTTTGCGCAACTGGGACTGGCGCTCGACCAAGCGGTGGGCGTAATAGATTGGCGCGGGCATCAACTCCGGCGTCTCGTTGCAAGCGTAACCAAACATCAGGCCCTGGTCGCCAGCGCCGGTATTCAGATGGTCGTCGCTGGCGTGGTCGACGCCTTGCGCGATGTCGTTGCTCTGTTTGTCGTACGCCACCAGTACCGCACAGCCCTTGTAGTCGATACCGTACTCGGTGTTGTCGTAACCAATACGCTTGATGGTGTCGCGCGCGACTTGGATGTAGTCCACATGCGCGTTGGTCGTGATCTCGCCGGCCAGCACCACCAGGCCGGTGTTGCACAGCGTCTCGGCAGCCACGCGTGACTTGGGATCCTGCCTGAAAATCGCATCGAGGATTGCGTCAGAGATCTGGTCCGACACTTTGTCGGGGTGACCTTCGGACACGGATTCGGAAGTAAAGAGAAAATCGTTCGCCATATTGGTTCAATGCTCCATCAACACTAGGGGTCGCGTTGCCTGGGCAGGGAAGCTTTGGCGAACGCTTTAGCAGATTCACGAGGCACAATGGCCGCTGCCGCGCATTGGCCGATTGTGGTGTCGCCCTGCAAGTAGTTCGATAACTCAGCGACGATGTGATCTTACCTCACCCATGACCATCCTTTTCAAATTGCTCTCTGGCATGCCATTGTGGCTGCTGCACGGCGCGGGATGGGTGTTGGGCTGGATCGTGTTCCTGGGTTCATCGCGCTACCGGCAACGGTTCGTCGAGAATGCCGCTTTGGCCGGTTATGGTCTTGCGGTGGTGCGTGCAGCGGTGGGCAATGCGGGGCGCATGGTGGCCGAGTTGCCACGTCTATGGATGGGCGCTCCCGTACGATGCGAGTGGGACAACGACGCTTGCGTGGATCGGGCCTATGCGGCCGGCCGGGGCGTGGTTTTTCTGACGCCGCATCTGGGCTGTTTTGAGATTTCGGCCCAAGGTCTGGCGCAGCGTTATGGAAAACGCTTTGGTCCGCTTACGGTGCTTTACCGGCCCGCGCGGCAGGGCTGGCTGGCCCGAATAATGGCCGATGCACGCGACCGGCCTGGGTTGAACACTGCGCCAACCAACCTGGCCGGTGTGCGCCAGATGATGCGTGCGTTGCGCAGCGGACGCGCTGTGGGATTGCTGCCTGACCAGGTACCGCCCCTTGGCATGGGGCAGTGGCTGCCCTTTTTCGGTCGCGACGCGTACACCATGACACTGTCGGCGCGCCTGGCGCAGCAAACCGGGGCCGCCGTCTTGTTGCTGTGGGGCGAGCGTTTGCGCCAAGGGCAGGGGTTCCGGCTGCATTTCCGCGAGTTGCAGCGTCCCTTGGCCGATGACCTCGATGCCGGCGTGCTTCAGATCAACCAGGAAATGGAGCGGCTGATTCGTGAGTGTCCGAACCAATATCTCTGGGGTTACGCACGTTACAAGCAACCGTACGGCGTAGGTTAAGCGTGGGAATCGTCGCATGTTGAGCCGAATGGGCATTGTTGTCATGCGCCTGCTTGCATACTTGCCGCTGCGCTGGGTTCGCGCGCTGGGCTGGTTGCTGGGATGGGTGTTGTATGGCATGGCGGCGTCGCGCCGCCGCGTCGTTCAGGTCAATTTGCGGCTGTGTTTTCCTCGTTTGTCCGGGCGTCAGGCCCGAACAATGGCGATCGACACCTTTGTCCATTTTGCCCAGGCATGGCTGGACCGGGGTTGGTTGTGGCATGCTTCGGACGAGGCGCTTCGCAGGCGCTTGCAACTTCACGGCGCGCTGGACGAACTGCAAGGCAATCTACCCACAGTGATCTTCGCACCGCATTTTGTCGGCCTCGACGCTGGCTGGACGGCGCTCACCCAGCAATTGCCGCGCCAGTTCATTACCATCTATTCGAGCCAGGTTGACAAGGCCGTGGACGCCTGGATCCTGGCGGGACGCCAGCGGTTTGGCCACCCCAAGCTGTTTGGGCGCGACGATGGACTGAAACCCGTCGTACAAGCGCTTCGCGCAGGGCAACCGCTTTATCTCTTACCAGATATGAACATTACCCGCCAGGAGTCGGTATTTGTGCCGTTTTATGGCGTGCCAGCCGCGACACTGACGTCGTTGTCCCGTTTTGCGCGGCTTGGCCGGGCAAAAGTCGTCCCGGTCGTCACCCAGATGACCAGTTTCGGTTATGAAGTTCAGGTCCGCGGCGCGTGGCAGGACTTTCCGAGCGATGATCTGGTGGCGGACGCGCAGCACATGAACCTCAGTTTGCAGACCTACATCGACGCGTTCCCAACCCAATACTATTGGGTACACAAGCGCTTCAAGGTGCGACCGCCTGGCGCAGACTCGGTGTATTGACCCTAGCCCCGCAATGCAGCCATTAGACGCCGCGCAACGCGGTGCGTCGCCTCAGAAGTGCCGCAAAAAGTCGTCGAGTAGCTGAATTACCCGCTCGGGCTGTTCATGCACGATCCAGTGCGAGGCGTCCGCAACCGGCCTGACGCACAAATGCTTGACGAAGAAGTCCAGTCCGTCGACCAGCGCCGGCAGCAGCGCAACGTCGTTCATTGCCCAGATCAGCAATGTAGGCAGGTTTACCGTCAATCTGCGCTGCGGCAAATGGACATTTGCGGCGGCCAGATCATGATTTCGCGGCGGACGCAAGGGTGAGGCCCGGTAGTAGTTGCAAGCACCGGTGAGACCCAGGCCCCACACCTGGCGGTAGCGCGCTTTCAGGTCATTGGTAAGCCAGGCCGGATCCTGCGCGGCGTTGGCGCCACTGCGCAGCAACTGCCACATGCGGCGAAAGTCGTCCTGCGCCAGCAATTGTTCTGCATCGGGCCGGATCAGAAAGTTCATGTAGGCGCTCGCGGCCTGTTGCTTGGGATTGGTCTTGAGTTCGCGCAGAAAGATGCCTGGGTGCGGCGAGTTGATCACCGCGAGTCTGGCCGCTAGTTCGGGCTTCTGGTTCGCCAGGTTCCAGGCTACCGCGCCGCCCCAGTCGTGCGCCACCAGGCAGGCGAGTCCATCGAGTCCATCCGCACCGGTCTCGGCCCGCGTTTGCAACGCAATCAGCGCGGCAATGTCTTGAACCAGGTGTTTGGGACGGTAGGCGCTGGCTTGTGCCGGAGCGCTGGATTGCTCGAAGCCGCGCAGGTTGGGCGCCACACAGCGGTAGCCTCCATTGGCCGGCAATGCGAAATGCTCCATCAACTGGTCCCAGACAAACGCGGCTTCCGGAAAACCATGCAAGAACATCAACACTGGGCGACCCATTCGCCCGGCCGCGCGGCAACTCAATGTGATGCCATGCGGCAGTGGCTGGAGGAATGTCTCGATCATTGGGGCAGCGGTGCCGGGCCTGTTGCTGCCTGATCCACCTGGGATGGCGGGCCCGCGGCGTCGGACGCTGCGTCGACGGGCGTCAGTGGCGTGCTCGGCGCGCCGCCCAATGGGTGAGCCCATTGCCAGAGCAGTTGCGACACGTCGTCAATGCCTTTGCGTTTGGGTGCGGAAAAAAGCATGGCATGCCCTCCTGCGGATTGCAGCTTGGCGATCGACAAAGCCTTGGCTGCTTCGCTGCTACTGAGCTTGTCGGCCTTGGTCAGGACTATCAGGAACTTCAGGCCCTGTTCCACTCTGGGCCGGATGACATCGAGCAAAATTTCGTCCAGGTCGGTCAATCCGAGCCTCGGGTCGCACAACAGCACAACCGCGCTGAGGTTCTTGCGAGTCACCAGGTAGTTGGCCATCACCTGTTGCCAGCGAATCTTGTCCTGCTTGGGCACCGCGGCATAACCATAACCCGGCAAATCGGCCAGGATGGCATCCGTCACGCCTTGCTTGCCGAGCGAAAAAAGGTTGATATGCTGGGTGCGGCCCGGCTTCCTCGATGCGAACGCCAACTGCTTTTGTTGTGTCAGCGTATTGATGCAAGTCGATTTGCCGGCGTTGGAGCGACCGACAAATGCGATCTCCGGCACCTCCAGCGATGGCAAAAAATGCAGCTCGGGCGCGGAGGTCAGGAATTTGGCGGTATGCAGCCAACCGGAGGCAATACTTGCGGTTGTGCTGATTGTTCTGCCGGGTTCTTGTGTCGTGGCGAGCCGCGCGTTTTTGGTAGTCATTGAACTGAAATTGGGGCTGCTGGTCCCATTGTAGAATCAAGCGGTTTCGCCCACCCGAACCTCATCCATGAAGCAGATTGCTCAACTGATGCTGGCCACCTTTTTGGCCGCCACGTCCCTGTGTGTTTTCGCGCAGGACAATAAGCCGGTTGCGGCAACCGCTCAGGCAGCGCCCGCCGTGAAGGCCGAGGCAGCGAAAATCATCAAACCCGATCTGGCGAAGGGAGAAGCGAGTTTCACTGCGGTTTGCGCGGCTTGCCATGGCGCTGACGGCAACTCGGGAACGCCGGCGAATCCAAAGTTGGCCCAGCAACATCCTCAATATCTTGTCAAGCAATTGCAGGAATACAAATCCGGCAAACGCAACAATGTCGTAATGAAGGGGTTTGCGGCGGCTCTGTCCGATGGTGACATGAAGAACATTGCGTATTGGGTCACCAGCAAACAGGCGAAAGCCGGATTTGCCAAAGACAAAGATTTGGTTGCCCTGGGCGAGCGCATTTACCGTGGTGGGATTGCGGACCGACAGGTGGCCGCCTGTGCCGGATGCCACAGTCCCAACGGCGCCGGTATTCCGTCACAGTACCCCCGCCTGAGCGGCCAGCATGCCGACTACAGTGTTGCACAGCTTACCGCCTTTCGCGATGGCGCACGCCAGAATAGCCTGCCCATGACACAGGTGGCGGCCAAGTTGAATGATCGCGAGATCAAGGCCGTCTCCGACTACATTGCCGGTTTGCGCTGAAGTCATTTTTGGCGCCGTTCGCGCGACCGCTGCAGGTCTTGATGGTTTCTGGAATTTAGTAAGGATCGGGCCGCTTCCACGACCTTAGCTGACAACAGGACAACGCCATGCTCATCAAAACCTTCCAGGACGGTTTCACCCATCCCTTATCGAGCGAAATTACCCCGCGTGGTATTTACCAGACCCGTCGGGATCTGATCCGGCGGATTGCGGGCGGCGCGGTGGGTGTGGCGATGGCCACATCGGCATTGCGCCAGGCGCTGGCGCAAGCCGCGCGTCCCGGAAAGCTGGCAGTTCTTCCGGCCGCAAAGTCGGCGGTGGCTGGCGCGATGACGATGGAAAAGGTGACCGAATACAAGGACGCCACCACTTACAACAATTTTTACGAGTTTGGTACTGACAAGGCTGACCCGGCCAAGAACGCGCACAGTTTGAGGACGTCGCCCTGGACGGTCGAGGTGGAAGGCCTGGTCAAGAAGCCGGCCAAGTATGCGTTGGAAGACTTGCTCAAGATCAGCGCGCAGGAAGAGCGCATCTACCGGCTGCGTTGTGTCGAAGGCTGGTCGATGGTGATACCTTGGGTTGGTTATTCGTTGGCCGAGTTGATCAAGAAGGTCGAGCCGCTCAGCGGCGCGAAATATGTTGAATTCGTGACACTTGCCGATCCCAAGACAATGCCATTTGTCGGTTCGCGGGTGCTGGACTGGCCTTACGTCGAAGGCTTGCGCATGGATGAGGCGATGCATCCGCTATGCTTGTTGTCGTTCGGCATTTACGGTGAGGTATTGCCCAATCAGAGCGGCGCGCCGGTTCGCCTGGTGGTGCCCTGGAAATACGGGTTCAAGAGCGGCAAGAGCCTGGTCAAGATTCGCTTCACCGACAAGCAGCCGGCAACCGCGTGGAACCGCGCCGCGGCGAGTGAGTACGGATTTTTCTCCAACGTGAATCCCGATGTTGACCATCCGCGCTGGAGTCAGGCGACGGAACGTCGCATCGGCGAGGACGGTTTACTCGCCAAGAAACGCAAGACCCTGATGTTCAATGGTTATGAGCCGCAAGTCGGACAAATGTACGCGGGCATGGACCTGAAGAAATTTTTCTAGGCGCGGGTTCTTCAAACCGGCCAAGTGATTATGGAATCCGTCCCAAAATCTGCTCGGGTTTCGTACACCTTGCGGTTGCCAGCGTTTCGATCCTGGTCTGAGTTTCTTGCGCTGCGTCGGCACGCAAGCATGAATCGACACATCCTGCTAAGTCCAATTGCGAAACCGTTGTTATTCATGGCCGCAGTGTTGCCGTTTGTGTGGTTGTTGTACGCGGCGTATGCAAACCACTTGGGTCCCAATCCGGCTGAGGCACTGGTTCGCTCCACCGGCGACTGGACGCTACGTTTCCTGTGCATGGTGCTGGCTGTCACGCCACTGCGGGTTATCACACGGACACCGGCTTTAGCTCGATTTCGGCGCATGCTGGGCCTGTTTGTGTATTTTTATGCTCTGGCCCACCTTTTGAGTTATAGCTGGTTCGACATGGGTTTTGACGTGGCGGACATTGCGAGGGACATTGTCAAACGTCCTTTCATACTGGTAGGATTCACTGCCGCTGTGTTACTCACGCCGCTGGCTATCACTTCAACTAGTCGCCTGGTCAAGGCCATGGGAGCCAGGCGGTGGCAGACGCTGCATAAGTTGGTGTACGCTATTGCCTGCCTTGCGATTCTTCACTTTTTCTGGATGCGTGCGGGCAAGAACAATTTTACTGAGGTGTTTGTCTATGCCGCGATCCTGGGCATCCTGCTGGGTTGGCGCGCGGTGCGCGCCTGGAAGCAAAAGTTTCCCTAGCCTGGCTGCATCAAGCGTTCAACGCGCAACTGGTCGGCGATGGTTTCGCGCTCCCGAATCAGTCGCGCGTTCGACCCATTAACCAGGATTTCAGCTGCACGCCCGCGTGAGTTGTAGTTGCTGGCCATACTCATGCAGTAAGCCCCAGCAGACAACACCGCCAGCAAATCACCGCTGTGCAGGGCAAGATTGCGGTCATGGCCAATCCAGTCGCCGCTCTCGCACACTGGGCCAACAACCTCCCAGGTTTTCCCGGCCTGCGCGCGCGGGCTGAGCGGCACGATTTCGTGGAAGGCCTGGTACATGGACGGCCTGGGTAGATCATTCATCGCGGCATCGACAATACAGAAGTTTTTCGGCTCACCCGGTTTGAGGTACAACACCTCGGTGATACACACACCGGCATTGCCAACCAGCGAGCGGCCGGGCTCGATCATCAGCTGGCGCTGGCCATATCCTCGCGTGTCGAGTTTGTCCAGCAGCTTTGACCACAAGGCATCGGCTTGTAGTGCTTGGCCGCCGTTGTAGTTGATACCCAGGCCACCGCCAAAATCAATGTGCCCGATTGCAATGCCGGCAGCCTCAATGGATTCAACCAGATCCAGCATACGATCCATCGCGTCCATATACGGGGCTTCCTGTGTGATCTGGCTTCCGATGTGGCAATCGATCCCGACCACTTTCAGCCCGGCCATGGAGGCAGCGCGCTGGTAGATCTCCAATGTGTGTTCATGTGCGATTCCGAACTTGTTGCCTCTCAGACCAGTGGAAATGTAAGGATGTGTCTTGGGGTCCACATTCGGATTGACGCGAACGCTGACCGGCGCCACTTTGCCGTTGGCAAGCGCCACTTCATTGAGTACGTCAAGCTCGGCCTCACTTTCAACGTTGAAGCAGGCAATGTCGAGTTCAAGTGCCCGGCACATTTCTTGGCGGGTTTTTCCCACACCCGAGAAAATTACCTTTTCGCAAACTCCGCCGGCAGCGACGACCCGTTCAAGTTCGCCTCCAGAGACGATGTCAAAGCTGCAGCCGGCCGCCGCCAGTAGCTGGACAACGCCCAACGCCGGGTTGGCTTTCAACGCGTAACAGATTTGCGCATTGCGTCCTGCCAGGCCGCGCTGGTAAGACGCCAGCGCGGCCAGGATCGCCGCTTGGGAATATACAAACAATGGGGTTCCGTGCTCGCGCGCGAGGTCACTCAGGCGAACCTCCTCCACAAACAAATCGACGCCTTTATAGGCAACGTGGGGCTGGCCGGGAATATTCGCGTTTGTCATTCAGTTGGCGTTGTTGATACGGTAGAGGCTGCCGCCGATGCGCTGGGCAGGGGCTGAGTGGCAATTGACGGTCGCAGACTCTGCGGTAGCGTTGCACGGTGCGCCGCTGCCGGTTCAGTCGGCAGAAACAGGGCGCCCTTCTGACCACAACCGCCGACACCGGTCAGTGAGACAGCAAGAACAAACGCACCGACCAGGAACCGGCAAAATCGTAAAATTTGATAATCGAACAACATCATGAAATTGTAATGACCGACCCTGAATTCATGGACCGAGCCGAGGCTGTGCTCAAAACCATTGAGGACTGTTGCGATCGCATCAACGAACAGACCGAGGCCGACATCGACAACCAGCGGGTTGGCGGCATGGTCACACTGGTCTTTTCCAACGGCACGCAGATCGTGGTCAACCTTCAAAAGCCCTTGCACGAGGTATGGCTCGCGTCCCGCAGTGGTGGTTACCATTACAGGTTTGACGACAGCGGTTGGCAGGACACCAAGGGGCAGGGCGAATTTTTCGCCAACCTGTCGCGCGACGCCAGCGTTCAGGCCGGGCGCACTTTGGTTTTTGGAGACTGATCAGTTCCTGAACAGATCGAGAATGTTTCGTTTCTCTTCCGCCGGCGGCAATGCATGGCTGTCGGAAGTTGCAGCTCCAGAAACCGGCTTGTCTTCAAGACCCAGACTGGATATGCCCGCGCCACGGGCGTATTCGTCATAGAACCATTCGCCGCCGGAATTGAGAACGCCCTCCGGCGCTGCGTATTGCGTCACCGGCACGCCCTTAAGCGCTTGCTCCATAAAGGCAATCCAGACCGGCAGGCTTAAGCCACCGCCAGTCTCAAGTGCGCTATTGCCCAACTTGCGCGGGGTGTCGTAGCCGATCCACGTGACGGCCGCCAAGGTGGGCTGGAAGCCTGCAAACCATGCGTCCATGGAATCGTTGGTCGTACCTGTCTTGCCGAACAGATCCGTGCGTTTAAGGGTGGCCTGCGCCTTGGCTGCGGTTCCGGAGCGCGTGACCTCCTGCAACAGACTGGTCATGACAAAAGCGTTGCGCGCGTCAATGGCCCGCACCGAATCATCAAGCATCGACGGCTTGCTTTCCATCAGGGTCTTGCCGGATTGCTCGGTAACTTTGCTGATCAGCCATGGGTTGATACGATATCCACCATTGGCGAACACGGAGTAGGCGGTTGCCATTTGCATCGGAGTCACAGAGCCGGCGCCAAGTGCCATGGTCAGGTAAGGCAAGTGTTTCTCTTCGTCGAATCCGAAACGCGTGACCCAGTCCCGTGCATATTGCGGTCCAATGGCCTGAAGAATGCGAATCGACACCATATTCTTCGACTTCGCCATGCCGGTACGCATTGTCATCGGGCCGTCGAACTTGCCGTCATAGTTTTTCGGCTCCCACGGCTGGCCTCCCGTGACGCCTGCATCAAAAAAGAGTGCCGAGTCGTTGATTACCGTGGCAGGCGTAAAGCCTTTTTCCAGCGCCGCCGAGTAGATAAAGGGTTTGAAACTTGAACCCGGTTGGCGCCACGCCTGGGTCACATGGTTGAATTTATTCTTTTCATAATCGAAGCCGCCAACCAGGGCCTTGATTGCGCCGTCCCGCGGGTCGATCGCCACGAATGCCCCTTCGACTTCGGGTAGCTGGGTTATTTCCCACGTGTTCTTGGCTGTTCTTGCGATGCGTATGACTGCGCCCGGGCGAATCTTGATGGTGGGTGGCGCCTTGTCGGCCAGGCCAGACAGGGCTGGCTTCAGCCCCTCGCCTGTTATTTCGACCGCCTCGGAATTTTGTCGCATCGCCTTGATCGACCGGGCATTGGCTTCCAGCACCACGGCTGACATTACGTCGCCATTGTCGGGGTGCTCGTCCAGCGCATCGTCGATGGCTTCGTCCAGGTCTTGCGGATTGGTCGGCAGGTCAATGAATTTTTCCGGTCCGCGGTAGATTTGGCGTCGCTCAAAATCCATGATTCCGCGCCGCAATGCTTTGTAGGCCACGTCTTGATCCCGTGCCGCGACCGTTGTGTACACGTTGAGGCCGCGGGTGTAGGTTTCGCTGCCATATTGGGCGAACATCAACTGGCGAACAGTTTCGGCGACGTATTCGGCGTGAATCCGCATGGTGTCCGGGCCGGTCTTGAGTTTGAGTTGTTCCTTTTTCGCGGCCTCGGCTTGCTGGCTAGTGATGAAGCCGTTCTCCAGCATGCGGTCGATGATGTAAGTCTGTCGTGCACGCGCTCTTTTTGGATTCCTGATCGGGTTGTTGGTGGCTGGCGCCTTGGGAAGTCCAGCCAGCATCGCAGCTTCGGCCACCGTGATGTCTTTCAGCGGTTTGTCAAAATAGGCTTCGCTTGCCGCCGAAAAACCATAGGCCCTTTGTCCCAGGAAAATCTGGTTCATGTAGATTTCGAGGATCTGGTCCTTGGTCAGCAGGTGCTCCAGTTTGAACGTCAGAAGAATTTCGTAAATCTTGCGGGTGTAGGTCTTCTCGGAAGATAAATAGACGTTGCGCGCGACCTGCATGGTAATGGTGGAGGCACCTTGGCTCTTCAAGTTGCCCAGATTGGCGAGAGCTGCGCGCAGCATGCCTTTGTAGTCCACGCCGCCGTGTTCGTAGAAGCGCGTGTCTTCAATCGCCAGCACCGCGTCGGTCATCACCTTCGGAATGTCCTTGAGACGTGTCAAGTGCCGGCGCTCTTCACCAAACTCTCCGATCAATTGGCCTTCTGCCGAAAACACGCGCAACGGCAGGATGGGACGGTAATCGGACAAATCGGAGATATCGGGCAAATTCGGGAACGCAACAGCCAGGGCGATTGCAACCACCATCGCAATAGACACAACCGCAGCAGCCACCGTGGCTGCGCTCCAATAGACGACACGCAGTACCGCCGATACCGAAGTTCGGCCGGGGCCAGGCCGGTTCGCATTGTCAGGGGGGGGGGTTGGCGTTGGATTTTGAGGCATAGAATCTTCGTAAGATCGCGTCACCATTATAAAAATGCCGGGTTTACCAAAGCCGCGTCGCGGTCACACGCATTGTTAACGGTATCCCGAGCGCTGTCTGGCGGCGCTCCCGACGCTGCCAAGATCGAAATCGCAAACGTCTGCTTTTGGCAACGCTCGAGTTCATTGAATTCAGGAAAAAGCTTTGCGGGACAAGGAGCTTACTGATAGCATTCAAGTGAATTCTTAAGTTTTGCCGGTTCTTTGATCGGTCTGTTTCAGGGGATAGTCTTGATCTCTTTGGGGTCGTTGTTCAGTCGTCAGCCTGCGCCCTTGCTCGGTTTGGATATCAGTTCATCGAGTGTCAAACTCGTGGAGTTGAGGCGAGACTCGGCGGGCAATCTGGTCTTGGAACGCTGTGCGATTGAGCCGCTTGAACGGGGCTGGATCATCGACGGCAATGTTGAAAAGTTCGACGAAGTCTCCGAAGCTGTCCGCCGCCTGGTGAAGAAAAGCGGTACCAAGACCAGGAATGTCGCAATGGCCTTGCCGCCTTCCGCGGTCATCACCAAGAGAATCGTCTTGCCAGGCGGATTGACGGATCGAGAACTCGAGGTGCAGGTGGAGGCGGAAGCCAACCAGTACATTCCGTTTCCACTCGATGAGGTCAGCCTTGATTTTTGCGTCGTAGGTCCCAGCCCTGCGTCGGTGGGCGATCTTGACGTGCTCATCGCGGCGTCGCGCCGCGAAAAAGTGCAAGACATCCAGGGGCTGGCCGAAGCGGCCGGCCTGAAGCCAGTGGTGGTGGATGTGGAGTCTTATGCTTCGCGTCTTGCAACATCAAGGTTAATCGAAAGTTTGCCGAACAAGGGCGCTGGCACGATTGTCGCGCTGTTCGAAGTTGGCGCGTTGACCACTAGCATGCAGGTCATCCGCGACGACGAGGTGTTGTACGACCGGGACCAGGCGTTCGGCGGAGCACAGCTGACGCAATTGATCGTTCGTCAATACGGGTTCTCGCCTGAAGAGGCGGAGAGCAAGAAGCGCAGCGGTGAGTTGCCCGATGACTACGACGCCAGCGTGTTGCGGCCGTTTGTGGAAAGCATGGTGCAGGAAATCGGCCGCGCATTGCAGTTTTTCTTTACCAGCACGCCGCACAACAAGGTCGATCACATCATGCTTGCCGGCGGATCGGCGGCGTTGCCCGGGCTGACCGCGGCGGTAACCAAACAGACATCCTTCACCTGCAGTCTCGTCAACCCATTTGACGGGATGGAGATCGGTAGTGGCGTTCGCCTCAAGAAGATGACCAGAGAGGCGCCGTCGTATTTAACTTCCTGTGGACTGGCGTTGCGGAGGTTCACGCAGTGATTCTGATTAACCTGCTCCCACATCGAGAAGCTGCGCGCAAACAGCGGCGCGATGTTTTCAATTTGAGTGTGGGTGCGGCGTTTCTGGTCGGAGGCTTGATCGCCGGCGGCATTTTCCTGTGGTTTCAGACCCGGATATCGGACCAGCAAGCGCTGAATCGGGTTCTGCAGGTCGAAATCAAGCGTCTGGAGGGCCAGATCAAGGACATCGCAAGTCTGGAGTCGGAGATTGCCGGTCTGCGCGCTCGTCAACAGGCTGTTGAAGACTTGCAGGCGGACCGCAATGTGCCGGTACATCTGATGACCGAATTGGTCAAGCAACTGCCGGATGGTGTCTACGTGTCGAACATGCAACAGAACAACCAAAATGTGACGTTGCAGGGCGTGGCCCAATCCAACGAGCGTGTTTCCGAGTTGCTACGAAATTTGTCCAGTCGCACGCCCTGGTTGTCCAGGCCCGAATTGGTGGAAATTGTTTCGGGCACGGTTGCCTTGACGCCGCGCGACATCAAGCGGGTGGCGAACTTCACAATCCGGGTTCAGTTGATGCGGGCCAGTGAGGCGCAAAGGTTGGCGCCATCGGCGGTTGCTGCAGTCAGCGCGACGACGACGCCCGTGAAGAAATAGCAGGCAGGCGGATATGGCAAGAACACCCCAAATGAAGATGGATTTTTCCGCCATGCAGGAAAAGCTGCTTGGCCAGTTTCGAGGCCTGGATCCCAAAGATCCTTCGATGTGGCCGGCCGTTCCGCGGTACTCGGCTTTTCTGATGGTGATCGTGATCGTTGTTGCGGGTTTGTGGTTTGCCGGGCTCAACTCAACTGAGCTTGAGCTAGAAGCTGAGCAGGCAACGGAGGCCAAGCTCAGAGAGGACTACAAGGGCAAACTGGCCAAGGCGGTAAATCTTGATGTACTGAAAAAACAGCGCGAGCAGGTTCTGCAATACGTTACCCAGCTGGAGAAGCAGTTGCCCAGCAAATCCGAGATGGACGCGCTTTTGTCGGACATCAACCAGGCAGGCCTGGGCCGCAGTTTGCAGTTCGACCTGTTCAGGCCGGGTCAGGTGGTGGTCAAGGACTACTATGCCGAGTTGCCAATTGCGCTGCGCGTGACGGGTCAATACCATGACATCGGCGCGTTTGCCTCAGACATCGCTAATCTGTCGAGGATCGTCACGCTGAATAATCTCGCGCTTGTGCCAAGGCCCGATGGTAGCCTGACGATGGATGCGACCGCGAAGACATTTCGCTATCTTGATCCGGGTGAAGTTGCTTCGCAGCGTCAGGCAACGTCGGCACAAGGGGCCAAGAAATGATCGCTGCGCGGAGGATCCTCGGCCTGGCTTTGCCTGGTTTGTTGCTTGCGGGATGTAGCGGTACGAATGGCGACGAGTTGATGAAATGGATGGCCGAGCAACGAAGCCAGGCGCGTCCCAAGGTGGTGCCGATTCCTGAACCAAAGGTGTTCAAACCCGAGGCGTATGCGCAGGCTGGCGTGGTCGAGCCTTTCAGCCGGGAAAAACTGACACAAGCGTTCAAGAGCGAGTCGTCGCAGGCCTCGGCCAATGGCGCTCTGGTAGCACCCGAGCTGGCCCGCCGCAAGCAGGCGCTGGAAGCGTATCCGCTGGATGCAATGTCCTTGGTGGGAAGTATGGTCAGGGCTGGCCAGCCGGTGGCATTGGTCCGGGTCAATAACTTGCTGTACCAGGTTCGTCCAGGGGATTACCTTGGTCAAAACTATGGGCGCGTGACAAAAATCAACGAGACAGAGGTTGCCCTGCGAGAAATCGTGCAAGACGCTGTGGGCGAATGGATTGAGCGCACAGCTTCACTGCAACTTCAAGAGAGGTCAAAATGAACAATCAGAACTGGTGGTGGGCGGCATCGCTATGGAAAAGGATCTTCCTGGGCCTGTTGCTGACGCTGGCTTCGCTCGCGTCGCATGCGCAGACGGCGATTGAGGCGGTATCTGGATCGGTCCAGGGCGGCGTGGAAGTAGTTCGCATTGACTTGTCGCAGCCACTGTCTGCGGTGCCGAGCGGCTTCGCAATCCAGACTCCAGCCCGGATTGCGCTCGATTTCCCGGGAATCACCAACGCAATGGGTCGCTCGACGATCGAGATCAATCAGGGTAACTTGAGGTCGGTCAATGTCGTGCAGGCCGGCGACCGCACCCGTGTCGTTCTCAACCTCAAACAGCCAACCGCCTACAAGGCGCAGTTGCAGGGCAAGTCGTTGCTGGTGGTGCTCGATGCGGTCGCGGGCGCTTCAGCGCTGGCTGCGCCAGCATCCGCCTTCGCCGAGAGTCGCAACCGCGATACGCAACCGCTCAAGGATCTGGATTTCCGCCGTGGCGTAGATGGCGCCGGTCGAATTGTTGTAGCGTTGCCGAGCAATCAGGTGGGTGTTGACGTTCGATTGCAGGGGCAGACGGTGGTCGTCGAGTTCCTGAAGTCCACCTTGCCTGAGGGTTTGCGCCGGCGGCTCGACGTGTCCGATTTCGGTACCCCAGTGCAGACCGTCACCACGTTTCAGACCGGCGACCGCGTACGCATGGTGATTGAGCCACGCGGCCTGTGGGTTCACAGTGCCTATCAGAGCGACGAACAGTTCGTTGTAGAGATCAAACCGCAAAAAATTGATCCGGCGAAGTTGACCCAGGGACCTGGCTACAGCGGGCAAAAATTGTCACTCAATTTCCAGAACATTGAAGTGAGATCGTTGTTGCAAGTGATCGCGGATTTCACCAACTTCAACATCATCACCTCGGACTCGGTAAGCGGCGCCGTGACGCTGCGTCTGCAGGACGTTCCATGGGATCAGGCGCTCGACATTATTTTGCAAGCCAAGGGGCTTGGCATGCGCAAGAGCGGCAACGTGCTCTGGATTGCGCCCCGCGATGAAATCAACGCCAAGGAAAAACTGGAGCTTGAGTCGGTGGTCGCGCTGCAGAACCTGGAACCGCTGCGCACACAGTCTTTTCAGATGAACTATACGAAGGCGATTGAAATAGCTGCCAGCTTGACGGCAACCGGCTCTGGCACCGGTGCCAACACCAGCCGCATTCTGAGCCCGCGCGGCAGCGTGATTGCCGAGACACGGACGAACCAGCTTTTTGTGACCGACATTGCCAGCAAACTTGAGCAGGTTCAACAATTGATCTCCAAGCTGGATATTGCGGTGCGGCAGGTTCTGATTGAGGCCAGAATTGTCGAAGCGTCCGACACCTTCGGCAAGTCTTTGGGTATCAGGCTTGGAGGGGGTATCAATCCTGCTGGCGGTGTGAAGCTTGTCAGTGTGGGGGGCAACGCGTTGAATAGCAGTTTCGGATCGAGTTATGTCGAGGGCGCGGCTCAGACCACATCGGGCAGCTTCGTCAATTTGCCCGCCGTTGGTCAAGGCGGCTACAACCCGGCCTCGATTGCGGTGTCCCTATTCAGTTCCGCCGCGAATCGTTTTCTGAACCTGGAACTTTCCGCGCTAGAAGCGGACGGCAAGGGAAAAGTGGTTTCCAGTCCCAGAGTCGTCACCGCCGATCAGATCAAGGCCTTGATCGAGCAGGGCACGGAACTGCCCTACCAGGTGGCTACTTCCAGCGGCGCCACGTCGATCGCTTTTCGCAAGGCTAATCTCAAACTTGAGGTGACGCCACAGATTACGCCTGAAGGCAATATCATTCTCGACCTTGATATCAACAAGGACACGGTTGGCCAGTCCACAGCAGCGGGATTTGCAATCAATACCAAGCATATCAAGACCCAGGTTCTGGTCGAGAACGGCGGTACAGTCGTGATCGGGGGCATATTCGAGTTGACCGAGTCCGAAAGTGAAACCAAGGTGCCCTTGCTGGGAGATCTGCCGGCGATCGGAAACCTGTTCAAGACCCGTTCGCGGCTGGCGAACAAGCAGGAAATGCTGGTGTTCATTACGCCCAAGATGATTGCGGACAAGGCGGCCGTGCGCTAACGCGGTCTTGTGCCGCCTCGGGCGGTAGGGTTCAAAACTTGATAGTCAGTTTGGTTGGCCTGCCCGGTTCAGGCAAGTCGACCGTCGGGCGGCAACTGGCCCGAAGGTTGCAGTTTCCCTTTGTTGACTCAGACCATGTAATCGAAACCCTGCTGGGGTGTCCGATACGGCAGTTTTTCGAGCGCGAAGGCGAAGAAAGCTTCCGCGATGTGGAGGCCACCGTCATCGATGAACTTTCACAGCGCACCCACGGGGTTCTCTCGACTGGCGGCGGATCTGTGTTGCGTTTGGCGAATCGGTTGAATCTGCATCGGCGTGGTCAGGTGGTCTATCTCAAGTCCTCCCCAGATGAGCTTTTTCGGCGCTTGCGCCATGACCGCAACCGGCCCTTGCTTCAGGTCGCGGATCCTCTGGCGCGTTTGCGTGATCTGTATGCCGTTCGAGACCCGCTCTACCGCGAGACGGCGCATTTCATAATTGAGACCGGACGGCCATCGGTAGCAACTCTGGTCAACATGATCGTGATGCAACTCGAACTCGCCGGGGTTTGGCCGCCGACTTGACCCTGGAATTTGGTGCTGGCTCGGATTTCATTGCTCTAAACTAGCTGTCCATGTCCTTGACCACTCCGATCGAGCGCGTGACCATCAACCTGGCCGAGCGCAGTTACCCGATTCTTGTCGCGCCGGGGTTGCTGGGAGACGCGCAATCCTATGCTGATGTTCCGGCCGGTGAAGCCGCGCTGATCGTCACCAATGCCACGGTTGAACCGCTGTTTGCGGCTCAGTTGCGGGAAGCGCTGGCGACGCGTTTCAGGCAAGTGCACATCGTGGTGTTGCCGGACGGCGAAGAACATAAAACCTGGCAGACGTTGAACCTGATCTTTGACGCCTTGCTTCGCCACACCTGTGACCGCAACACGGTGTTATTCGCGCTTGGTGGCGGCGTGATTGGAGACATGACCGGATTTGCCGCTGCCTGCTTCATGCGCGGAGTGCCGTTCGTGCAGGTGCCCACTACTTTGCTGGCCCAGGTTGATTCGTCCGTAGGCGGGAAAACCGCCATCAACCATCCATTGGGCAAGAACATGGTGGGGGCCTTCTACCAGCCAGTCAAGGTAGTCTGCGACCTTCAGACACTGTCGACTTTGCCCGCGCGCGAAGTAAGCGCCGGACTGGCCGAAGTCATCAAGTACGGACCGATTGCCGACATGGTCTTCTTTGACTGGATTGAGACCAACATGGATGCGTTGATGGCGCGTAACCCGTCCGCGCTGGCACACGCAGTCAAGCGCAGTTGCGAAATCAAGGCCTGGGTCGTCGGACAGGACGAACGAGAGACGGGGCTGCGAGCCATCTTGAATTTCGGACATACATTCGGGCATGCGATTGAAGCCGGACTGGGATACGGGCAATGGCTGCACGGAGAAGCGGTAGGCTGCGGCATGGTGATGGCAGCGCGCCTGTCGCAACGCCTGGGCCTGATCGATGAGGCGTTCGTGCAGCGGCTGACGCGCCTGATCAAGCTGGCAGGGTTACCGGTTGTAGGACCAAGACTGCCGGGCCCACGCCTTGCGGAAATGACCGATGGCGCTCCAAGCAACGCAGACCGGTATCTCGCCCTAATGCGGACGGACAAGAAAGCCGAGAGCGGAGAAATCAAGTTCGTGGTTGTTGACCGGCCTGGTAGTGCGACGGTGTGCCGAGCGCCCGATGACCTCGTTCGGCAGGTGATAGATAGCTGCTGCCAATAAGGGAATCATTTCTGTGGCTGTCGAAGACACCAATCCGCGGAAGGCCGCACCATTTTCAGTGACCGGCCGCTGCGCGACCCAAAACCATGGCACTTGCGGTATTTGCCTGTGACCCATCCATGTCGCGTGGCCGCCGCTATACGGAGCTGCCGGCGCCTGAACGTACCGAGTACCAGCGTGACCGCGACCGCGTGATTCATTGCTCCGCGTTTCGCCGACTGGTGTACAAGACCCAGGTTTTCTTGAACCATGAAGGCGACTTGTTTCGCACCCGGTTGACGCACTCTCTCGAAGTTGCGCAATTGGGTCGTTCGATTGCCCGCTCGCTGGGATTAAATGAAGACCTGGTCGAGGCCATCGCCCTTGCGCACGATCTCGGTCATACCCCATTCGGCCATGCTGGACAGGACGCATTGAACGTTTGCATGGGTGTTGAAGGTGGATTCGAGCACAACCTGCAAAGTCTTCGGGTGGTCGATTCTCTGGAACAGCGCTACCTGGACTTCGATGGCCTGAATCTGACATTTGAGGCACGCGAAGGTATCCTCAAGCATTGCTCGGTTAGAAACGCCACCAGGCTTGAAGCCGCCGAGCCCGCCTACTCGGACGGGCTGGGTGGCGTTGGACGGCGCTTCCTTGACCGTACCCAACCCAGTCTGGAGGCTCAGTTGTGCAACCTGGCCGACGAGATTGCCTACAACGCGCACGATATCGACGATGGCGTACGGTCTGGATTGATCACCATCGGGCAACTCGAAGAGGTGCAATTGTTCAGTCGGTTTCTACGCCGGACGCTGCAGCGCCGCCCGCACCTACGCGACGCACCGCAGGATCGGCGTTTGTTGTATGAAACCATACGCCAGATGCTGAGCGCCCAGGTACATGATGTGATTGCCGCTACGCGCGCGATGCTGGATGCAGCTGTTCCAGGCGGCGTTGGGGCGGTGCGCCGACTTGAAACAATGGTTCGGTTTGGTGCTGCGATGGAGCTGCAATCGGCTGCACTCAAGCGTTTCTTGCTCGGCAATCTTTACCGCCATCCCAGCGTGATGGAGATGAGTGATCAGGCCAAACGCGTAGTGTCTGACCTGTTTGCAGCCTACATGGACGCGCCTGGGCAAATGCAGCCCGGTTTTGCTACCCGGCCGGTGGTCACGGTTGGCGCGGCCGAGCGGCCGCGTCGCATGGCGCGCGTGGTGGCCGATTACATCGCCGGTATGACAGACCGGTTTGCGGCGCGCGAGCATGAGCGGTTGACCGGGCTCAAATTGTTGACGTGAGCGGCATGATTTTCCGGTATTGCCAGCGTAACCCGGAGGTTGTCATCATCCTGGCCGGTGTCAGCGCGGCCCTGCATGTCGGTAAATTGTCACCAGCTTTGCCAATCTTGCGCGACGCGCTCGGCGTGACGTTGCTGCAAGCCGGTTTCCTGTTGTCTCTGGTGCAGTTGGCGGGCATGTTGCTCGGCGTCGCCGTGGGGGTGGCCGCCGATGGCATCGGTCTCAAACGTAGCATGTGCGCCGGGCTGGTGTTGCTCTCGATAGCCGCAGCAGCCGGCGGCTGGGCTCAGGACGCGGGCAGTTTGCTGGTACTGCGCGCGTTGGAAGGGGTGGGTTTCCTGTTGGTCGGCATGCCGGCGCCGGGTTTGATCAGGCGTCTGGTGCCGACAACCCGGTCCAAGGCGTCGCTGGGCTATTGGGGCGCCTATATGCCGTTTGGAACCGCGCTGGCTTTGCTGGTTGGGCCGCTGGTGCTTGTCGCGTTCGGCTGGCGGGTCTGGTGGTGGTCGTTGGCTGGTTTGTCGTTTGGTATGGCTGTGTGGGTATGGTGTTGCGTGCCGCCGGACCGGCTAATCGCAGCGGAAGAGTCAGGCCATGGCGCGGAGGCGCCAGTTGCCGCCAATGTGGCCGGTGGATGGCTGTCGCGTTTACGGCGCACCGTCTCGGCGCCCGGACCCTGGCTGGTGGCCCTGTGTTTTGCCGTGTATTCAGGTCAGTGGCTGGCGGTGATCGGTTTCCTGCCATCGATCTACGCGCAAAATGAGGCAACAGGACTTGTTACGGCAGCGCCGCTGGCGTTGGTGGCCGCCGTCAACATGGGCGGCAATATCGCATCCGGCAGCCTGCTGCAGCGGGGTGTGCCGGCGCAGGTGTTGCTGTATACGGGGTTCTGGGCCATGGGCCTGGGTGCATTGCTCGCTTTTTCGAGTGTTCCAGCGGCCTTTGGGGCAGGCTTCGCTCCGGGATTGCGTTACTTTGGTGTGTTAATGTTTTCCATGATCGGTGGGTTGATACCAGGGACGCTGTTTTCGCTGGCCGTATTGCTGGCGCCAGACGAGGCCAGCGTTTCCACGACCGTGGGCTGGATGCAGCAATGGTCCTCGATGGGCCAGTTTGCCGGCCCGCCATTGGTGGCCTGGGTTGCCGGCATCGCCGGTGGTTGGCATTGGACCTGGGTGGTCACGGGAGCGTGTTGTGTCGTGGGCCTGATACTGGCCGGGCAAGTTGGACGGCAGGTAGGGCGATGACCGGGGCGCAGGCACGACAATTTGCGGCTGCGGTCGAACGTGACATGTGCGCCTGGCTGGAACGTGCGGTGATTGGCCTGAACCTGTGTCCGTTCGCCAAGGCGGTGCACGTGCGGGGGCAAATCCACTATAAGGTCAGCCGGGCGAAGACACCCGAGGCGCTGCAGTGCGACTTGGCGCAAGAATTGCAGGCATTGGTGGCGCTTGATTCCGACGTGCGAGACACCACGCTGTTGATCGCGCCGCAGTGCCTCGCCCAGTTTCTGGATTTCAATGATTTTCTTGCCCAGGCGGATGCACTACTTGTCGAGATGGCATTGGACGGCGTAATTCAGATCGCCAGCTTTCATCCGGACTATCAGTTTGCCAACACGGCGGCCGACGACATTACAAACTACACCAACCGTGCCCCATACCCGACATTGCACCTGCTGCGCGAGGCCAGTGTCGAGCGCGCCGTAATGGCGTTTCCGCAGGCTGAATCGATTTTTGAACGCAATATGCGCACGCTGGAACGGCTCGGATGCGCCGGCTGGGAGGCTTTGGGGCTCAATGCCGCACCGTTCCTGCCCGACGCGCCTGGGCGAGCTGGTAAATTGCCTGGCGGGATAGACCCATGAAGGCAGCGCGTGCAACCATCCAGGGCGTGAAGGCCGTCCACCAAGCCGGGCCCCCGGCGTCGTTGCTGGCAGAACTCAAGCCAGGTCAGTCGGTCGAGTTGCTAAAGGAACTGCACATTCTGACGCGTGAAGGTCGGCTCAACCAGGACTCCCGGCGCAAGCTCAAGCAGGTATACCACCTGTTTCATTTCGTTGAAAAACTGTTGATCGAACTGGCAACCGGGCAAGACATTGCGGTTTGCAATCCCGCTGCGCCAGCGCCCAGCGAAGGCATCACGGTGGCCGATCATGGGGCGGGAAAATCGTATCTCGGTTTCATAATCTACGACTTGTTCTTCCGAGCGCGCCGCTCCGGATGGATCTACGGCATCGAAACCCGTGCCGAAATGGTGCAAAAGTCACGTGATCTGGCCGCAAGACTGGGTTTTGACCGAATGTCGTTTCTCCATCTCACGGTCGCCGAGTCCGGTGTGTCAGACCGTTTGCCAGGGCAAATCGATCTGGTTACCGCCTTGCATGCGTGTGACACCGCTACCGATGACGCGATTCAATTTGGGATAAAAAAGCGCGCCAGGTTCATGCTGCTGGTGCCCTGCTGCCAGGCCGAAGTGGCCAGGTTACTGAACTCCGGCAAAGCCTTGAGCCTGGGCCGCACGCCACTGGCGGAACTGTGGCGACATCCATTGCACGCGCGTGAGATCGGGAGCCAGATCAGCAACGTATTGCGTTGCCTGTACCTGGAGGCGTCGGGTTACCAGGTCACCGTCACCGAGTTGGTGGGATGGGAACACAGCATGAAAAATGAACTCATCATTGCGCGCTACACCGGCCAAGACAAGCAAAGCGCGGCCGAACGGCTGCGGGCAATTCTGGAGCAGTTCGGTTTGCTGGAACTGATGAGCACCAGGTTTGAACTGAAATTATTGGGGTCAGATTAAAGTTATCATAATATAAAACAATCATGGTATCAATCGATGGCTCGCCTTCCCCGTCTTTGTGTTCCTGGCTTTCCATACCACGTCATCCAGCGTGGCAACAACCGGCAATCCATATTTGCCTCGGTCGCTGACCGGCATCTGATGCTTGATTTGCTGGGCAAAAGTGCTAGCAGCTTCGGGATAGCGGTTCACGCTTACGTGTTGATGGGCAATCACTTCCATCTGCTCGTGACTCCGCGGGCGGTTGAGTCTTTGCCGCGGATGATGCAGGCGGTCGGGCGCCAATACGTGCGGCATTTCAATGACGTGCAGGGCCGTTCCGGTACGCTGTGGGAGGGGCGTTACAAGTCCTCATTGATGCAAACCGACCGTTATTTGTTCGCCTGCACGGTGTATATCGACCTCAACCCCGTGCGAGCCGGGTTGGTGTTGCAGGCGCAGGACTATCCCTGGTCCAGTCACGGCCATTACGCGGGCATGCGCATAGACCCATTGGTGTCGCCACATCCGCTTATGTGGGAGTTGGGTAATACACCTTTTGCTCGCGAGGCGAGTTACAGCAAAATGGTGCAAGCCGGTATTACTGCACAACAACAAACTGCCCTGACCCAGTCGGTCAGGAGTGGGTGGGCCTTGGGAGATGTCGATTTTGTCGCTGGACTGCAGAAAAAAACCGAGCGGCGGATTTCGAAGTCACCCGCTGGGCGACCCAGGATTAACAAGAGGAATACCGCACCTCCGGTAGGAAACGATTGAGAGGCAGTCTCAAAGGGCACCCAACGTATATGTCCCCAATTAATGCCAAATATTATTGGTCATGTATTAATTGGAATCTGACCCCGATTATTTTTCTTGGCATCAATGTTGCTGTGCACTAAACTGGCTATTGTTGGGTGGCGCGAGGAATTGAGCGCGGCGGAGCAGCGTGGCATGCAGGGCACGGCGCGGCGCAAAAAATTGAGGAAATACCATGGTGACGGCTGCTGAGATCGAGCATCTAGAGAAGAATGGTTTGTATTCCCGGACCAACGAGCATGACGCATGCGGAGTTGGGTTCGTCGCGAATGTCAGGGGCATCAAGTCCCATGAGATCGTCAACAACGCACTCAAGATTCTTGAAAACCTGGACCATCGCGGGGCGGTTGGCGCCGACAAACTGATGGGTGATGGCGCCGGCATTCTGATCCAGTTGCCTGACACACTCTACCGGGAAGAAATGGCCAGGCAAGGCGTCGTGTTACCTGCGCCAGGCGAATACGGCGTCGGCATGATATTTCTTCCCAAGGAGCACGCATCGCGGCTGGCCTGTGAGCAGGAAATGGAGCGTGCCATCAAAGCCGAGGGCCAGGTTTTGCTTGGCTGGCGCGATGTACCAGTGAATCGGGACATGCCCATGTCGCCCGCGGTGCGGACAAAAGAGCCGGTCATGCGCCAGGTATTTATCGGCCGCGGTGACGACGTGATAGTGCAGGACGCGCTGGAGCGCAAGCTGTATGTAATACGAAAGACGGCCAGCGCCGCCATTCAAAGTCTCCAGCTCAAGCATAGCAAAGAGTATTACGTACCCAGCATGTCAAGCCGCACGGTGGTCTACAAGGGTCTGCTGCTTGCCGATCAGGTTGGTATCTATTTCCGGGATCTGGAAGACGAACGTTGCGTTTCCGCGTTGGGCTTGGTGCATCAGCGTTTTTCGACCAATACTTTTCCCGAGTGGCCACTGGCGCATCCGTACCGCTACGTGGCGCACAACGGCGAGATCAATACGGTCAAGGGCAACTACAACTGGATGAAGGCGCGTGAAGGCGTCATGTCTTCACCGGTTCTTGGCGCCGACTTGCCCAAGCTCTATCCAATCAGTTTTCCCGGCCAGTCCGACACTGCCACTTTCGACAATTGCCTGGAATTGCTGACCATGGCGGGTTACCCGCTCGGACAGGCCGTGATGATGATGATTCCCGAGCCATGGGAACAGCACACCACGATGGACGAACGCCGCAAGGCCTTTTATGAATACCATGCCGCGATGTTGGAGCCCTGGGACGGTCCCGCATCGATAGTGTTTACCGACGGCCGTCAGATCGGCGCGACACTGGACCGCAATGGCCTGCGCCCGTCGCGTTACTGCGTCACCGATGACGATCTGGTGATCATGGCGTCCGAGTCCGGCGTGTTACCGGTACCGGAGAACCGGATCGTGCGCAAATGGCGCTTGCAACCGGGCAAGATGTTTCTCATCGACCTGGAACAAGGCCGCATGATTGACGATGAGGAGCTCAAGTCCAACCTGGCGAACTCGAAGCCTTACAAACAATGGATCGAGAACCTGCGCATCAAGCTCGATGATGTGAAGTTAGTCGACAAGCCGGCCAATGCGAGGGCTACGGAGTTGCCGAGCGGCCGTTCGCGGTTGGTCTCCCCGGGCCCAGTATCGGTGGCGCCGTCTTTACTGGATCGCCAGCAGGCCTTTGGCTACACGCAGGAGGATCTGAAATTTTTGATGAGTCCGATGGCACTCAGCGGTGAGGAAGGCATTGGCTCGATGGGTAACGACAGTCCGCTGGCCGTTCTGTCAGACAAGAACAAGCCGCTATACAGTTACTTCAAGCAGTTGTTTGCGCAGGTTACCAATCCGCCGATTGATCCGATCCGTGAAGCGATTGTGATGTCGCTGGTGTCTTTTGTGGGGCCAAAGCCCAATTTGCTCGACATCAATCAGGTCAATCCGCCGATGCGGCTGGAGGTGGCGCAGCCGATTCTTGGTTTTGCCGATATGGCCAAGCTGCGTGACATCGATCGCCACACGTATGGAAAGTTTCGCAGCCACGCGCTGGATATCACCTATCCGCTAGCCTGGGGACATGAAGGTGTGGAGGCGAAACTGGCATCCTTGTGCGCGGAAGCAGTCGACGCGATCAAAAGTGGCAAGAACATCCTGATCATCAGTGACGTGGCGGTCAGCGCGACGCAATTCGCAATTCCCGCGCTGCTGGCACTGAGCGCGGTGCATCAACACCTGGTGCGCCAGGGTCTACGTACCACTGCGGGGTTGGTGGTGGAAACCGGTAGTGCGCGTGAGGTGCACCATTTTGCCGCCCTTGCCGGTTATGGCGCGGAAGCCGTGCATCCCTTTTTGGCACTTGAGACGCTGGCCCAGTTGCATGCCCGGCTGCCGGGTGAACTGGGCGTTGATAAGGCCGTTTACAACTATATCAAGGCGGTTGGCAAAGGTTTGTCCAAAGTCATGTCGAAGATGGGTGTTTCAACCTACATGAGTTACTGTGGTGCGCAGTTGTTTGAGGCGATTGGCCTCAACAGCGAGACCATCAATAAATACTTTACCGGCACACCCAGCCGCGTTGAAGGTATCGGCGTTTTCGACATCGCACGGGAGGCAATCCGCATGCACAAGGCCGCCTTCAGTGACGACCCGGTGCTTGCCAACATGCTCGACGCCGGTGGCGAATATGCCTGGCGCGTGCGTGGCGAGGAACACATGTGGACGCCAGATGCCATAGCCAAGCTGCAGCACAGCACCCGCGCCAACAACTGGAACACCTATAAAGAATATGCCCAGCTGATTAACGACCAGTCGCGCCGGCACATGACGTTGCGCGGCCTGTTTGAGTTCAGGATCGACCCGGCCAAGGCGATTGCGGTGGACGAGGTGGAACCGGCCAGTGACATCGTCAAACGCTTTGCGACTGGTGCCATGTCGTTGGGTTCGATCTCTACCGAAGCCCATGCGACGCTGGCCGTGGCCATGAACCGCATCGGCGGCAAGAGCAATACCGGCGAGGGTGGTGAGGACCCGGCGCGTTACCGCCAGGAACTCAAGGGCATACCGATCACACAGGGTCAGACCTTGGGCGACGTGATGGGCCATGATGTTGTCGAGGTCGATTACCCGCTCCATGATGGAGACTCATTGCGCTCCCGGATCAAGCAGGTGGCGTCTGGGCGTTTTGGTGTCACTGCGGAGTACCTCAACAGCGCGGATCAAATTCAGATCAAGATGGCGCAAGGCGCCAAGCCGGGCGAGGGTGGCCAGTTGCCCGGCGGCAAGGTGTCGGAGTACATCGGCCGGCTGCGTTATTCGGTGCCTGGCGTTGGTCTGATCTCCCCGCCGCCGCACCACGATATTTACTCGATCGAGGATCTGGCGCAGCTGATCCATGACCTGAAGAACGTGGCTCCGCACGCCAGTATCAGTGTCAAGCTGGTCAGCGAGATCGGCGTCGGCACGGTGGCGGCCGGCGTGGCCAAATGCAAGAGTGACCATGTGGTGATTGCCGGCCATGACGGCGGAACCGGTGCCTCACCCTGGTCGTCCATCAAACACGCCGGCAGCCCGTGGGAAATTGGTTTGGCCGAAACCCAGCAAACCCTGGTGCTCAATCGCTTGCGCGGCCGTATCCGGGTGCAGGCCGACGGGCAGATGAAGACCGGGCGCGACGTTGCCATTGGCGCCCTTCTCGGTGCCGACGAGTTTGGGTTCGCGACCGCGCCGCTGGTGGTCGAAGGCTGCATCATGATGCGCAAGTGCCACCTGAATACCTGCCCGGTTGGCGTTGCCACGCAGGACCCGGTCCTGCGCAAGAAGTTCTCTGGCAAGCCGGAGCATGTCGTCAACTATTTCTTCTTTGTTGCCGAAGAGGTGCGCCAGATCATGGCGCAGTTGGGCATCCGAAAGTTCGACGACATGATCGGCCGTGCCGATTTGCTCGACACCGCGCCTGGCATTGAGCATTGGAAGGCCAGTGGCCTGGACTTTGGCCGTCTGTTTGCCCAGCCCATGGTGCCCGCCGATGTACCGCGTTTTCACGTGCAGCAGCAGGACCATGGCCTGGAGCGCTCACTGGATAAAGTGCTGATTGAAAAATCGAGGGCGGCGATCGAACGTGGTGAAAAGGTCAAATTCATGGAGGTCGCCCGCAACGTCAACCGGTCATTGGGCGCCATGTTGTCCGGCGCATTGACCAAGGTACACCCGCAGGGCTTGCCGGATGACACGATTCGCATACAGCTCGAGGGCACCGGTGGCCAGTCGTTCGGCGCGTTTCTCGCCAATGGCATCACCTTGTATTTGATCGGGGACGCCAACGACTACACCGGCAAAGGCTTGAGTGGTGGCCGCGTCGTGGTCCGGCCTAGCATCGACTTTCGCGGTATCTCGACCCAAAACACCATCATTGGTAACACGGCGTTGTACGGTGCAACCACTGGCGAGGCGTTTTTCAGTGGCGTCGCCGGAGAGCGTTTCGCGGTGCGTCTGTCTGGCGCGACCGCAGTGGTGGAGGGAACCGGCGATCATGGTTGCGAATACATGACCGGCGGCACGGTGGCCGTGCTTGGCAAGACCGGACGCAATTTCGCTGCCGGTATGAGTGGCGGCATCGCTTATGTGTACGACGAAGATGGTCAGTTCACCCGCCGTTGCAACACCGCCATGGTGTCGCTGGAAAACGTGCTGGCCGGCACTGAGCAACAGACCATGATGGACATCGGGCTTTGGCACCGAGGCCAGACCGACGAAGCGCAACTGAAGAAGCTGCTGGAAGAACACAACCGGTGGACCGGCAGCAAGCGTGCGCGGGAATTGCTCGATAACTGGGAACTTGCGCGCAGCCGGTTTGTCAAGGTGTTCCCGATCGAATACAAGCGGGCGCTGGGTGAAATTGCGGCCCGTAAGGCCGCTCTGGGCGCGCAACCCCGGCACGAGCCTGCCGTTGCGGCATCCGCTCGTGCGCGCGGCGCTGCCCGCAAAGAAGCGGTGGCAGCCAAATAACGGATTGCCGTAATAACAACAATCAGGACCGAAAAATGGGAAGAATCACAGGCTTCATGGAATTCGAGCGGCTGGAGGAGCCTTATCGGCCGGTACCGGAGCGCGTCAAGAACTACAAGGAATTTGTAATTGCGCTGGACGACACGCAGGCCAGGACGCAGAGTGCGCGTTGCATGGACTGCGGTACACCGTTTTGCAACAGCGGCTGTCCGGTCAACAACATAATTCCGGATTTCAATGATCTGGTGTACCAGGGAGACTGGAAAAACGCCATCGCGGTGTTGCACAGCACCAACAATTTCCCCGAGTTCACTGGCCGTATCTGCCCGGCGCCCTGTGAGGCGGCCTGCACGTTGAACGTGAATGATGATGCGGTCGGCATCAAGTCGATCGAACACGCCATCATTGACCATGCCTGGGCGCGGGAATGGGTCAAGCCGCAGGTCGCCAGGCATCGGACTGGCAAGTCGGTGGCGGTTATAGGCTCTGGCCCGGCCGGTCTGGCAGCGGCCCAGCAACTTGCACGCGCCGGCCACGACGTAACCGTGATCGAGAAAAATGACCGTGTCGGCGGTTTGTTGCGCTACGGAATTCCGGACTTCAAAATGGAGAAGTCGCACATTGACCGGCGTGTCGAACAGATGCGCGCGGAGGGAGTCGTGTTTCGTACCGGTGTGCTGGTCGGCGTGCTTGCGCCGGATTCCAAGGTAATCAACTGGGCGACGCAGACCACTACCGCCGCTCAATTGATGCAAGACTTCGACGCGGTGCTGCTTGCCGGTGGCGCGGAGCAGTCGCGAGATTTGCCGGTGCCGGGGCGCGATCTGGAAGGAGTTTATTTTGCGATGGAGTTCCTTCCGCAACAGAATCGGGTCAACGCCGGCGACAACATAAGCAACCAATTGCGCGCCGATGGCAAACACGTGATCGTCATCGGAGGGGGCGACACCGGCAGCGACTGCGTTGGCACCAGCAACCGGCACGGCGCGGCAAGCGTCACGCAGTTTGAGGTAATGCCACAACCGCCCCTGGAAGAAAATCGACCCTTGACATGGCCCTATTGGCCGATCAAGCTGCGCACCCGTTCCAGCCACGAGGAGGGCTGTGAGCGCGAGTTCGCGATCTCCACCAAGGAGTTCATTGGCGAACACGGAAAGTTGACCGGACTGAAGACCGTGCGGGTGGACTGGAAGGATGGAAAATTGGTCGAAGCGCCTGGCTCAACGCAGACCTTGAAGGCCGATCTGGTGTTGCTGGCGATGGGATTTGTGTCCCCGGTGGCCTCGATCCTGGACGCTTTTGGCATTGACAAGGACGGCCGCGGAAACGTCAAGGCCGGTACTGATTTCAACGGCGGTTATGTGACCAATGTTCCAAAGGTGTTTGCTGCTGGCGATATGCGCCGCGGCCAAAGTCTCGTGGTTTGGGCGATACGCGAAGGCCGCCAGGCGGCGCGCGCGATTGACGAATTTCTGATGGGATTCAGCGACCTGCCGAGGTAATTGGTAACCGAAGCGCCCGCATGCGAATGGAGCGGAACGGGCCGGGTTCATGGTTCTCGGGCGTTGCGCACCGAAGAATCCCTTATCATGCAAAAGCCGGGAACTGACCGGCTTTTGTTTTTATGGCTTCGACCCTTCCCCCTGCGTTCGTAGAACTGTGCAATCTCACCTTCGGATACGGTGAACGCGTCATCCTGGATGACGTGTCGCTCACCATTCCACGTGGGAAAGTGACCGCATTGATGGGCGCTTCCGGTGGTGGAAAAACCACCATTCTTCGGCTGATCGGTGGTCAGAACCGCGCCCAGAAGGGGGAGTTGCGTCTTTATGACATAGACGGATTTCAGGATATCGGGGCCATGGACCAGACCAGCCTATATGCCGCGCGCCGGCGTATGGGAATGTTGTTCCAGTTCGGCGCCCTGTTTGCCGATCTCAGTGTCTTCGAGAACGTGGCATTCCCTTTGCGTGAACACACCAGCCTGCCAGAGCCGCTGATTCGGGACATTGTGTTGATGAAACTCAACGCCGTGGGCCTGCGCGGCGCCCGTGACTTGATGCCAAGCGAAGTTTCGGGTGGCATGGCGCGTCGCATTGCATTGGCGCGCGCGATCGCCCTGGATCCGGAACTCGTGATGTACGACGAGCCATTTTCAGGGCTCGATCCGATCTCGCTTGGAACCGCGGCCCGGTTGATCCGGCATCTGAATGACGCGATGGGCCTGACCAGCCTGTTTGTTTCGCACGAACTGGAACAGACATTCGCGATTGCAGACCATGTGATTATTCTTGCCAACGGAAAAATCGCGGCGCAAGGAGCTCCGGCAGACGTGCGTCAAAGTGCCGATCCTCTGGTCTCTCAATACGTAAATGCCCGCCCGGATGGCCCGGTGCGGTTTCACTATCCTGGACCATCGGTCGAGGAAGACTTTGGGCCCGAACAGGCATCGGCAACGACCGATCGACGTTCGGGAGCGCCAGTATGAGTTGGTACCGGCCGGGCGATCTGGGCTTTGCTGTGCGCGCTCGGCTGGCCAATCTGGGCCATGGGGCGCGGCTGTTCTTGAAATTGGTTACGTTGGTGGGACCGAGTTTCAGGCGTTTCGGGCTGATCCGGGACCAGATGCACTTCCTGGGTAACTATTCACTCGCCATTATTGCGGTCTCGGGCCTGTTCGTCGGCTTTGTCTTCGGGCTGCAGGGGTACTACACGTTGCAGCGTTATGGCTCCGCTGAAGCCCTGGGCTTGCTCGTGACGCTAAGCCTGGTGCGCGAGTTGGGTCCGGTGGTAACGGCGCTTTTGTTCGCCGGCCGTGCGGGAACTTCGCTAACCGCCGAGATTGGGTTGATGAAGGCCGGCGAGCAAATCAGTGTCATGGAAATGATGGCGGTCGATCCAGTGCAACGCATTCTTGCGCCACGGTTCTGGGCCGGCGTGATGGTTATGCCGTTGCTGGCGGCAGTTTTCAGCGCAATGGGCATCATCGGTGGTTGGGTCGTCGGGGTGCTGATGATTGGCGTCGACTCAGGTTCGTTCTGGAGTCAGATTCAAGGTGGGGTGGACGTTTGGCGTGACGTGGGCAACGGCGTCATCAAGAGTGTTGTGTTTGGTTTTACCGTGACTTTTGTTGCGCTACTTCAGGGATTTGAGGCGCAGGCGACGCCGGAAGGGGTTTCTAAGGCCACCACCCGAACTGTAGTGGTCGCGTCTTTGTCAGTCTTGGGTCTGGATTTCATCCTGACTGCAATGATGTTCAGCTTATGAACGTTTTCGAGCGATGCCGGCTCACCTACCGTCAATCCCGGGGTTCCCATGAATTTTGGAGGATGTAGTGCAACGCTCAAAAAATGATGTCTGGGTCGGACTGTTCGTATTGGCGGGCGCCGCCGCGATTCTGTTCCTGGCTTTGCAGTCGGCCAACTTGTTGAGTCTGAATTTCCAGCAAACTTATCGTGTTGATGCCAAATTCGACAATGTCGGAGGTCTCAAGCCCAAGGCTGCGATAAGGAGTGCGGGAGTCGTGGTCGGCCGGGTCGAGGCGATCACGTTTGATGACAAGTCGTTTCAGGCTCGGGTCACGATGGCGATGGAGAGCCGTTACGTGTTCCCGAAAGACAGTTCACTCAAGATTCTGACTAGCGGCTTGCTGGGAGAACAATACCTGGGCCTGGAACCAGGCGCTGAAGCCAAGTCGTTGGTCGCTGGTGATACCATTTCCAATACGCAGTCGGCGGTGGTGCTGGAAAACCTGATCAGCCAATTCTTGTACAGCAAGGCCGCTGATGGAAGTACAGCGCAGGGCAGCAAGGAAAAAAAATGACAGCAGTTTTTTGCTCAGCGGCGACTCAAATCGCGCGCCGCGCCATGTCCAGTGGTCTGGTACTGGCTTCGTTGTTTGGCTGTGCGACCCGGCCCGATGCCCATCCTCGCGATCCGTTTGAGCCATTTAACCGTGGCGTATTCGAGTTTAATGACGCTGTCGACAAAGCCGTGTTCAAACCGGCAGCCACCGTCTACCGGGAATTGACCCCCAACCTGGTGCGTGCCGGAGTCAGCAATTTTCTTGGCAACCTGGACGATGCCTGGTCGTTCGTGAACAACGTACTGCAATTCAAGGTGCAGGCGGCAGCGGACAATTTCATGCGCTTTAGCGTGAATACGGTGATGGGCGTGGGCGGCGTTTTCGATGTTGCCAGTGAGCTGCGTATCGAGCGGCATCGGGAGGACTTTGGCCAGACGCTTGGTCACTGGGGCGTGTCTACCGGACCCTATCTGGTTCTGCCCTTGTTAGGACCATCGACTGTCAGGGACACGATAGCGATGCCGGTGGACATGTGGGGCGACCTTGTTTCGCATGTGAACCATGTGCCGACACGTAACACAATCAAATTGGTAGATCGGCTGGAGACCAGGGCCGGCTTGCTAAGTGTCAGTACAACGCTCGATGAAGCGGCGCTGGACAAGTACAGCTTTACGCGCGATGCGTTTCTCCAGCGTCGCAGGAATTCTGTATTTGATGGCGAACCACCGGAAGAACGGGCGGATGGCAAGGACAACACGCGATAACATGCCCGTCGGCAAGGCGACATCGAGAGATTGCGTCGAATTTGTCAGCCGCTTTCCGCGCTGCAACGTTATGAAAACCTGGCCCCTTTGGGTAATTTGAATTGAAGGATCAAGGATGCAACGTCGTTATTTGAGCCGCCTGGTGGCCTTGGTTTTGGCCAGCGCCACGTTCCTGTCCGTTTTGCCGGTATCGGCAGCGGATGAAGGCGCCGATGCCATGATCCAACGCTTGTCATCGGAGGTGCTGGACGGCATCAAGGGTGATAAATCCATTCAAACTGGAGATGTGTCGCGTATCGTTGCGTTGGTCGACGAGCGAATCATGCCGAATGTCAACTTTCTGCGCATGACGGCGTCCGCGGTCGGTCCGGCATGGCGCCAGGCGACGCCAGAGCAGCAGAAGCGATTGCAGGACGAGTTCAAAATCTTGCTTGTGCGCACCTATGCCGGCGCGTTGGCCCAGGTGCATGACCAGACGATTGTCATCAAGCCATTGCGCGCTGCGCCAGACGACAAGGAAGTGGTGGTTCGTTCCGAGGTTAAAGGCCGCGGAGACCCGATCCAACTGGACTACCGGCTCGAAAAGACGCCTGGTCAAGGCAGTGGCTGGAAGATTTACAACCTCAACGTTCTCGGCGTTTGGTTGGTTGAGACCTATCGAAGTCAATTTGCGCAGGAGATCAATGCGAAAGGTATTGACGGGCTAATTGGTACGCTGAGCGAGCGCAACAAGACCAACGCCAAAAAGGGTTGATGGTGCTGGTACTTCCGGTGGACTTGACCCGGACCGAGGCAAAAGCGTGTATGCAGATGCTGGTGCAAGGGCTGCGCCTGGAGTCCGGATCGACGGTCGTGGTGGACGCGAGCGCATTGACGCGGTTCGACTCCGCGGCGCTGGCGGTTTTGCTGGAGTTTCGTCGCGAGGGCCTGGCACTCGGCAAGATACTTGCCATCCAGGCGATGCCGGCGCGTTTGCGCGATCTGGCCGCTGTGTACGGAATTGCCGAGTTGCTGCCAGCGGCGTGACATGACCCGCTAAAATGGCGGACTCTCATGCCAGCCATTTCCTTTCAGTCGGTTTCCAAAGCTTATTCTTCCTCCCACGGCTCCCGAGACAACATGTTTTTGGCGCTGGATTGCGTCAGCCTCGACATACAGCGAGGTGAGTTTTTCGGGCTTTTGGGCCCCAATGGAGCCGGCAAGACCACGATGATCAGCATCCTCGCCGGCCTGACCCGCGCGACTCAAGGCAGGGTGGAGGTTCTGGGAAGTGATGTCGTGGTTGACTACGCGGATGCGCGGCGAAAACTCGGCGTAGTTCCACAAGAGCTGGTTTTTGATCCTTTTTTCAATGTACGCGAGGCGCTGCGGATACAGTCGGGTTACTTTGGCGTCAAGAACAACGATGCCTGGATTGACGAACTGCTTGACAGCCTTGGCCTTGCCGACAAAGCCAACTCGAATATGCGTCAACTTTCGGGCGGCATGAAGCGGCGCATGCTGGTAGCCCAGGCGCTGGTGCACAAGCCCCCGGTGATCGTGCTGGATGAGCCGACGGCTGGCGTCGATGTGGAGTTGCGCCAGACCTTGTGGCATTTCATCGCCAAGCTCAACAAGCAAGGCCACACGGTATTGTTGACAACCCATTACCTGGAAGAGGCTGAAGCGCTGTGCGGTCGGATCGCGATGCTCAAGTCGGGGCGAGTGGTTGCGCTGGACCGGACCAGTGAATTGCTCAAGGCCGCGTCAAGCAACGTGCTGCGGTTCAAGCTGGACGCCGAGTTGCCCAAGGTACTGGCGGACAAGGCGCGGATTACTGGTCGAATCGTCCAGTTCCCGGCGCACGACGCGCTGGAGATCGAGAACTACCTGTGCGCCGTGCGCGAGGCCGGCCTACATGCGGAAGATGTAGAAATTCGCAAGGCGGACCTTGAGGACGTATTTTTGGACGTCATGACGCAGCACCGGCATACGGTTGCCGGAGTGGTGGCGTGAACCTTCTGGCCAGCAGCGGTGCTGTCGCCCGCCGGCATGCCATGGAAACAGCATGAGCGGCTGGCAAACTCTGTTCTACAAAGAAGTGCTGCGTTTCTGGAAGGTTGGCTTTCAGACCGTAGCCGCGCCGGTGCTTACCGCCATCCTGTATCTGCTGATCTTCGGCCATGTGCTTGAAGATCACGTCAAAGTCTACGACACGGTTGCTTATACCGCCTTCCTGGTACCAGGCCTGGTGATGATGAGCGTGCTGCAAAATGCATTCGCCAATAGCTCATCGTCGCTGATCCAGAGCAAGATAATGGGAAGCCTTGTATTCCTCTTGTTGACGCCTTTGTCGCATTGGAACTGGTTTATTGCCTATGTGGCGTCGTCGGTGGTGCGCGGATTGGTTGTTGGCGCAGGTGTGATCGTCGCGACGGCTTGGTTCGCCAGCCCAAGTTATGTCGCGCCGCTCTGGATTCTTGTGTTTGCGCTGCTCGGGGCGGCGCTTATGGGCACATTGGGCCTGATCGCCGGCTTGTGGGCCGAGAAATTCGACCAGTTGGCCGCCTTCCAGAATTTTGTCATCATGCCGATGACATTCCTCAGCGGCGTGTTCTATTCGATTCGATCCTTGCCGCCATTTTGGCAAGGCGTCAGCCATCTGAACCCGTTCTTCTACATGATCGATGGATTTCGTTACGGCTTCTTCGGCTTGAGTGACGTTTCGCCCTGGCTCAGCCTGGTCATAGTGGCGACGGCACTGGCGGCCGCAAGCGCGGTGGCCGTGTATTTGCTTCGCATTGGCTACAAGATCCGAACCTGAATGGACCGTTTGATATGACTGCCGACGAACTCAGGTCCATCATCCTGGCAGGACTTGCCTGTGAGCATTGCACGCTCGAAGGTGATGGCCGGCATTGGTACGCCACGATTGTCTCGTCGGAATTCGAGGGCAAACGGGCTGTGCAGCGGCACCAACTGGTTTATTCCACGCTCGGGGCGAAAATGCATACCGATGAAGTGCATGCCTTGTCGATGAAAACCCTGACGCCGTCCGAATGGAAGGTGAATGGATAAGTTACTGATTCGCGGTGGCCGCCAATTGGATGGCATGGTGCCAATCTCTGGAGCGAAAAATGCTGCTTTGCCCGAGTTGTGCGCCTGTTTGCTGACGGCACAAGCGGTAACGCTGGAAAACGTTCCGCGCCTGCAGGACGTATCAACCATGGTCAAGCTGATCCGCAATATGGGGGTGGGTGTTGAACGTGGTGACGATGGCGTGGTGCGCGTTGATGCAAGCAACCTGACGTCGCCGGAGGCGCCGTATGACCTGGTCAAGACGATGCGCGCTTCAGTGCTGGCGTTGGGCCCCTTGCTGGCCCGGTTCGGCGAAGCCACGGTGTCTCTGCCTGGCGGGTGCGCCATCGGTTCACGTCCGGTGGACCAGCATATCAAAGGTCTGACGGCGATGGGCGCCGACATCGTGGTTGAACACGGCTACATGATTGCGAAATTGCGCCCCGGCCGGACCCGCCTCACCGGTGCCCGCATCACAACCGACATGGTTACCGTGACCGGTACCGAAAACTTTCTGATGGCGGCGGCGCTGGCGCAAGGCGAAACCGTTCTGGAGAATGCCGCGCAGGAGCCTGAAATCACGGACTTGGCGGAAATGTTGATAGCCATGGGTGCAAGAATTGAAGGACACGGCACCAGCCACATTTTTATAGAAGGTGTGAACGCACTAGGTGCCTGCCGCCACCGCGTCGTTGCGGACCGGATCGAGGCCGGTACGTTTCTTTGTGCGGTCGCCGCGGCCGGCGGGGATGTTGTGCTGGCCAACGCGCGTGTCGACCATCTGGAAGCGGTGATCGAAAAACTGCTTGCCGCGGGCGCCAGCATCACCGCCGTGCCGGGCGGAATCCGCATCCACTCGCACGGCAGACTGACGGCGCAAAGTTTCCGGACCACCGAGTATCCCGGGTTCCCCACCGACATGCAGGCCCAGTTCATGGCGCTGAATTGCATCTCCTATGGCAGCGCGAAGATGACCGAAACAATTTTTGAAAATCGCTTCATGCACGTCAACGAACTGGTGCGCCTGGGCGCGAAAATCCAGATTGATGGCAACGTGGCGGTGTTAGAAGGCGTGGAAACACTGTCTGGCGCGACCGTCATGGCGACTGATTTACGCGCCTCGGCTAGTCTGGTAATCGCCGGCTTGGTGGCAGACGGGCAGACCATGATTGACCGCATTTACCACCTGGATCGCGGTTATGACCAGATGGAGTCCAAGTTGCGCGGTCTCGGCGCGGACATCGAGCGCATATCCGCGTGAAGGTGGCAGGATGATCACGCTTGCGCTCTCCAAAGGCCGGATTTTTGAAGACGCATTGCCTCTTCTTCATGCCGCGGGCGTCAAGATCCTGGATGACCCGGAGAAATCCAGAAGGCTTATTCTTGCGACCAGCCAGGCCAATGTCAGGATTCTGGTGGTGCGCGCCACCGATGTGCCGACCTATGTGCAGTACGGTGGCGCAGACCTGGGAGTTACCGGCAAGGATACCTTGCTCGAACACGGCAGCGACGGCTTGTACCAGCCGCTTGATCTGCATATCGCAAAATGCCGCATCTGTGTGGCGGTTCGTGCTGACTTTGACTACGCCTGGGCGGTCCGACAGGGCTCGCGGCTGAAGGTGGCAACCAAATACGTGGCCATTGCGCGCGATTTTTTTGCCGCCAAGGGCGTGCATGTGGACTTGATCAAACTCTACGGCAGCATGGAGCTGGCTCCATTGACCGGATTGGCGGACGCGATTGTGGACCTGGTTTCCACCGGCGGCACGCTTGCGGCGAATCAGCTGGTCGAGGTCGAGCACATCATGGACATCAGCGCGCGGCTGGTTGTCAACCAGGCGGCACTCAAGCTAAAGCAAGCGCCGATCCGCAACCTGATTGACGCTTTGGCCGCCGCGGTGAATCCTTAGTCGCAATTTATCACGATGACATTGGCAGCTTTGCCGGCACGGCTTTCGACCCGCAGCGACAATTTTGAGGCCGAACTCAAGGCCCGGCTGCATTGGTCGAGTACGACCGACGCGGCAATTGAACTACGTGTCGCCGAGATTCTGGTCGACGTGCGTCTTCGCGGAGATGACGCCGTGTTGGAGTACACCAGGCGTTTTGATGGCGTACATGTGGCTTGCGTTGGTGCGCTCGAGTTGGCCCAAGGCGAGTTGAAACAGGCTTTTGACGCCATTCCATTGGCGCAGCGCGAAGCGCTTCTCTTTGCGGCACAACGTATTCGCACCTACCACGAAGCACAGAAAAAGGCCAACGGCGAGAGCTGGAGCTACCGTGACGAAGACGGTACGCTGCTGGGGCAAAAGGTGACCGCGCTGGATCGGGTCGGGATTTACGTACCCGGCGCAAAAGCGGCCTATCCCTCTTCGGTATTGATGAATGCGATTCCGGCCCATGTGGCCGGGGTCGGCGAAATCATCATGGTCGTGCCAACCGCCGCGCCGCCCGCCGGAGCCTGTCCAACCGCAACCGGCGAGCGCAATCCCTTGGTGCTGGCAGCGGCCTACGTAGCTGGAGTGACGCGTGCCTTTACCATCGGCGGCGCGCAGGCGATCGCAGCGCTGGCTTTTGGCACCCAGACGATTCCCAAGGTAGACAAGATCACTGGACCAGGCAACGCCTACGTGGCGGCTGCCAAGCGCCGTGTTTTCGGTGTTGTCGGCATTGACATGATTGCGGGCCCAAGCGAAATCCTGGTGCTTGCTGACGGCACAACGCCGCCCGATTGGGTGGCCATGGATTTGTTCAGCCAGGCGGAACACGACGAATTTGCGCAAAGCATACTGTTGAGCCCCGACCTTTCCTACATTGACCGGGTGCAGGCGGAAATTGACCGCTTGTTACCGTCGATGGCACGTCGCGGCATCATTGCCAGCTCGCTGAACGGTCGTGGCATCATGGTTCACACGCGCAACATGGAAGAGGCCTGCGCCATCAGCAACCGGGTCGCGCCAGAGCACTTGGAGGTGAGTAGCCGCAATCCGCACCAATGGGAACCAATGCTCAGGCATGCGGGGGCAATATTTCTTGGTGCCTATACCAGCGAGAGCCTAGGCGACTATTGCGCAGGCCCGAACCACGTGTTGCCGACCGGTGCCACCGCGCGATTTTCCAGCCCTTTGGGGGTATATGATTTTCAGAAACGCAGCAGCTTGATTGAGGTTACCGAAGCTGGCGCCCGCAGGCTGGGAAAAGTGGCCGCCGAGTTGGCATACGGGGAAGGCTTGCAGGCGCACGCACGGGCGGCGGAAATGAGGCTCGGATGACAGCCAGGGTTGGGTGCCGCGATGAGGTGGTGACCGGTTGGGCCGGTGGTTGGGGCTCTCGCGTCATCGCGGCCACATGGTTTGGATTGTCGGTCGCGTCGGTTGCCGATGCCATGAGTATCCGGGAACTGCGCGCCCTTGAACAATCGGACCAGCATTATGGCGGGAACTATGTCCAGTACTATCTGGTGGGGGCGATGGAAGGTGCTCTGGAAGCAAATGCCCAGGCCGTACGGGCCGGTGCCAAGGCGCTGTTTTGCCTGAATGGGCGTCGGATCGAGCCGCGCATGGCCAAACCGCTTTTCGACGCGGAGCTAAAACGCAACGCCGGTCTCTATGAGGCCGACATGCCGGTTCAACTGGTGCTGGTAAATGCCCTGTCCACCGCTTACACCTGTTAAGAGGTTGATCGAACCCTCTCTCGTCTTGAACACTTCAATGTTTCCCCGCCAGTCTTCATGATCAGCCACCGTCCTGCGCTCCCCGGTTTGATGGCCCGACACCTGCGCCAGGATATTGTGTCGATGCATGCTTATGCGGTGCAGGACTCGGCCGGCATGCTCAAGTTGGACGCGATGGAGAATCCACACCGTTTGCCGCTTGCGCTGCAGATTGAATTGGGGCAACGGCTGGGTGCGCTGGCGTTGAACCGATATCCTGGCAGCAGCCTCAACGACCTGCGCCAGGCGCTGGCCGCGCACGCACGGATTCCGCGCGGATTTGACATCGTGCTGGGTAACGGTTCCGACGAGCTTGTTTCAATGCTCGCCATGGCTTGTGATGTCTCTGGTGCAAGTGTGCTGGCGCCGGTACCGGGCTTCGTGATGTACGACCTGAGCGCGCGACTGCAGGGCCTCAAGTTTGTCGGCATACCGCTTGACAACGAGTTTGAGTTGGACGAGGCCGCGATGCTGGAGGCGATTGCGCTGCATCAGCCGTCCATCATCTACCTGGCCTATCCCAACAACCCCAGTGCCAATCTATGGGACGACACGGTGATTGAGAAAATCATCGCCGCCGCACCGGGTTTTGTGGTCATGGACGAGGCCTATCAGCCGTTTGCCGGCCAGAGCTTCATGGATCGAATCGCCCAGTATGACCATTTGCTGTTGATGCGCACCTTGAGCAAGTTTGGCTTGGCCGGCGTGCGCATTG